>CAVRNM010000152.1:0-11877 GCA_963722225.1 uncultured Verrucomicrobiae bacterium
TGTTGCTCAGCAGCAGCCCGGGCGCGTTGATCAAGAGTGTTCGCATGCGGATGAAACTTTCGACTTTACCGATCGCTCCCCCACCGTAGAATCGCCGCGGGCGCTCTCGGAGCCGCTTATGTTCTTCTCTTGAATACTCACGACGGGGTGCAGCTGTCTGAGCAACAGTGTAATATGTCGCGTCTCGTGTACGCCCGGCTTTCGCATCGACCAACCAATTAATGGTCTGGTAAAATCACGGGGGTGTGTAACTGGAATCTGGCCAAAGCAGCCGGATGTAGGGCGGGGTCGCCGCACCCCGCCAAACCAGAGATGATGAAATCGGAAGGCGGGGTGCGGCGACCCCCCGCTCTACAAGTCCCTTTTGTCCCCTCTCAGGCCAGATTCCAGTCACGCACCCAATCACGGGGCGAACTCCTTTCTGGCCCGCCTGAAGTGCCACGGGGAGGATTACGCCCGGACGTAGGTCAGGTTTCACGGGAATGAGGAGATCAGGGGTTGAACGGGCGGGAACCGTGTCCCGGTGCGACCGGCCGGGTTCTCGTCGTTGCGCTCAGCATTTCACCGGCCGGCCGGTGCGGGCGGAGGCGTAGGCGGCGTCAATGATGCGCATCAGGGTCAGCGCCTGGTCAGGGGTGTTGAGGGGAGGAGCGCGGCCCTCCAGCGTGTGGACGAAATTGGCCGCGGACCCGAGGCGGCCCATCGACTCGTCGGGCGGCACCACGATGGTGCGGTTGACCGAGCGGCCGTGTTCCTGGACGTACAGTTCGCAGGTGTCGATCGCCGTCTGATCGAGGCCGTCGCTCCCGAACAAACGCTGCACGACGCCGCCCGCCTTCGTGCCCTGGAAGGTCACCGAGACCTCCTCGCGTTTCACCAGTTCGGCCCAGGAGATCTGCAGCGAGATCACCTGGCCGGTCTTCAATCGCACGAAGCCGTGACAGGCGCTTTCGACATCAGTTACCCCCTTGGCCACGTCGGGAATGCCCCACGGGCCCTTGAAGGACTGGTCCTGGATGAAATCGCGGAAGGTCTGCGCCAGCACCCAGTCGGGCTCGGGGTAACCCATGAAATAGAGCGCAAGGTCGAGCATGTGCAGCAGGTCGATCAGCGGCCCGCCGCCGGAGAGGGCCCGGGTGGTAAACCAGCCCCCGAACCCCGGGATGCCGGTGCGCCGGATCCATTTCGCCTGCGCCGAGTTCACGCGGCCGACCTGCCCCCGGCGGATGTAGTCCATTATCGCGCACGTCTCGGGCCGGGCGCGATTGTTGAAATTGAACATCAGGGTCTTCTTCGCCTTGGCGGCGGCGGCGGCCATCGCGCGGACCTCGCGCGCGTTCAACGCCGGAGGCTTTTCGCAGAAGACGTGCCGGCCGGCCCGGAGCGCCTGCAGGGCGACGGGCGCGTGGTATTTGTTGGGCACGATGACGGACACGGCGTCGAGCTCCGGACATTCCCGCAGCATCCGGCCGGCGTCGCCAAAGACCCGGGCCACGCCCTCGCGGGCCGCGGCCCTCCGGGCGGCGCCCTCGTTGAGGTCCGCGAGCGCCACGACGTCCGCGCCGGCGGAGCGGAAACCCGCCGCATGATACCGCAGCATGCCGCCCGCGCCAATAATGCCGATCTTGACACTCATGATGGGAAAACGGTTGCGGCCGGCTAGGGCTGCTTCTCGAAGGCCGCATCGAACGCGCGGGCGCTGGTGGGGAAATCGAGACGGCGGACAAAGGCGGCCGCCTCGGTGGCCCCGTGGACCCGGTCCATGCGGATGTCCTCCCATTCGACGGAGAGCGGGCCGCGGTAGCCGACGTCGTTCAGCGCCACGATGATGTCCTCAAACCGGATGTCCCCCCGCCCGGGCGAGCGGAAATCCCAATACCGGCGCGGGTCGCCAAAACCCACGTGGCCGCCAAACACGCCCACCGACCCGTCGCCGTGTCCCCACCACACGTCCTTCATGTGCACGTGGTGTATCCTAGGCCCGAATACGCGGATGAACTTCACATAATCCACGCCCTGGTAGCCCAGATGCGAGGGATCGTAGTTGAACCCGAAACGGCGGTGCCCTTGGACGGCGGCGACCGCGTGTTCCGCCGAGGCGACATCGAAGGCGATCTCCGTGGGATGCACCTCGAGGGCGAAGTTGACGTTGACGCGGTCAAAGGCGTCGAGAATCGGGCCGAAGCGCCGGGCGAAATCCCGAAAGCCCTTTTCCCAGTAGTCCGGCGCCGTGGGCGGGAATGCGTAAAGGGCGTGCCAGATGCTGGAACCGGTGAAACCGTTGACAATCGCCGGCGTGCCCGCGGCGCCGGGTGGTCCCGGGCGAAGATCGAAGAAACGCCGGGCCGCCTGCGCGGTGCGGATCATTTTTCTCGCCGCCCGGCGACGCACCCCCTCCGGCTGGCCGTCGCCCCAGACATCGGGCGGAAGGACGGAGCGGTGGCGTTCGTCGATCAGATCGCACACCGCCTGCCCGGTGAGGTGATTGGAGATCGCGTGGCAGGTCAGCCCGTGGTCGGTCAGCAACTGCCATTTCTCCCGGCAGTAGCGCTTTGACGAGGCAGCCTGATCGACGTCAAAATGGTCGCCCCAGCAGGCGAGTTCAAGGCCGTCATAACCCATGCGCTTGGCCGCCGGGGCAAGTTCGGCAAGCGGCAGGTCGGCCCATTGGCCGGTGAAGAGCGTGATTGGACGCGGCATGGAAGGTCAGGGGTGGAGGATTGATAAGCAATCCCGATAGCAGGTGACGTGGGCATTGCGAACTCGAATGTTCAACCAGTACTGCCGCGGGCGTATCTCCCGATTGTCGGTGATTCCGAACGTAGCGCAGCCATCCCTGGCTGCATGGGTTGCAGGCTGGAAGCCTGCGCTACGAAACGCGACCGCTCGTTCATCACCGATGGCGCAGGTTTGTTGCCTGCTTTACCGTCAATCGGGAGATGCGCCCCACTGGCGCATGAAGGGATATCCGCCAGACCGGTGTTATGGTCGCCGCACCTCGACACCATGAAAAAACTTTCGGCATTGCTCCTAGGGTGCGGGCTTTTGCTCGCCGGGCCTGCATTTGGCCAGCTGGGGTCGATTGTTCCCGAATGGCAGTCGTTGGTCATCGTGCAGACGTGCGAGCCCGTTTTCCCTTTCCAGCTCACCCAGGCGGGTGTGACCAACGGGCAAGCCCAGGTGGCAATAAGCACCGATGTAAATGGGAAACTCGTTGATTGGATGGTGATTGCGTATTCCCATCCCGAGCTTGCGCGCGAGGCTGTGGATTCCATCAAGCAATGGAGGTTTGTTCCGGCCCGGTTGCGCGGTGAGCCCGTCGGCACGACGATCGAAATCTATTTTTATTTCGAGGCCAAGGGCGTCGTGGTATCCACGACCATGATGGATCTCCGGGCGAGAGCCACGATTCTCGCCTCCAACCGCAACGTCTACGAACCCTGCTCGCTGCGGGACTTGGACCGGATTCCCACGCCTCTGGCCGCCATCGCGCCGCAGTATCCGGCCGAATTGGCCAATAAAGGTGTGCGGGGCAAGGTCACGGTCGATTTTTACATTGATGAAACGGGTGTGGCCCGAATGCCTTCTGTATCTTCGCATGACAACAGTGATCTGACGGTATTGTCGATCGAGGCGTTGCGCCAATGGAAGTTCGAACCTCCCACCCGCAATGGGAAACCGGTTTTGGTCAGGGCGACCCAGGTGTTCAATTTCGGCTCGCACTAGCAGCGTGTCGGACTTCGTCCTCCGCGCTGCTAGTTAGGAATGGCTGCGCCATTTTGGGGGAGGCCGATCGCGACCGGCATTTGCTGGATTCTCCGCCCGGCGCCAATCGAAGGCCCGCACAGAAGTTCAGCTCTTATGCTTTGGATCCGAAGGAAAGATTCGGTTCTGCACCAAACGGCGTCCGCCGTTTGTTTAGCAGCATGGAGGGCGAAGCCCGACAGGCTCCTAAACGCTCGCGGTCTCGCGCAGGAAGCCGGCCAGCTCTTCGCGCAGACGCTGCCGCGCGCGGTAGAGGCGGGTTTCGACGCCCCGCTCCGAGCAGCCGACGACCGCGCCGATTTCGCGGTAGGAAAGCTGTTCGTAATGGTGGAGCAGCAGCGTGCTCTTGAGATCATGCGGCAGGCGATCGATGGCGGCCCGGAGCGGCTGCGCAGGCTTCATCGTGTTCCAATGCCGCATCGGGCGCGGACGCTGGCGGAAGGGACCGTCTCATGGGCGGAGGTATCCGGGCGATCGATCGGAGCGTCGAGACTGACGGTGGGATGGCGGCGTCGCCAGCGGTAGTGGTTGTGGCAGAGATTGGAAAGCGTGGTGAACAGCCAGGCGGACAGATTGGTATCCGGCCGCAGGCGGTCCCGCTGCTGGTGCAGCCGAACAAAGGTCTCGGCGACCAGGTCGTGCGCATCGGTCCGATTCTGCAGGTAGCGCCAGGCGAATGCGAACAAGGGGCGTCTGCCACCGGGCGATCAAATCGTCAAGCGCGCTGTCTCGCCCTTCCTGCAGGGCCTGCAGTCCGGCTTGATCGCTGACGGGGTCGGAGTTCACGGGGAGGCCCGGCGGCACCTCAATTGATGACAGATGGGCTCCGGTTTGGAGGACAGGGCCCAGCAGCCCGAGATACCTTTCCCGTTGCTGAACCGTCATGACCCGGGCGGCATCGGCAACCAAACGCTGAGTCGAGGTGAGACATTCACGGTTGATGGTCCGACGTTGTTCAACGAAATGCGCGAATTCGAGGAAATCGATCTGCCCGGAGGTGGTCCGCTCATGTTCGAACGCATCATATTCCTCGCGCATTCGGGCCACCTGTGCCGCCAGCGCCAGCAGGCGGGGGCTTGATTGTTCGTGGATGGCTTTGATCCGGGCGAATTGTCCGTCGGATAGCTTTAGTTCGACCTTCATCCATTGGAGCTGGCAGTCGAGACCATTGGCCCGGCACGGCTGCTGGGAAATGAACCAGCCGAAATGCGCCAGCCCGGCCGCGGTCAGACCGAGGAGGACGATGAAAAGAGTGCGTTTCATGGCTGGTTGGAGGCGACCTTGATCGTCGACTTGCCCATGAGCGGATCAATCAATCGCAGATAGCTTTGGGCGATCTGTGCGCCGCGCTCCTCTTGCAGGCGCGCCAGGCGGATCTCAGCGAGAAACAGACCGAGCAGCATGCAGGCCGCGACAAACGCGATCGCGAATGACGGGCGGCGGAAGGCGGTCTCGATCCGGGGGAGCAGCGCGATCCGCTCCGTCCGGTTGTCGATCACCGCAATGCGGCGCCAGACCTCGGTCGGCAGATGCGGCGGAGGTTCCGGAGAATCTTTCCACCGGTCGAGGAGGGAATCAAGGGGATCGGGTGGGGGAGGCATGGTCTTCGTTTCTGCTGCTAGCCGCACACGCTATCGGGAGGTGCGGGAGGAGGCAAGATTCAGACGCGGGAGGGAATCGGAGATGGTGGCTGTGAATAGAATAACACCGACCGCAGGGAAACCCCTTCAGAAGGTCCGCCACGGGCCGGGGGAAGCGCATCGTCCGAATGCCGGTGGAGCGCGAGGCTTCAAAACCCGCCGGAGGAGAAGGGCGGAAAGTCGCCCTTTGCACCAAACGGCGTCCGCCGTTTGTTGAGGAGCATGGAGGGCGAAGCCCGACAGGCTCCTGGCGGCTATTCGGGATAGAGCCAATAGCGCCGGGCTTGCTGTTGGTAAATCTGCGCCCGCTGGCGCCAGTTGGCCAGGAACCCCTCGACATTGACTTTGGCCCCGTCGTGGCTGAGCGCATTCCACCAGTCGTCGGAACCCACCAGCTTCCGGAACAGGGCGACTTTTTCGGCGGGGGCCTTGGCGAAAGGATTCGCGCCGCTCCATTTACAAGACAACCGCATCATGTAGAAACTCAGATCGGTCGGCTGCCAGGCTGCCCAGTTGGTCACTTCGGCTTGCACGCCGGCGGACGGCTTCTTGTTGGCGTCGAGCACGGTAGCCTTGTGAAAAACGAGACCGGGAAGCTTGAGCGCATCCAGTTCCTTCTGGAGCTGCTCGCTCGTCTTTCCCCGGAAGGCGAGGAACGGATGAAGACCCCCGCTGCCATGGGTGAAGCCGCCGATTTCGCAGCCGAGGCCGCTCATCGCATAACCGACGCAGGCCGTGAAATCCTGCACGAACGGCGACGTGCCCACAAACCGGAGGCCGGTGTCCGGCCAGCGCATGGAGCGATGCCAGCCGCGCATGGGCACGACGACGAGGCGGCCCTTCAAGCGCATCGCCTCCGGCACGGCGAGCATGCCGGGAACGGCGACGGCCAGGCGGGCGAGTTCGCCGATGGTCAGCCCGTGGACATAGGGGACGCGGAACGCCCCGACGTAACTGAGCAGGCTGGCCTCCATTGGCGGCCCGTTCGCAATCAGCCCGCCTAGTGGATTGGGGCGGTCGAGAACGATGACTTCCACGTTGTTCTCAAAGCAGCCCTCCAACGCATAACGCATGGCGCTCACATACGTGTAACTGCGCACGCCGATGTCCTGGAGGTCGATCACGAGCGCATCCAGTCCCTTGAGCATCGCCTTGGTTGGCTTGCGGATCTTGCCGTAAAGCGAATAGACGGGCAGACCGGTGCGTGCGTCGACGATGCCGGGCAGGTTCTTGCCTGCTTCCTCGGTTCCGTAGAGGCCGTGTTCCGGGGCAAAGAGGGCCACGAGTTTGACCCCGGGCGCTTGCCGCAGGACGTCGATGGTGCTTTCACCCCGGCGGTTGACGCCCGCGGCGTGCGTCAGCAACCCAATGCGCTTGCCCCGGACGGCGGCGAAGCCGTCGCTTTCCAGCACGTCGATGCCGAGCATGATCGGAAAGATTCTCACCGGTTGAACCGGAGGCAGGCCGGGTGGAGGAACAATGGCGGCGGGCGGGCGATTCTCCTTAGCGACCTGGGCAGGGGGCGTGCTACGCGGCGGGGCCGACGAACAGCCGGCGAGGCCGATCAGGAAGAAGAGGATGGCGGTGAGAGTGGCTGGGCCTCTCAAACGGGAATTCGCTGCCATGGACCGAATCACTCTGTCGGGAACCGACGGGGCGTCGAGCCGGAATCGGTCCTAAGCCCGCATATCCTCTGATTGCCGCCAGCAGAGGAACCGCCAGCAGAAGAACGATCGGGGTGACGGCAAAGGCTGTGAAATATGCGGGCTAGAACGCAGCCTGGATGCTTCGGATCAGGAAGTCGGGTGTTTTGCGCATTGCCTCATCGACCGGATAGTCTGGCGGTGTGATGGCATGGAGCTGCCAGGCCTCGTTTGGGAGTCCTTCCCCGAGTCTTCCCGCGAAGACATGGACCTGCTTGCCCAGGGCGCGCGCGCGCGCAGCCACGGCGCCAGGCCCTTTGCCGGCGAGCGAGGTGACATCAAAGGAGCCTTCCCCGGTGATCACGATGTCCGCTGCCGCCATCCGCCTCTCCAGATCGAGCCACGCCGAAACCAAGGCAAAACCGGGAACCAGCCGGGCGTTCGTTCCGGCCATCAAGCCGAAGGGCAGACCTCCTGCGGCTCCGGCTCCCGGCGTTTCCGCCAGGCTCGACGGCCGGGCATAATGGTCGCCCAGCAGGCGGGCGAGCCGGGCGATGACCGCCTCCAGGCGGGGTTGGTCTTCCCGGCGCAGACCTTTCTGCAGACCAAAGACGGTGGTGGCGCCGGCGGATCCCAGCAGCGGGTTGCTGACATCGCAGGCGATGCAGATGGGCGGAACGGAGGAGAACACTTCGCCCTCGATCTGCGTGATCCGGTCGCCGTGCACGGGCAAGGGGGGGCGGAACTTGGCGCCATCAGGACCACGAAACTCGAGCCCGAGCGCGGAGAGCGCTCCCAGTCCAAGGTCAACCGTGGCGCTGCCACCAACGCCGAGCAGGATGCCGGCGCAGCCCAGTTTCGCCGCCGCCCGGATGAGCTGACCGGTGCCGTAGGTCGTGGCCTGCCACGGATCGCGCTGTTCCGCGGGGAGGAGGCCGAGTCCGCTGGCCGCCGCCATTTCAATAATTGCGATCGGCCCGGCGTCCTCGGGCAGCCGGAGGAACGCCCGGGCCGGTGCCGGGATCTGAGACGGCAGGACCAGCCCGACGCCGGCGGTGACCAGGCCACCTCGCGGCCCGGTGACCGGGAACGTCCGGCGCTGGCCGCGCACCGCCGTCGTGAGGATGTCAGCGAATCCCTCCCCGCCGTCGGTCAGTGGACAGGGATCGGTCTGCCAGCCCGGTTGGCAGCCGCGCAGCGCACGAATACCCAGCTCACAGGCCTGGCGGGCGGTCAGGGACTCTTTGAACTTGTCGAACGCAAGAAGGACGCGCACCCCGCAAGAGTGCGCGTCCTTGGGAAGACTGAAAAGAATTAATCGGCGAACGGCGGCGGGCGCCGTCCGGCCGGATCGGACGAAAATGCTATTTCGCCGAGCATTCCTTCATCAGCTGGATCCAGTCGCCCGTGCGAACGCGGACCCGCGGGAACGAAACGCACATCTTGTAGAGATCCTCGAATTCGCCGGCAAAATCACGCGGCAGGCGGTTGCGGCGGAGGTACCAGTCCTCGAAATCGCGGACGCTGGTGAGCGCCTTGATCTCGATCACGTTCTTCATGGCGTCGGGCAGGAGATCGAGCAGGTAAGTCTTAACCAGCTCCGCCCGCTCCGGATTGTCGCTCGTGACTTTCTCACAAATCGCCTGAATGTGAGCCGGTTTGATGGTGCGGTACTTGGCTTGGAGGTAATTATTGATGCGCGAAACTGCGATGCCGGTCAGCTTGTGCAGCTGGACCTGATTGATGCCGTTTTTCTGCATCACTGCATCCAATAATCCTGGGAATAGTTTTTTATTCATGTTGTAGGAAAGATAGCATAGTTGTGCGAATTTACCAGTTACAAAATAGGTACAGGGAGGCTATTCTTGAGCACTAAATCGATGGTTTTGCCGCTGAGTTCACGGCGGTCGCTGATGGTATCAAGATCGCCTGGCCTGATGGCTGGCGGTTGCGGCGGTGCTTTAGTGAGACGGCAGAACGGGCGGCCGGTTTCGCGGATTTCGACCCGAGCGCCAAATCCGGGAATTCTTCCTGCAGCGCCGGGTGGCCTTTTCAGCCGGAACTGCTCCGCCACCGCTTTCGGATCGCCGAGCAGAAGGGACTTGGCGCCGGCGGTCGTCGCCGGGTCCTTCCCGCTGGAATCATGCCACGCCGGCACCGGACGTTTTCGATTTGCCCAACCGTCGAGCCCGGACAGACTCTTTCGGCTGCATTGTACCGGCGAAGGGATGGATGACATGGAAATCCGAAAGCTGACGCACAAAACCTGCCGAGAAGGCTCGCTTATCTGTTTTCATCCCATCGCTCCTAGGTGGGCCGGAGCCTTCGGTAATCACCGGGGTCCACATGCCTATCAGAAAGTATAATAATGCAGGTTACCCCATACGTTGTGGTTGACCATGGCTGAAACCACTACAGGTAGTATGTCCTCCCAGGCTGAAGCAGCTTGAGCCGCTTAGCGGCGTGTCAGATTCGCCATTACCTTCCTCATACCCACTTTCTCACTATGGACAGCTCTGCCTTGCCCATTTGCCATCCCGTCAGCGGCCTGCAAGACTTCATCGCGATTTCGCGCTACGCCCGTTATTCTGCGGATCTCCGGCGCCGCGAAACCTGGGCGGAAGCCGTGGCCCGGGTGCGCGACATGCATCTGGCCCATTATGCCGACACTTCCCTCGGCGATGCGGCGCTCACCGCGCTCGCGGCGGGGGATGTTACTCCGGAGGATCTCTCCCGGATCGGCCGGCTGGGGCGGCTCCACGAAGGCATCCGTTCGGCGTTTGCCGCGGCGGAACGGCGCGAAGTCCTGCCCTCGATGCGCAGCCTGCAGTTCGGCGGCGAGGCGATCCTCAAGAAGCATGCGCGCATCTATAATTGTGCGTTCACGTACATCGACCGGCTGGAGGCGTTTCGCGAGACTTTGTACCTGTTGCTCTGCGGGTGCGGCGTCGGTTTTTCGGTCCAGCGCGCGCACGTGGACAAGCTGCCGCCGCTTGCGCCGCTGCGTTTTAACGCTCCCGTGGCCACGTTCCTTGTCCCGGATACAATCGAGGGCTGGGCGGATGCGCTCCATCAGCTGATGCTCGCGGCGGTCGACGGGCGCCGCGTCATCTTCGATTACTCGGCCATCCGGCCGGCCGGCGCGCCCTTGCGCACGTCCGGCGGCAAGGCCCCCGGTCCTGAGCCGCTGTTCCATTCGCTGACGCGGATCGAGCACATCGTGCAGCGCGCCGCCGGCCGCCGCCTGCGTCCCATCGAGGCCTACGACATCCTGATGTGGGCGGCCAAGGCCGTGCTGTCGGGCGGGGTGCGCCGGTCCGCGACCATCTGCCTGTTTTCCGCCGACGACGAGGAGATGGCCGCGGCCAAGACGGGCAACTGGTTTCAGGACCACCCCCAGCGGACGGCGAGCAACAATTCCGCGGTGATTGTCCGCGCCGAGGCGACCCGTGCGCAGTTCAACAAGCTGTTCGAGGCGCAAAAGGCGTTCGGCGAGCCCGGTTTCTATTTCGTCGAAGATCCTGAGTATGGCGCGAATCCGTGCGTGGAGATCGGCCTGCATCCGCGGCTCAAGCTCGATGCCGGAGCGATCGCCCGCCTCCGCGAACTTGGCTATGCCGGGAATCTGCGCGAAGGGGAGACGCTGACCGGAGTACAATTCTGCAATCTGACGACGGTGTCAGCGGCGGCGGCGGAAACGCCGGCGCGATTCTACGAGCTTTGCGCGCATGCCGCGATCATCGGCACGCTGCAGGCCGGCTATACCAGCTTCAACTACCTGTCGCCGGTTTCGCGGGTGATCACCGAGCGCGAGGCGCTGCTCGGCGTGTCCCTTTGCGGCGTGCTGGACCGGCCCGACGTGATGCTCGACGCGGAGGTGTTGCGCACCGGCGCGGCCGTGGTGAAGGCGGTCAACGCGGTGGTGGCCCGGGCGCTGGGCATCAATCCCGCCGCCCGCACCACCTGCGTGAAGCCCGAGGGCACCGCGAGCCTCCTGCTGGGGACGAGCAGCGGACTGCATCCGCATCATGCGCTGCGCTATTTCCGCCGCGTCCAGACCAACGTCTACGACCCGATCTTCCAGCATTTC
Source organism: uncultured Verrucomicrobiae bacterium (assembly GCA_963722225.1). Classification (GTDB taxonomy): domain Bacteria; phylum Verrucomicrobiota; class Verrucomicrobiia; order Opitutales; family Opitutaceae; genus Fen-1467. Next base: position 11,139 of record CAVRNM010000152.1, read on the forward strand.
AAGCGGGCCAACCCGCACATGGTCGAACCGAGTGTGTACGATCCGAACGGCCGGACCGAGGTCATCACTTTCCCCGTGGAAGGGCCGGCTTTCGGCATTTATCGCGAGGATCTGTCGGCGGTGAAGCACTTGGAGTATGTCCGCCTCGTGCAGCTGCATTGGGTGCAGGCGGGGCGCCGCCACGAGAGATTCTCCCCCGGCCTGCACCATAATGTCTCGTGCACGATCTCGGTGTGCGCCGACGAATGGCCGGCGGTGAGCGATTTCATCTGGGAGAACCGACGGCATTTCACCGGCGTGGCGCTGTTGCAGGACCAGGGGGACAAGGCTTATGCCCAGGCGCCCCGCGAAGCGGTGACCACGCTCGAGGACATTGCCAAGTGGAATTCCCTGACGTACGAGCCGGTCGATTACACGCTGCTGCGGGAAGAGGAGGACCTGACCGAGCTCAAGCAGGTCGTCGCGTGCGCCGGCGGCGCCTGCGAGCTGCCGTAGGAGCCCGGCGAACTTCGTTCTCCGCGCTCCTATTCAAATGGCTGGCGCCATTTGGGATGGACTTGGGCAACATCTTTTTGGGCGTCGTATCTGGGCCTGGCGTGGGTGGCGCGGGCTGAGGCAGCGGGTTAGCCACTATTTTGTGATGGTCGGGTAGGACGCCCGACCGATTCAACGATAAGAGTTTTCTTTGTCATATTCGTTCTCCAACCAAACGGCGTCCGCCGTTTGTTTAGCATGGAGG
>CAVRNM010000153.1:0-5278 GCA_963722225.1 uncultured Verrucomicrobiae bacterium
CGAAGGTTGATCCCCAGCGGCTGGCGGTGTTGGGGCATTCGATGGGCGGCGGTGCGGCGTTGATCGCGGCCGAGGCGCACGGAACGGAGCTCAAGGCCGTCATTGCGCTCATGCCCTGGTGCTGGGCCCCGAAAGCCTTCTCCAAGATCATCGTTCCCACCCTGATCATCGCAGGCGAAAAAGATAAACTTGCGGCGGCATCCCGTCATGCTCGGCCGTTCTACGCGAGCATCCCGGCGTCAACCCATAAAATGTACCTGGAGATAAAAGGAGGACATCACGGCGCGGCGAACGGCTCAGCGGACGCGGACTTTTACGATTCTATCCAGAAGCGAGGGCTGCCCGACCGAGGAGCAGCGCCAAATCATCAGTCGTTACGTTGTTTCCTGGCTGAAGTTATACGTCGACGGCGACGAACGTTACCGCCAGTTTATCTATCAGCAACTGCCGGGTGGGGACGCATCGTTGCTCTCGAAAGTCGAAATGGCTCCGTGACGGCAGCACCCAAGATCGCGCACCCAATCGCCAGAAGGTGTCCGCTGGATTCGCCACTCGGGAATTGAAGCAAGCCCTGATGGGGCGTTTCTACGGTACCCTTGCTTGACCAGCCAACTTTGAAGTCGATGGAACGCCGTGGTCAAGTTCGCCTCGGGAAGAGGGTTGGCATTGCGTCCGTCCACCCGCAGCCAATAACGCCTTGAGCCAGGAAAGGGTTGTCCCACCAGCTCCACGAGCAGCGTCTTGCCAGCGCTGCAGTCCTTAAGGGAGACCCGAAAACAAGGCTGGCGCCCTGGCATAGTCCAAAAAGAGACCCGCCCCTCAAATCTCATAACTCACTAATTGGTTGAGCGCCATCCGTGGTCGTGGCTTATCATCGGTAACGTTGGGCGAAAAACTTCCATGAACATCGCTGATGCACAAAAAGAAATACGCTCTCATTTTGCCGGCGGTTTTTACGGGCAACTCGTCTCGTCTGCCATTTGGGCAATATCGGCGTCTTTGGCCGTCTTTGTTTCATCTTCCGCAGCGATCGCAGCATTGGTATTGGGCGGCTTCCTCATCTTTCCGCTCACCGAATTGCTTGCGTGCTTTAATCGAGCTCCCGCGTTGAGCAAGACCAACGAGCTTAAGTGGCTTGGCATGCAGGTCGCTTTTGTCCTCCCTGTCTCGATGTTATTACTTTTCCCCGTGGTCCGATACAGCGTCGACCTGTTCTATCCGGCAATGATGATTTTGCTGGGCGCACACTACATTCCGTTCGTCTTTCTTTATGGCATGCGGGTCTACGCAGGACTTGCAGCCTTGCTCGTTTGCGGCGGGATATTCATCCCACAGTATGCGCGTCAGCAGTTCAGCATTGGAGCATGGTACACAGCAGCGGCACTTCTTGTGTTCGCTCTATTGGCCAGAGCAATCGTCGTTAAGGAGCAGAGATGAAAAACCAGCCCAGCCAGGCAGCGCAGTCGACGCCCGGGCTGTCACTCCCCCTGCGGGGCAGGAGGTGCGCCAGCCATAGGTCGCGACTGGCGTTCAACGTCTAGGCCGCCCGAAAGCGCCATGAAAAACCCAGCACTCCTCGCTGGTTCGCCATGGTTCGACCAGCTGCTGAACCGCCTGCCATCCGCGAAGGTTGCGGTGTTCGGCGACTTGTTTCTCGATGCCTACTGGGAACTCGATTCCACTCCCAGCGAAACGTCGCTTGAGACCGGACTCGATGCGTACCGCGTTAAGACGCAACGCTATTCGCCGGGTGGCGGAAGCAACGTGGCCGTCAACCTGGCGGCGTTGGGGGCACAGGTGGCCGCGGTAATCGGTTGGGTGGGTGGCGATTTGTTCGGCGATGAACTGTTGCGACAGTTCACCCGGCGCGGTTTGCCGGTCAGCAACGTGGTGCGCGGTCCGCCCGGTTGGCAGACGCTGGTTTATGCCAAGCCCTACAACCGTGCGGTCGAAATGAATCGCTTCGATTTTGGGATCGGCCAAGAGCTACCCGCAGATATCGAAAGGGAGCTGCTCGTGCGCCTTGAATCGACGGTCTCGAGCTGCCCGGTGGTGGTCATCAACCAGCAGGTGCCCGGCGGTTGGTCATCCGGTCTGGTGTTGGAGATCAATGCCCTGGTGAGCCGGAGCCCGGGCACGCTTTTCATCGTCGATTCCCGCGATCACGTCGGCAGCTTTTCGGGTGCCGCACTCAAGCTGAACCTGCGGGAAGCGGCGCGGCTTCTCGGCGAGCGCGGCAACGCGCGCACCCCGGAAGCCGCGCCTCGCTTCGCCGCGGCGCTAGAAGCGCGGCAGCATCGACCGGTGTTGGTGACCCGCGGCGAGCACGGTCTCGCGTTGGCGGCGGCAGGCGAAGTGTATGACATCCCCGGGATCAAACTTCCTGGGGCGATCGATTCCGTCGGCGCGGGCGACACTGCGCTGGCTGCGCTGGCCGCCGCGCTCGCGGCGGGCGCGGCGCCTCTTGAAGCGGCCACGCTGGCGAACATGGCCGCGGCGATTACGACGCGCCAACTGCGCACGACAGGCGTCGCGACGCCTGCGCGACTGCGTGCGCTGGGTTCGGCGCCGGATTACGTGCCGATGACGTGACCTCGCTTTTTTGAGCCGCCTGGGGTGGCAGTCTGGGCCACGAAACAAGCATGCGTACATTCTTAGCCAGCGCCGGGCCCCGGTTCCGAAACCGCGATGGGTTGCGACGGACAGCTTGGCATATCCGATAGGGTTGCGCGGAGGCTCGCCAAATGGCCACGTTCCAAAGCGCTACCACCGATATTGTCGACAGATCCAGGACCAAATCCGCCCTTACGCTCGAAATCCCGAAGAACAGCCTAAATCCCCCGATATCAGTCAAGACCACGACAAGGCACAAAAGAGTCACCAGCTTAAAAAACTCACAGCTATCCCATAGGGGGTGAGCATTGGCCTATGATGCGGTAATCCCAGAGGGGGAACAAGGGGAAGCGTGGCGGAGTGCGATGCAGGATTTTGGATGTGGTCGCGGTGTTTCCTCATCGAGTCTCACGCGTGCTGTCCCATGAGATAAGCCGAGAAGCCCGGCAGCTCACTCTGGCGTGGCGGGGCGATGCTTCCGCCGCGCCCTGCTGCTGTCCCATAGCGGGCGAGCAGTTCACCCAAGTCGCGTGGCAGCCAGAGGGCGGCCCGGCAGAGGGTGAGCAACCGCGAGAAGCTGTGCATCCAGGCGCTCCGCCAAGCTTGGAAGCGCAGGAGAACATAGACCAGGAGAGCCATCCAGACCTGCCACTTCACGGCATTGGCCGTGTGGCCGAGGAAGTCGGCCAACTGAAGCGTCTGCTTGACCTGTTTGAAGAAGACCTCGATCTGCCAGCGACAGCGGTAGAGGTCCGCTACGCTGCCACCGCTCCACACCAGATTGTTAGTCAGGAAGACCAGGACGCGTTCCTGACCGTCGAGTTCCACCCGGGCGGTAACGCGCCGCAACAGGCCGGGGTAATCCTGTCGAGCGTAATGCCCCTTCAAGACAATGAGTTCGTCTTTGAGCACCCGGGGATCGGCGCCCCTGGGCAAGCGCTTCTTCACTCGGCAGGCAAGATTGTCCTTGGCCCGAGTCACGAAGAACACGCCTCGCTGGGCCAGTTCCCAGAAGTGGGCGAGGTCATAGTAGCCCTTGTCGAAGAGGACGATTTTCCCATCGTGCAGCGCGGCACAGAGCTGCCGGGCCCGGCGGTTGTCGTGTTCCCGGGCGGTGTCGATGACCACGAAGCCAGGCAAGAGGCTGCGCAGCGACAACCGCAGATGGCATTTGGCGGCGGCCTTGCGCCGCCGGTGTTTGGCCCAGTCCAGGCAGGAGGCCACCAGTTGGATCACGGTGGCATCGACCACATGGATGGTGCGGTGGAAGCGCCAGGCCAGCCCCTTGGTCGGCCCACGGCCGAAGGCTGGGAACGTGCTCTGCAGATGCTCCAGCACGTGCCAGAAGACGGACTCAGCCAGCGCCGCATCGCGTTGCTTGTTGGCATGACTGAGATTGTTGCGCGACGGCGGCGTCGCTCCGCGCAGGGCCCGCAACGAGGTGGCCCACAGCCGCAAGGCATCGCAGACATCATTGAGGCTGAGCGCGTGTGCCATCTGCGCGTAGAGCAACGCCACGACGTGACTCCACGGACTGAAGGTGCGGGCCTGCTGATCCACGCCATGAACGCGTGCCAGCTTCGGCCCCAGATACGCTGGAATGAGTTCGACCAATTGCCGCAGCACGGTAGCTTGCCGGCGGCTCGGCTGTTTTTTGTTTTTCACACCCTGCCTTGTGGCAGGTAAACCGGAAGCGACCGAGCCACTTCCTTTCCTCCCATGGTTCAATCGTGTGCCCACCTCGATCCCGCCCCCGCCCATTTGCAGCTGAAGGTCACCCTGCTCGACATCCGGCCGGCCATCTGGCGCCGCCTGCTCGTCCCGGCCAAGCTCAAACTCCCGCAGCTCCACACAGCGCTCCAACGCGCTTTCGGGTGGACCGACAGCCACCTGCACGCCTTTCAGAGCAGAGACGCTTCCTACGAGGCCTTCCACCCTGATGATTGGGCCGGGGATTTCTCCGGTCCGGGCCAGCGTTACGACGAGAAGAAGTTCCGCGTCGGCGATCTGCTCCGAGCCAAAGGCGACCAGCTAACTGACGTTTCAGTTGTGCGAGTTCGTCCTGAACTTGGTCAGCGGCTGATTGGCGCGACGAAGTTGACGACGATCCATTCTGCGAGGGTTCTATGGAGCTTTGCATGTGTGCTTTTGCCGGCGTAAAAACGGCGATGTTTGTTGGTTGTCTTGATTACTGCCAGCCTGCGGCGGCAGGCCGATCCATGATCAGAGAACCACCGTGTGAATAGATGGCAGCAGCGGGCATCTACCGAAAATGCGGTAGATGAAGGGCCGTTGGTTTCGCGGACAGACGAAAAAGGGGCCAAGCCCCAGAGGTCAGTCTTCATCGGGAAGCATCAGCGTAAGAACAGGAGCGGGCGTGTCACCCGGACCGATGTGAAGCTTAAACGTGTGCTTAGCCGAGCCTTCCGCGGCCGGAACAACGGGCTTTCGCCCCGTAGAGAGCAAGCTGAACAGCGTCAAGAAACGTCGTCTTTCTGCTCGATCGCCGAGAGAATCGCGGCACGGCGGTGCTGTCCATCATTGATGATGAACTTGGCATCCATCGGCACCTTGAGCGTGCCCAGCCGACTTTCGTCGGCCTTTCCCGAAAGTGGGGTGAATTCAACCTTCGAATCAATGGAAGCGGTTATGGCCGAGAAGACAT
>CAVRNM010000154.1:0-5151 GCA_963722225.1 uncultured Verrucomicrobiae bacterium
GCGAAGACCATCGACCGCATCGTCGATGCGTTCCCGGCGAACATGAAAGACATGATTCGCACGCAGCTGGCCAGTTCCATCCAAGCCGTCCTTTCCCAGGTGCTCTGCAAGAAGATTGGCGGCGGACGCATCGCCAGTTTCGAGATCATGATCAACACGACTTCAATTGCGTCGCTGATCCGCGAGAACAAGACCTTCCGCATCAACTCCGACATCCAGACCGGGGCCACGCTCGGGATGATCACGCTCGATGCCCACCTCATGAGCCTCGTGAACCGTGAACTCGTCACGGCGGATGAAGCCCTGGACAAGGCGCAGGACGCGGTGGTGATGCGCGAGAAGCTGATCCAGATGGGTTACAAGCTGCGGGAATTGTAGGCGGCCGAGCCGACGATCGCCGGGCCCAGGCCGGCGGCCGGGTTGCGCGCGACTTTTCACAGTCACATCCCCTATGTACGAAGGCCACGATCAGGCCGTCGCCGCGCTTTTGCGCGAATCCGGCCGCGTGTCGGCGTCGACCCTGACCCGGCTGAGCGAGTCCACCGCCGCGACCCACGAGTCGCTGGCTGACGTGGTCGTCCGCCGCAGGATCGTCGATCGGGCAGGATTCTTGCGCGTCGTTGCGACCAGCCTGGGCCTGCCTTGTCTCGATGAACTTCCGCGCGCACTTTCTCCCCCCGTCGCGGCATTGGTGCCGGCGGATCTGGCGCGGCGTTTCCGCGTGATCCCGTGGCGGGTGGGACCGGCGGCTCTCGAGCTCGCCGCGGCCGATCCCTTCGCGACAGGGTTGGCCGGCAAAATGTCGTTTGCGCTCGGTCGCGAGGTGCAAATCGTCGTGGCGGATCCGGCCAGGATCGTGGAATTGCTTGGCGTCCATTACGCCGGACCCGCCTGGCCCCAGGACCGGGAAGCGCTGGAACGCGACCGCGCGGTCACGGCCCGGCCGGGAGAGCCTCCGTCTGCCCGGAGCCAATTGGAAACCCAGGCGGCGGCGGCGACGATCGTTGAGTTGGTGGATTCCGTGCTCAGCCGGGCGATCCGCGACCACGCCAGCGACATTCACTTTGAACCCTTCGAGGGTGAATTCCACGTTCGTTGTCGCGTCGATGGAACGCTGCGCGAGGTGGCGACGCCGCCACCGGAAGACGCGCCCGCAGTGGTGTCGCGACTAAAGGTGCTGGCGGGCCTCAACATCGCGGAGCGGCGCCGGCCGCAGGACGGACGAATCCGTTTTCCGATCGAGGAACGATCCGTCGATTTGCGAATTTCGACGCTGCCGACGCAGGCGGGCGAAAGCGTGGTCCTGCGGGTGCTTGACCAGACGTCCGCGCCGGCGACGCTGGCGGAACTGGGTCTGCCGGGTCGCGTGGAGGACGGCGTCCGGGAGGTCGTGCATCGACCCAACGGTTTGCTCCTGGTGACCGGTCCCACCGGCTCGGGCAAGACGACGACGCTCTACGGCTGCCTGCGCGTCATCAATTCCCCCGAGCTAAAGGTCCTGACGGCCGAAGATCCCGTGGAATACGAGATCGAAGGCATCACGCAGCTGGCGGTAAACCCGGCCATCAGTCTGACGTTTGCCTCGGCCTTGCGCTCGTTTCTCCGGCAGGATCCTGACGTGCTCATGGTCGGCGAAATCCGGGATCTCGAGACCGCCGGAATCGCGATCCAGGCAGCCCTGACCGGACATCTGGTGCTGAGCACACTGCACACGAATGACGCGGCGGGCGCCGTGACCCGGCTCCTCGACATGGGCGTCGAGCCTTTTCTATTGGGCGCCACATTGGAGGCGGTGCTGGCCCAACGCCTGGTCCGTCGCATCTGTCCGGCCTGCCGCGAGAATGTCAATGTGCCGGCGGATCTCCTGGCTGGATTGGCGCCGGACTCCGGGATGGTCGTGGACCGAGGGGTTTTTCGCGGCCGCGGCTGCGCCGCCTGCCGTGGAACCGGCTACAAGGGCCGGGTGGGGATTTTCGAATGGCTGCGAATGACCGAGCCGCTCCGGGAGTTGATCGTGGCCGGTGCGCCGGCGGCAGCCCTGCAACGGCTGGCGGCGGCGCAAGGCATGCAAACACTGCGTTCCGCCGGTCTGGGCGCCATCCTCGACGGGCTTACCACCGCCGAGGAGGTCATGAGACTTTTCTAAACCGTCGCGGTCCGGATTCTTCACCATTGGCCCTGAATGCCGTCCTCTGCCCCCATCCCCTATGACCACCTTTGCTTATACCGCCATCGAAGCAATCACCGGACGCGCAAGCACCGGGAAGTTGGAGTGTTCGAGCGAGGAGACAGCCATCGCTGAACTCAAGGCACGCGGTTTGTGCCCGACGGGAGTGTCACCGGTCAAGTCGCCGGACGAGGCGTTGGCCGGAGCAGCGCGCACGAAGCCCCGCCCCGCATCGATAAGCGGGCGGTCCTGGCGATACCGGAAGGCAGTGGGCAAGGAGGAGCGGATAATCTTCACGCGTCAACTGGCCGCCTTGGTCGGTGCCGGGATGCCCCTCGTGCATTCACTCGACCTGCTCGCACGGCAGGAGCGGAATCCAGCCTGGAGGGAGGTCATCACCGGTCTCGCGGATGTCATCCGCTCCGGCGGCACACTGGCCCGTGGCATGATGCGCCACCCGAAGATCTTCGACCGCCTTTACGTCGGCATGGTCACGGCCGGCGAATCCGGCGGCAGGATCGAGGTCGTAATGGAACGTCTCGCCCGCCACCTGGAGAAGAGCGGCCGGATCGAATCCCGCGTGCGATCCGCCATGGTTTATCCGCTCGTGATCATGGTGGTGGCGATCGCGATCGTGGCCGCGCTGATGATCTTTGTCGTCCCGCGATTTGAGAAGATCTTTCTGAGCGTGCTCAAGGGAGCGCCGCTGCCTGCGCTCACGCACGGCGTGCTGAGTGCGAGCCGCGGCGTGCAGAATCACTGGCGGTTGATCCTCGGGGCCGCGGTGTTATGCTGGGTGGGCGGGCGATGGCTGCGGCGCAGCGCCCGGGGCGCGCGGGCCTTCGACCGGCTGAAGCTGCGGCTTCCGGTGGTGGGCGATCTCCTGCTCAAGACCGCGGTGGCGCGATTCAGCCGGACGTTGGGCACCATGCTGATCAGCGGAGTTCCCATGCTCGAGGCCCTCCATCTCGCACGGGAGGCGTGTGGAAACCTGATCCTGGCGGAAACCGTTGAGGACGTTCGCCGGCGCGTGCGGGAGGGCGAGAGCGTCGCGCAACCGCTGGCGGCCGGCGGAGTTTTCCCCGTTGTCGTCGCTGGAATGGTGGAGGTGGGCGAAGAGACGGGGGCGCTGCCGACGATGCTGGGTCACGTTGCGGACATGTACGACGAAGAGGTCGATCAGGCGGTGACCAGTCTGACGAGCCTGATCGAACCGGTGATGATCGTCCTCATGGCCGGCATCGTCGGGACCATCGTGATCGCGCTGTTCCTGCCCATCATCCGCATCATCCAATTGATGACCTAGCAGCCTGTCCGGCTCAGAGGCGGACAGGCTAAGGCATCCAATACATCCTGCACGCTGATCTCGTTGAGGGTGGCGCCGCGGCGGATCACACGCATGCCGGGGCCGGGCGGTGCCCACATGGCCGGATCGGTGGGTCCAAACAGAAGTACCCCGGGCCGGCCCACGGCGGTAGCGAGATGGCTGATTCCGCTATCGTGTCCGAGGAAGAGCCGGCACCGGCGAAGCGCGCAAGCGACTGCGGGCAGGGGGAGGCACTCGGCAATCTCCCTCTGGTGGCCCTGGGCCGAACCCAACCGCGCCAGCCGGGGCGCATTCCAGCGCGCACGCTCCGCTTCACCGAGCACGAGCAGGATCGGTGCGTCCAATCGGGCCATGAGTTCCTGCCACCGTTCGTCCGGCCAGTTTTTGGCGGCCGAACCGCTGCCCGGATGAATCGCAATGGCGGCCTGCCGGGAGTCGGGACCGGACGGCATCACATCAACCGTCCTTGCATCAGGTGCAGCCAAGTCGTCCCCCGGAAGGCTCGGTTTGCCGGATTCGGCATCCGACGGTTTGAGGGGAAATGGCAAATGGCTCTGAAAATCATCGGTCGTCAGGCCAAGGGATTGCAGCGGCTGGCAAAAGTGGCGGGCGGCCGGGGCGATCGTTGGCACGGCGGTTCCAGTGAGATACCTCTGGCCGCGACGCAGGGGAAACCGACCGGCCAGAGTCTGATCTGGATCAGGCCAGTAATTAAGGATGAGGTCGAAGGATCCGAGCCAGTCAGCGAGCGCCGACGGAAGCAGCGCGGGGGCGAACAGGGCGCTCCATCGTGCGTCGTGCTGGGAGTGCGCCGCGTCGAGATAACCGCCCAGCACGCCGAGACCGGCCGCCGGGGCATGTCCGACCAGCTCAATCCGCGCCGCCGGCCATTTCGTGCGCAGCAGTCCGAGCGCGGGCAGGGTGACCAGGAAATCTCCCAATGCTCCGCCCCGCAGAACCAGGATCCGCGTGATCACTCGGCCGGCTTTTCGGACGCGGCGGCTTTCCGGTAATCTGTCAGGTGCAGGGTCGCCATGCCGAACTTCAGCTTGAGCTGCATCTGGACGGGCAGCTTCTGACCACTCTGCGAGATCCAGACTTTGATCTCGCCACCCCGTTTGAAGATGCCCTTGGGATTCTCCTCCATTCGCGGCACGAGAACGAGGGTCTGGAATCTTCCGAGCGGGGTCCAGATCTCGTCGTACCCCTCGGCATAAAGCGCGAGGGGAAAGAACTCGTTGCCGAAATTGACCAGCACCGGCCGTTTTTCGCCCGGCTTGAGGTTCCAGTTGCGGGTGTCCACCAGCGCGCTGATGAGATCGATCGGATCGCCGGGCGGAATCGGGACCCGGGCGGTGCGATTGGGGTGGGCACGGTCAACGTAAGAGGCGAGCTTCCGCGCATAATCGAAGGTCGTCTCGTTGTCGGTAAAATGCACGCCGTCGGAGCCCTTTTCGCGGAGGAGCAGCAAGCGCCCGGTCGCTTGGTCGATGACGCCCTCGGCGCGGTTGTTGTAGGCGTAAAACCCGCGGACGAGGCCGCGCGTGGCGGTGTCCGTGGTGATCCGGCAGACTTTGGCGCCGTCCGCGAACTTTTCCTCGTGGGCCGAGATCACGATCTCGCCGGCGTGGAAGAAGACGCCCCAGGACACGCGGTA
>CAVRNM010000155.1:0-9579 GCA_963722225.1 uncultured Verrucomicrobiae bacterium
CGGTCGATCTGAGTAGTGCGCCGGTCATCGTCTCGGTCGGCCGCGGCATTCGCGAGCAGGAGAATATTCCTCTGGTGCAGAAGTTGGCGGATGCGCTGGGGGCTGAGCTGGCGGCGTCGCGGCCGATCTGCGATGCGGGCTGGCTGCCGATGGCGCGTCAGGTGGGCAGCTCCGGACAAACCGTCTCGCCGAAGCTATACCTGGCCGTCGGTATCTCCGGTGCCATTCAGCACCTGGTCGGGATGAAGGGGTCGAAGACCGTCATCGCCATCAACAAGGATGAGAATGCGCCCATCTTTGAGGTTGCCGACTATGGCGTGGCGGGAGACCTGTTCGAGATTGTGCCGGCGCTGACCAAGGCGATCCTGGCGGCGAAGGGCTAGCAGGAATCAGGCAATTCGGCGGCGGGGAGCGGGACCCGGCGCGGCGACGCCTGGATGGTGCGCACCAGGTCGAGGACGGTGACCAGCGGCGAATCGAGCAGGCCGGGCAGATATTCGCGGCCAGTCTCGACGAGCAGATCGCGGATGGTCTGGTTCAACTCCTCTTCGTTCAGCCCGAGGGTGCGATCGAGATCAGTCGAGCGGTTCGATGGGAAAGGCGATCTGCCGAACCTGCTGGAGGTACCAGTGGCATGAGACCGACCTGCGCGCCATGCTCCGCCGCGACCGCAACCACCCCTGCGTCGTCCTCTACAGCATCGGCAATGAGATCCCCGACCAGTTCAATCCGGAGGGCTGGAAGATGGCGAAGGAGCTCGTCGGCGTTTGCCATGAAGAGGATCCCACTCGCCCCGCCACGTCTGCCTGCGACCAATCCTTTGTTTCCTCGCGCAACGGATTCATGGATCAGCTCGACCTCAACGGTTACAACTACATCGACCGGATTTACCAGGAGAAAACCTACGTCCCGGAACGGAGCGTTTCCCGCGCCGGCTGATGCTCGGCACGGAAACCGGCAACCAGGTTCACAACTGGCTCGGCGTGCGTGACCACGACTACGTGATCGGTGAGTTCATCTGGACCGGGATCGACTACCTCGGCGAGTCGCACAGCCTGCCGCGCCGCGGCTCCAGCTCGGGTTTTCTCGACCTTGCTGGCGGCAAGAAACCGGAGTTTTACCGGCGCGCCGCCTACTGGCGCGACGACGCGGTCCTGCAACTCTCCGTGCTCACCGGCGAGAAAGCCGAGTTCCCCTGGCGCCCGCCGCCGGCCTTCCTGCACTGGAACTGGGCCGCGGGCGCCGAGCTCACGGTCCGCGCCGTGACGAACGGCGACGAGGTCGAGCTGTTCCTCAACGGGAAATCCCTCGGCCCCCAGGCGGTATCGCACGACGTCTACGCCATCGAGTGGAAAGTCCCCTACGCGCCCGGCGTGCTCTCCGCCGTCGCCTACCGCGCCGGTCAGAAGTACGCAACCAACGAACTCCACACCGCCGGTGCGCCCTCCCGTCTCCAACTCATACCGCTCCCCCTGCCCGTCGCCAGCGATCTGGCCCTCTATGAAATCACAGTCGTCGATGCCGACGGCGTGCGCGTGCCCGATGCCAAGCTCGCGGTCTCCGTGCAGGTCGAGGGCGCCGCGCGGCTCATCGGCCTGGATACCGGAGACCTCGAATACCGCGGACTCTTCAAAGTCGCCACCCGCGAAACCTTCCAGGGCCGGTTGCTCTTAACGGTTCGGCGCACCGAGCCCCCGGGCGAAGGCCGCGTTGCGGTCTCTGCCCCCGGCCTGCCGCTCGTTTCGGCCGCTGTCGCCCCCGCCCCGACGGCGTCCTTTCGTTGATTCGCGCAAACTCACGGGAATTTGAACCGTGTATGCTGTTTTTGAACCACCACCCTGAAAACGTCGCTAGTCCTTCACGGTAATTAACGTACAAGATTTTTGACCGAAAAGACTGAACCCGGCCCAAAGCAGCAAATGACCGCGTTTGGTCAATACGCGGGCAATATTTCCCTCCGGGCGGTGTCGTTATGTGCTTGCATACTGTGTGAGATACAGTAACGTGCGCCACCGTATGACGAACACCAACCAGTCTCTGCTCGATACGCTCGTTCCAGAGATTCGCCGCGGCGGGATCGTCCTGGCAGTCCTTGCAGGGCTGAAGCAGGAGGAATATGGCTATTCGTTGAAGCGGTGGCTCGCCGACCATGGCGTCGAAATTGACGAGGGCACGCTCTACCCCCTGCTCCGGCGCCTCGAGAGCCAAGGGCTGCTCACGAGCCGCTGGGCCATCGAGGAACAGCGACCGCGGCGCTACTATCGCCGGAACGCCGCCGGGGAGGCGCTGCTGCGCGACCTCAGCCGGGAATGGAAGACTTTCACCAAGAACATCGGAGGATTGCTGCCATGAACCCAAACGAGACCACCGACCTAATCAATCGATACCTGTACGCGGTGGGCAACGAACTGCCCCGGACGCAACGGGACGACATCACCCGGGAACTGCGCACGCTCATCGAGGACAAACTCGAAGAACGATCCCACGGCCAGGCACAGACGCCCGATGCCTCGCTCACCGCCGTCGTGCTCGAGGAGATCGGCGAACCGGCCGCCGTCGCCCGGCGGTACGACATCCGGCCGCAATACCTCGTCGGCCCCCGCTACTATCCGGTGTTCCTCCGGATCGTGAAAGCCGGTCTGGGGGTCGTGGCTGTCGTGGTCGTGCTTACCACTCTGCTCAGTTCGGCCGCCGGATCCAGCGGCGCGGCCCCGGAATTCGGTCTGGCGACCCTCGCCTCGATGGTGGGGTGCTATCTCCAGATCGCCATCGGACTGTTCGCCTGGGTGGTACTCGTGCTAGCGATCATCGAACGCATCCAATCGCGTCGCCCGCCGCCGGCTCGACCGTGGCACGCCCGCGACCTTCCGGCCGTGTCGCGCACCCAGGAGGATCGAGTCAATGCACCCGGACTGACCGTGGGAATCTGTATCGTTTGCTTCGTCCTCTGGATGGTAAATGCGATTCCCCAATGGATCGGAGTTCTCATGGTGCGCGATGGCAGCGCGCCGGAATTCGTGCCGCTCACCGCGTTCGGGGTGCAGCTTCCTCTGTTCGCGATCAACCTCTGGCTCATCGTGGGCCTCGGACTCAATTTGGTCGTGCTCGGCCAACGCCGGTGGACACCGCTGACCCGATGGCTCGAAGTCGCGGTCGGTCTTCTGGCCACCGTGGTCGTGTGCCTAATCGCCATGCGCTCCGAACTGCACGGCCCGCCCAGATTGCCCCAGGTCGACCCGGCGATGCGTCTGGCCGGACGGTTCCTGTTCGTCGCAGCGTTCGTGGTCTTCCTCAACCCTCTTCTCCGGGCGATCCGCCTCCTGCACACCCGCCAGTCTCCGGCAGCGACCGGGCACTGACAGGAATATCGCCCGCTGCGCCGTCCCGGGTATGGCGCCCCGGACTTCCTCCCAACCATTCGGTCTTGACGCTTACGACTGTCCCCCCGCACGGGGATTCGAAGACCCGACGGTCAATGCCCAATGGTCTGACAATCAATCGGAAGCCACCAACCAGAAACCGCCTCTATCCCTCGGGGCTCCACCGAATTCTGAACAGTTCTGCACCGAGCTGTCCGCAATCGTCTTAGCGTGGCCAAGACTTTCGTCCGAAATCAAGAACGCGATTCTGAGGCTACTGCGAACAGATCAATAACGCGGATAACGCTACCGACCTGCAGGGCCGGGCGGCGGCGCGACGGGTGCATTTGCAGCCGGCGTGCCGCTGGTCGGCATTCGCAGCACGGCCACTGGTTCGGCAAGTTCTCACAGATGCAGTCCATTTTCCAATTCAAATCCGATCGGGACGCAAAGGATGAATGGGAACGGCTTTCCGCCCACAGTCGCTGGAGCAAATTTCCACTGCTGGACGGCGACGGCCGCGGCCTCGACGAAGGCTGAGGACTCATTGATTGCCTTGTCCCGAAGGGCTCGAACCGATGAAACGTTGCCGGTTTCGTCGATTGAAAATGCAATCCAAACGCCACCCTGCAAACCGGCTTGTGTCTTGCCGTATGGAAATCGCGGTGCAACAGTCTTCATCAATCTCGGTTTCACGACTCGCTGCCCGCTCGAGTATGCCTTACTCATTTGAACGAAGACTTCAGGAAATGCCTTAAACGACCGTTGCTGCATTCCCGTCCTGACATCGTCGTCGTCAAAATGGCGATTTTGGACTTCTTGGTAATTTCGCTCAACCTGAGTAACGCAGCCAGCCAATAGCAGAAGCGCCGCGCCGAACGTGATAATGACGATTCTCATGCTTTGTAATGCCGAACGTCCTAATGATCCGCGGCGACGGATGGCGCGCCGGCTGCACCAGCAGCAGGCGTGACAGCCGGAGACGTCGGATCCGGTAGTTGGTGTGTGCCCGGCACGGGAGTGAACTGACGGGGTGAAAGTCCTCGATGCAAGATACCCGGGGAGACCTGTCCGGCATGCACTGCGGCTGGTGCGCAGGGCACCGCTGCTGGAAACAGCGGCGGTCAACGGGCAGGAGTCAGCAGAGGTCGTAGTAGTGCGGGAAACGAGCCAGGAGTAGGTGTTCACCTCCCACGGGGTGCGCTGAAAGGCCTGGAGGGTCGCCATCCAGTCAGTGATCGGCTGGGTGGCGCGGACGCTAACCGCGATCAGCAGGCAAAGAATGGTAATTCTCGTCTTCAACTTTCAGAGGTGACTCGCGGCCGATGCTGGCACCCGAGGCTGTTCCGCAGCCGAAGTGCCAGCAGAGGTCGTCGAGTCCGCCAACTTGTTCGGTTGCTTACTTGGAATTCTGTCCATTGGTACCAGCTAATTGCGATCTACTGCCTTCCATACAAGTTGATCGGGTGGCAGCTCTTTCACGAAGCGTTCGGACTTGGTTCTACTCATGCGAAGCAGCGACCAGGCAACGGAATTCTTGTCGAGAACCAGGCAATAGATAGCTTGGGGATAAACGTCGCGCTTCTCCTCGCTTTTCGAGACTGGCGCTAGAACGACCGTCACCAAAGGACCCGACGGTTCAGACCATCGCATGACTGGTTCGCTATGATCGATCATCTTCCACCGTCCACCATCTAACCTCTTCACCCAACCATCCACGAAGCCAAGCCACCCGTCGGGAAAGGATCCTTCTCCGTCACCTGACGCCTCAAGGTGCCATTCACAACCTTCGGTGACATAGAGATCGGTCCAAAACTCTTCTTTTCTTTTCACCTTCGGAGGTTTCCCCACGAAAAGATATGCCCGGTCCTGAGAGGAAAATATCTTCGGGATGAAAATGCCACCTTCTACCGCCTTTGGCTTACCCATCTTGCCAGAACGCATCATGTCGGGAGCAACAAAGAACCCACCTTGTTCCGTTTCGATTGCGCATTTATATGTTCCGGCGGGCGCCAGTAACACATCCGGCCATTGTTCAACACCAACCAGCCCTTTTTCAATGGGAGAAGACAGAACAAGTCGCGATCCACTCGTAGCGGGAAATCGGGTGATAGGAACAGCAGTGGCGCACGCGCCCACAAGTACCGCCATCCCTCCGGTAATCGCGACGTACAGCACGACATCCAGCAGGCGCTGAAGCACCGCAACACTCCTGTCTGAATCATATTTCATACCGGTGATTCTTTGTGCCGAACGTTTCAGAAATCTGCCGCGCCGGGCGATGGCGCGACGGGTGCGCCAGCTGGCGGGGTCGCGCTGCCCGGCGTTCGCAGCTGGTTCGGCCCCCATAAATATCGAAGCCTTTCTTACGGAGTCGCTCAACCTCAACTCGAATTGCTCTCAGGAGGAAATGCTCACAGGGTGAATCGCATGGAACCACAACTCTCGCATAATCCGAGTAGTGAGCGACACCCAAAAAGAGCCTCGGTTTCTTGGGTTGGATCGTTTCGCTACCCTTAGATTTCCATTGTACTTCGGTATCAGTGCAAAAAAGTGGGCACCGTCCGTTTGCCCCTCGAAAAAGGTAATACTGAGAGCCACCATCATCATAACTGCCGCAATCTACAAGTTGAACGAGTTCCGTTAGCTTTGCCTCAGCATAATTCGTGGGCAAAGGCATCCCGCTTTCCCATGGGAATAGATGCCCGCAGCGCTTCTCTATGGTCAACTCCTTTCCCCTGTTCGGCAACATGACCAGTGGCAACTGATCCCAAGTTGCACAGGAAGCTGGAACTGCTAAAAACACAAGGAGGATCAACGTTCTCATCAGAATTGAGACCGTCAAAGATGAGCCGCGCCTGTGTCCGGCGCGACCGGTGCGTCAGCAGCGGGCGTGACGGACATAGGCGTTGGCTCTAGCGCCTGGTTCGCCCGGTTTTTCATACTCGGGATTTCTGCCATGTTGGGCAGACCGACTTTTGGCTACAGTGCTGGCATCCGAGCTTCAGAGTGACTAAGCGAGTACAGCCGAGCGCAAGAGTACCGAACGCAATCGTAAGCCCGACGCGCTCCCAAGAAAAATGGAGAATTAACTGAGCCACGCCGCCAACTATTGGCGCAAGAAATACCGGCGCCGCGAAACGCATATACTTAAAATAGTCACCAAATCGATCTGTTTCGCGTCTTGAAAAGAGAAGAGCGGCCAATTTACCCTGACCTGAGTGACAGATTTTTCCGTAGTACGTACAATGCGTGCATATAAATCGCGGAATGACGAGATACATGCAAATGAGCGAATAGCCAAGATAAGCCCCGGCTGCCCACGGGCTCAGTAAAGACAGTATGAAAACGCCGAGGGCATAAACCGCTAGCCAAACGAGATTCTCAAGCAACGGCGTAGTCCATGGATAGTTGTCGAAGTAAATGGGGTCTGGTTTCATTTCTGGCCTAACGCTTCAGAGGTGACTCGCGGCCGAGGTTGGCACACGAGGCTGCTCCGCAGCCGAAGTGCCAGCGGAGGCTGTCGAGTCTGCCGATTTGTTAGGCCACATCGTCTGCCTTTCTGATGTCCATGCCGGCCAAGTAAAACCCGAAGAAAATGCCAAAACAAACATTTACGACGGCCGATAGCCAATCAAACTTGCCAGTGTCAAGGTATAAATACCAATAGCTAACGGCAAAGAGCGGAAGCAGCAATAAGCCGCCAGAAACGGTGCCTGGGCAATATCGTCGCTTCTGGATAGTGCCTCGTATATGTGATACCGCGTTGGCCGCCATTAGCGCCACGACGGCAACGTAGATTTTCAGGTCTATAACACTCGGTCTTAAGGCCAAGATGACCGTCCCGACAATCCCAGTTGCATTAAGGATGAAGTAATATAAACCGCGCTTTCGCTTTTTTGGTTTGTAGTCTCTAATCCACTGCATCAATCCGCCGGGAAGGGCAAATTCCTCAAGTACGTGCAAACTGAGGGCAACCGGCAACGCCCACAAAAGTAAAATGACATTCTTATCTTGCATACGCTCAATATGGTCTAACGCTACGATGAGGCATGCTCGACGGCTGGCGCGACCGGTGCGCCAGCAGCGGGCGAGCGAGCCGAGGGCGTTGCCTCCGTCATCTGGTTCGGCGAAATCTCAATTTCTTCTGACATCTTCCGAGCTGAGCTTAATCTCACTAATGAAAGCGCCGTCCCGGCCGGAATATCGAAATGCTATCACGCCGCCGGACGACAGAAGAATGCGCAGTGAAGCATTCTGGATGGCGTTCTTGCGAATTGCCGGTGCCACTCGCGAGTCCCAATCTCTGCGATTGAAGTCCTTTCCGTCGATTCCCACCAACGTCTCACGGACAGTGAGTAACGGCCCAGGGCCAGCTGTCGCGCCCTCTAATCTGGTCGCTGAGTCGACCATTTTAGGTGCGACGGCATTTATGTCTCTCGCGGCGCGTTCGACGGCGCGAGTCAGACCATTTGCCATGTTCGCGATGCCCGCCACGAGCAGAATCACGGACGTCCAAAGCACGACTTTCGTCCTAGAGCGCGGACTGCGGAACCGAGGCGAGATGGAGAACAGGAGTGCAATTACCACAGCGATAAGAAACTGAGCTGTGCCGGCACCAATGGCGGCAGATATGTTCCCAGTGCTTGCAATCTCATTTCTGAAGCCGAGGGAGGCCGCTAGTATCACGAATACCGTGGTACCGGTCATCAACATCCAACCGGGGCGAGTTTGATCCGGGCCGGGCAATGGCGTCGTGTCTGTATTCATGTATTGTTATGCCGAACGTTTCAACGATCTCCCGCCCTGGACGGCGGCGCGACGGGTGCGCACGCAGCCGGAGTGACGCTGGCCGGGGTCGGGAGTGGGAGCTTGTTCGCCTGAACCTTCTCGATGACTGACTCCACCGACAGCAGCCCAGACATTCCGGGAACTACATCTGTTGCCCATTTCTTATCACGATGGGCCGTCTGTTCGACTGTAATCGACGCGGGAAGTTCTCCATAGCCTACGGAAACGCGGCTCCAATCTACTCCGATTACCAAACTGCCGACGAAATTCACACAATTCGGTTTAACATCGAAATAAAACTGTGTTGTGTCACTGGCGTCCGTAAAAAACAGAGATCTGTTTCTTCCCTCAAATTCGACCTCCCTCCAATTATACCGGCCCGGCTCGAGGCGCAATATTAGCATCACGAGCGAGCGATGTTCTCCCTGCATTGCCGTAAGAACTTTGGGGTGAGTAGGGTCTACACATCTGACTAGACCGATCCATCTGTCCTTTGTGTTCGTGTTAATAAATCTGGCTTCATTCACTGGCATTGCGGCTTTGTCCAACACAAATGTAATGCAAACTAATGGGAGAATCTCCCGGTCTATTGTCGTCTGCCCTCGCTTCACCGCCATTTTCACAACAATCTCCTTTCCCGGGAGCCACAATGCTGTTGCGAGAAGCAATACGGACAGCAGGCAAATTGTCTTCATGGGCGAACGCTACCAGCCTGCCATGAGGCTGGCGGGCGCGACTCGTGCGCACGCACGAGGCGTGACCGACAGCCGAATTGGCAGCGATGGCTGGTTGGCCAAGTTCATTTCACTTTTTCTGGTTCCTTCAGAATGAATCGCACTGCCTTGCGATCCGGGAAAAGCTCCACGGAGGTCGCGTCGAGCGCTATTAACGTCGCTTTCACGAAGTCGGTTGTGTTGTCGACAAACTCGAAAAGAGCGTTGGTGGCATCGATCACAAGTTGAGCCTTTTTGACGTCTGCTCTTACGCCCGCCATCTTGGTTGATGGATCGTAGGCCTCCACCGTGGCCGCCGCACTGAACTCGCGATACACTTGATTGCGGTAGTCGAATGCCTCAACCGTATTGAAATACCTACTGTCTGCGAGATGGAGATCCATCCAGAGATTCGGATTCCTTGACTCATAGGTGATGAACGACAACGCCTTCAAATCGATCGCTGTTCTGTCTAGCCGTAGGAACTTCAGGCCCATGATGAATGCCGGATTCTCCTTCCCTTTGTATGGTGCCAACATCGTTTGCATGCTGATCAAAGACGAGATGTGGACACTGAGGACCATCCTGCTTTCAAGAATCGCCGTGTACTTCTTTTCCGACAGAGCGGCAGCTTCTTGGCGCTTCTGGAATAGGTAAGTGGTGAGCGCACCGAATCCAGCTCCGCCGAAGCCGGCAATGAACTCCCCGAGGTGGAG
>CAVRNM010000156.1:0-3226 GCA_963722225.1 uncultured Verrucomicrobiae bacterium
GCGCGGGCGGCGCCGGGGTGGCGGCGTGCAGGGAACCGAGCTGCGTGAGTTCGGGAATGTGATTCAGCTTATCGTCAAAGGGCGTCACAATCAGCTGCACGCGGTTCCTGCCCGCGACCAGTTGCGCCGGGTCGAGCCGGAGCGCGGGACCGACCTTCGCGGTGGCAAGATCGCGCGCCAGTTCGTGCCCGTTGATCCAGAGGGTGGTTTTGGCGCCGAGCGGGGTCGGCAGGAACAGCTCCAAGGTCCCGGCGGGAACAGCAGGCAAGTTGAACACGCCTGATAGATCGTAGACCTCGCCGGCCGCGGGGAGCGGAGCCTGGTAGTAGCCCAGCACGGGGAACGGCTGCAACGACTCCGGCTTCGCGGGGGCGGTCGTGCCGGCCGGTGCGATGCGGCCGCGCCAGTCCTCCACCGTGAACAGCGCAATCGCCTCGGTGAACTTGTCCGGCTCGTGGCAGCCCGGATCGCCGTTGCCCACCCCGATGATCTGCCCGCCGGTAACCTCAAAGTCCACCTGGTTATCCGCGGTCGGAACGGTTCGCCCTTGCGCATCGCGGGCCGAGACCGTGAAGACCGCCGCATCGGCGCCGTCGGCATTGATGACGGTGCGGTCGGGCGTGAGCACAAGTTGCGCGGGCGCGCCGGTCGTCTCGACACGGTCGGTCGCAACCACCGCGCCGCCGCGATAGCCGTGGGCCTTAAGCGTGCCAGGCGCATACGCGACCTTCCACTCGAGGTGGCCGTTGCGCGGCATGTCTTTTTTCCCGAGCGAGACACCATTCAGGAACAGCTCGACGGCCTCGTGATTGCTGAAGCAACCGACCGTGAATTCCTGGCCCTCCCGGCCTTGCCAGTTCCAGTGCGGATAAAGATGGAGTACCGGTTGGTCGGTCCACCATGACTTGATGTAGTAGGCGGTATCCTTCGGGAACCCACACGCGTCGAGGAAACCGAAATGCGAGACGACCCCGGGCCAGCCGGACGGCCACGCCTCGCCGCGAAGATCGAACCCGGTCCAGAAGAACAGGCCCGCGAGGAAGGGCCGTGCCGCGTAGTAACTCCAGCCCTTCTCGGAGTTGCCGCCGGTGTCGCCTTTCAGCTGCGGCGAGAGGAGGGCGCGCGACGGGTCGTCGAAATAGACGCCGCGGGCGCACTGGGTGGTGGTTTCCTCGGTGCCCACCCCGGGATGACTTGGGAACTTCGCGTGCTGTTCGTCGGGATTGGACTGATTGATGTAATTGTAGCCGACCAGGTCGATCACGGTCGAGATTCCGCCCCAGCCGCCACTGTTAGCATACGTGGTGCGGCGCGTCGGGTCGAGCCGGTGGGCGAACGCCTGCATCGTGGCGGCGACACGGGCGCCCTTGATGTTGCCCTCCAGCGCCCATTCTTCGTTTCCGAGCGACCAGGCAATGACGCTTGGGTGGTTGCGGTCGCGGCGGATCATGCTCTCGAGCTGGCCCGTTGCTCCGGGCTCACGCCCATGAGGCGGTTCTCGTCGAGCACCAGCAGACCGAGTTGATCGCAGGCGTCGAGGAACTCGGGCGTCGGTGGGTTGTGCGAGCAACGATAGGCGTTTACGCCAATTTCCTTCAGCCGGGTGACGCGGAAAGCCTGCAACGCGTCGGGAAGCGCCACGCCCACGCCGGCATGGTCCTGGTGATTGTTGGTGCCATGGATCTCGACGTGCCGGCCATTCAGAAAGAAACCGCGGTCGGGATCGAAACGGATCGTGCGGATGCCAAAGGGTGTTTCGTAGTGGTCGACTACGGCGCCGCCGGCGCGGATCGTGGTCACGAGCTGGTGCAACCCAGGCGACTCCAGCGACCAGAGCCGCGGCTGCGCGACCGTGAGCGCGAGGGAAAACTCACCCGTGCCGCCCGCCGCGAGCGAAAGCGACCGCAGCGCACCGGTGGCGACGGTACGACCGTCGGGATCCACGATACTCTGCTCGACATCGAAGGTCGCGGCTTCGACGCCGTCGTTGGTCACGGCCGTGCGCGCGGTGACTCTGGCGCCAGCTTCGCCCAACTCGGTGGTCACAAACGTGCCCCATTGCGGCACGTGCAGCGGGGCGGTCTTGACCAGCCAGACATGCCGGTAGATGCCCGCGCCCTCGTAGAACCATCCCTCCTCCATCGTTGCGTCAACCCGGACCGCGATGACATTGTCGCCACCGTAATTGAGATAGTCGGTGAGATCGTAGCTGAAGCCGGTGTAGCCGCGAGGCATGACGGCCGAGGTAGAAGCCATTGACCCAAACGACCGAGTCGCGAAACACACCGTCGAACTCGACACTGATGCGCCGGCCGAGGTCGGATGACGGGACGGCGAACGTCCTGCGATACCAGCCGATGGACCGTTCGGGGACATCGAGGCCGCTCGCCTTGTAACCGTGGCTGGAGCTCGCCTTTCGATCAAACGGCGCCTCCACCGCCCAGTCGTGCGGCAGGTCGAGGCGACGCCACCCGCGGTCCTCGAATGCCGCGGCGGCCGGACCGTCCGCATAGCCGGCCTTCGTCACATAGGAGAACTTACCGGTGCCGTGGAAAAAATCGCGGGCCTTGTCAAATGGATGCCCGAAGGCGAAACGCCAGCCGGCGTCCATGAGCAGACGCTCGCGCGGAGGAACTGGGACGGAATCGTTGGCCGCAAAAGCCGACGAGGCAAATGCCACAGCAAAGAACAGGGAGCGAATGATCGGTTTCATGGAGCATTCCAGAAACCATCCATCTTTCACGATTACGTCCGAACGTCGAGCCGCTGACAGGCTGCCGGCCGCCGATCCGATCGACCTCCCTCACGGCGCGGCATCTTCGGATCCTCTCGCCCGCCATGGGGAGAATTCATCCCCCTTGATGGGGCGGTCTTATCCTCGTTGACCAACATCGGTTTCGGCGGCAGCATCGGATCTCGGATTTTGCCCCAACCCAGGCGCGGCAGCCTGCCCGCTCCCGAGACCGATTTCCCCAAAGAAAAGGAGTGACGAACATGAAAATGACTTCCGGTGTTCTCGCCGCGCTCGCGGCCACATTTGTTTGCGCCCCGGTGCGCGCCCAGGACGCAGGGCGCTCGCTGCCGCACCTGGTGCATCAGGACGGACGCTTCGCCTTGTTCGTGGACGATGCTCCGTTTCTGATCCTGGCGGTGGAGGATCAGGACATCGGTTTGGAGAGCACATGGCCCGGGCGCGCCAAAGAGTGGAGCGCCATGGACTATTTGA
>CAVRNM010000157.1:0-4562 GCA_963722225.1 uncultured Verrucomicrobiae bacterium
TTCCTTGGCGTCGCCTTTTGCGTCTTTCCTTTTCGATTTTCGGTCTTCCTTCCTGAAAAACATGCCCGCCGTCCCTGCCCTGCAAACTCCCTCCGTCAACGGCGTCTTCACCTCTGACGCCTTTGCCTCGCACCTGGCGGCCCTCGGCCACCTGCCGGCGTGGTGGCTCGACCTGAAACGTGCCGCGTGGGACCGTTTTGACGCACTGCCCATGCCCGCGCGGACTGATGAGCTCTGGCGCTTCAGCACCGTCGCCGGACTCAAGCTCGACCGCTGTCAGCTGGCTGACACCCCCGATTCAGGACTCCCGAACCCGCCAGCGGTTTCCTCGTGCGCTGCGACGCTTGGTTTTGTCAACCACCGCACGCTCCCGGGCGGCGCCCTGTCACAGGAACTCCGGGATCAGGGCGTTGTTTTCTGTCCGATTGAGCAGGCCATCGTCCAGCACGCCGAACTCTTCCGGAAACATTTCATGGCGCAGGCGGTGAACCTCGGCTCCGAAAAGTTTGCCGCGCTTAACGCGGCGCTCACCCGCTGCGGCGCTTTCCTTTACGTGCCGCGCGGGGTCGAGATCGAGGCGCCGTTTGTGGTTCGCCACGCGGCCTCCGGCGACGGGGCCGCGGTGTTTCCGCACACCCTCGCCATTCTCGAGGACACCGCCAAAGCCACGCTAGTGGAGAACTTCCTGTCGGCCGGGCCGGCCGGCGCCGGCTTCGCCGCTGGGGTGAATGACCTGTTTGCGGGGCCTGGAGCGCAGCTCACCTACGTCGGCGTTCAGGACTGGTCGCGCGACACCCTCGCCTTCCAGCTCAACTCCACCGTCGTCCAGCGCGACGCCCGCATCCTTTCGCTCAATGTGCATCTCGGCGGCAGGCAGGCCCGGCACGAATCCCACAGCCGGCTGCAGGGTCCGGGCGCTTTCAGCGAGATGCTCGCGCTCACTGTGGCCCAGGGGGAACAGGAATTCGACCAGCGCACCCTGCAGAGCCACCAGGCACCCAACACGGGATCCAACCTGCTGTACAAGAATGCGCTCCTCGACCGCGCCCGCACCATCTTTTCCGGTCTAATCATCGTCGATCCGGAGGCCCAGAAGACCGACGCCTACCAAAGCAACCGGAATCTCCTGCTCAGCGACGAGGCCGAGAGCAATTCCCTCCCCGGCCTGGAGATCCAGGCCAACGATGTCCGCTGCACCCACGGCGCCACCAGCGGCCACGTCGACGCGGAACAGATGTTCTACCTCGAATCCCGCGGCATCGCCCCGTCGGCGGCGCGCGAACTGCTCGTTTTCGGCTTCTTCGAGGAAGTGCTCGCCAGGCTCGAAAACGAGGCGCTCCGCTCCGTGCTGCGCGAGTCGATCAAGGCCAAGCTCAAGACCTGATTTCCCGCCCCATTGAAATCATGAACAAAGAACGCATCCTCAGCCGCGACGTCGCCGCCACGCAAATCCCCAGCGGCGAACGGATCATGCTCCCTGCCGGGACCAAGGTTCACATCACCCAGACGCTGGGCGGCAGCTATACCGTCATCATCGACTTCGGCCTCGCGCGCATCGACGGGCGCGATGCGGACGCCATCGGCGAACAGGTGGCAGAGACCGCGGCGCCGGCCACGCCCACCTCGGACAGCGCCCCGGATCCCGAGGCGATCTGGGACCAGCTCAAGAGAGTCTTCGATCCCGAGATCCCGGTGAATATCGTCGATCTCGGCCTCGTTTATTCGATGGAAATCGAGCAGATCCCGGCCGAAGGCTATCGCGTGAATGTGGCCATGACCCTCACGGCGCCCGGCTGCGGCATGGGTCCGGCCATCGCGGAAGACGCCCGCGGCAAGGTCCTCCTCGTTCCCGGCGTCGGCTCGGCCGACGTGCGCCTCGTTTGGGAACCAGCTTGGAATCAGTCAATGATTTCCGAGGAAGGGAAGATGCGCCTCGGTCTGGTCTGATCTGCCGTTGCGCCCCCCCGCAGAGCCAGACTGCGACCGGCGATCTCGGCTCGCACACGAATGTGCCAGCGGGCCCCTCTCCCTCTGTTGCTGGCGCCGTGGCGCCAGGTTCGGTCTTGAGCCTCACTCCGCCCTTCCGGGATCCGGTGTTCGCGATCCGTTTTCGATATTCCAGCCTGCCTGATTTCCTCATCGCCTTGGCCTGAAACCTGGGAAAGCACCCGGCATTGCACCAAGCCTGGGTCGCCGCATCCGATGAGCGGACTTGAACTGGCCGGCATCCTGGCCATGTTCTCCGCCCATGTTTTCCGCTGAACGTTGCGTTGAAATCCTCGAATTAATCCGCGCCCGCAAGCCGCTGGTGCACAATATCACGAATTACGTCGTGATGAACAGCACGGCCAACGCCCTGCTCGCGCTCGGCGCCTCGCCGGCGATGGTCCACGCCGCGGAGGAGGTCGAGGAATTCGTATCCCTTTCCGCCGCGCTCGTCGTCAATATTGGCACGCTCTCGCCGCCCTGGGTTGCCGCGATGCAACAGGCGGTCCGGACCGCCGCCGCCCGCGGTACGCCCTGGGTGCTGGATCCCGTCGGGGCCGGCGCCACGAGATACCGCACCCAGGTTTCCGCCACGCTGGCAGGACTCAAGCCGGCCTGCATCCGCGGCAATGCCAGCGAGATCATGGTGCTCGCCGGCGCGACCGCCGAGCAAACCCGGGGCGTCGACACCTCCCATGGATCGGCCGATGCCCTCGCGCCCGCCCGGCAGCTCGCGAGGGCGACCGGCGCGGTCGTGGCCGTAACCGGCGCGACGGACTATGTGACGGATGGCGATGCGCTCATCAGCCTCTCCAACGGGCACCCGCTGATGGCGAAGGTGACGGGACTCGGCTGCACCGCGACCGCCCTTGTCGGCGCCGCGCTCGCCGTGGAGAAGGATCGCATGACCGCCGTGGCTGCCGGTTTGTCGTATCTGGCGATTGCCGGGGAAATCGCCGCCGAGAAGAGCCCGGCCCCGGCTCGCTTCAGCTCCATTTGCTCGACGCGTTGCATCAGCTCGACGCCGCGACCATTCAGCGCCGGCTGAGGGTTGTCCGCTGACCAGGACCGACCAGATCTATCCAGCCCCACGGCAAAAGGCATTTTGCTTCGGACGCGACGAAACTTGTAGCCGGGGTCGCCGACCCCGGCCTGTCCTTACGCCAGCTTGCGCGCCAGCCACGCCAGATTGTCCGCGAAGCGGTCCACCGTGGCCAGCGCCTCGGTATCGCTGTTCACGGCACCGGGCTCGCGGGCCAGGGCCACATTCCAGTAGGTGGAGCCCGGCACGACCATGTCGTTGATCATGTACCAAAACATCAGCTGGGCGTAGGTAAAATTGTGACCCGCGCGGCGCGCCACCGCGATGGGCCCGCCGATTTTCCGGGCAAACAGGTGGCCGTTCGCGCGCGAGACATAACCGGCGCGATCAAGCAACGCCATCAACTCCGGCGTCGCCGACCCAAAATGCACCGGCGATCCAACGACCAGGATGTCGGCGCGCAGCATCTTCTCAAAGACCGGCGCGAAGTCGTCGTCGGTGATGCCGGGGCACGTCGCATCCCGGGACTCGCCGCAGGCGCCGCACGCGTTGCAGCCGCGCAGATTCTTGCCCGCCAGGCTGATGAGTTCACCGCCGATTCCCTGGGTGGCGAGCCGGTCGAGGCAGCGGCGAAGCAACGTCTCCGTGTTGCCATTTTGGCGGGGACTTCCCGAGATGGCGAGGGATTGGGGCATGGGGCGATTCTAAGCGCGGTCCCCCCCGGTCCGTCAATTCCGGCGCCAGCCGAATTTTTCCCCTCGGGAATGTCTTTCCTCATCGGCCGGGCGCCCCCATGGTATCCGCTTCTCCGATGCACGCCCCGTTCCACCTCGCGCTTTACCTTGTCACCGATCCGGGGATGACCGCCCGCCGCGGCCTCTTGGAGACGGTGGCAGAAGCTGTCGCCGGCGGCGTGACGATCGTGCAGTTCCGCCACAAGGACGGGCCCGTCGGTCCGATGGTCGAGGTCGGCCGTGCACTCAAGGCCCTGCTCGCCCCGCGTGGCATCCCGCTCATCGTCAATGATCGGGTCGACGTCGCGCAGGCGATCGGCGCCGACGGGGTCCACGTCGGCCAGGACGATTTGCCCCCGGCCACCGCCCGCGCCCTCCTCGGTCCGACTGCGATCGTGGGACTTTCGATCACGAGTGAAAGCCAGCTCGCCACGCTTGATCGCTCGGTGGATTACGTCGGGCTCGGACCAATCTTCTCCACGGGGACGAAGCTCGACGCCGCCCCCGCCCCGGGAAAGAGTTTGCCAGTCTCCGGCGCCGCCTTTCGCCGCCGGTGGTAGCCATCGTCGAGCACCAGACCGCCGCCAACGCCGCCGCCGCCATCGCCGCGGGAGCAGATGGGATCGCCGTGGTCTCCGCCATTTGCGCCGCCGCCGATCCACGCGCCGCGGCCCGGGCGCTGCGAACCGCCGTTGATCGGGCGCTCGCCGCCCGCACCGCCGGGCGAATGGCGTAAGTCACTGGTGCCCGGAGTCGGGGTCGAACCGACACGACTTTAAAGGTCGCGGGATTTTGAGTCC
>CAVRNM010000158.1:0-25100 GCA_963722225.1 uncultured Verrucomicrobiae bacterium
GCCCGGAGTCGGGGTCGAACCGACACGACTTTAAAGGTCGCGGGATTTTGAGTCCCGTGCGTCTGCCAATTCCGCCATCCGGGCGCACCAGAAAGGCAAAACGGTAGGAAGGCGACCCTTGAAGTAAACGCTATTCTACCAGTTTTCAGGGTGCTCTGAAACGGAGTTTCGCCCACTGCGAACGCCCCGCAGCGTGTTCTTGCCGGCGATAATCGCCTATTGCAGAGTCGTGTCAGAATTCCAGTATCGCCACCTTCCCTTCCACTTTCACCCTCACTCTCACTTTCACTCTCACCCTCACTTTCACCCTCGCGTCTACCCTCACTTTCACCCCTTCCCATGCCCGACTTCCGCGTCTATTGCCAACCCCCCGAGCGCGAACCGTCCGAGATTCGCCCATCCGCCGACGAAAGCCATCACCTGGTGGCCGTGAACCGCGCCAAATCCGGTGACACCGTGGTCGCTTTTGACGGGCGCGGCAACGAGTGGATCTGCGAATTGCTGGAGGACGCGAAGCACGCGGCGGTGCTCAAGGTTCGTTTCCGCCAAAAGATCAGGCCCCTGCCTTATGAGATTACCCTCGGCCAGGCGCTGCCCAAGGGCCAGTTCATGGACGCCATCGTGCGCAAGGCCACCGAACTTGGCGCCGCCCGAATCGCGCCCCTGGAGAGCGAACGCACGATCGTGCGCCTCGAGGGCGACCGCACTGAGCGCAAGATCGAGAAATGGCAGACCGCCGCGGTCGAGGCGGCCAAACAGTGCGGCAATCCATTCGTTCCGGAGATTCTGCCCATCCAGTCCGCCAGTACATTCATGGAAGCCAGTCGCGGATACGATCTGAAGCTCATTGCCAGCCTCCAGCCGGGGTCGAAGTCGTTGAAGAGCGTCCTGCCGTCATTTGCCGCGGCGAACGGCCGCGCGCCGCGCAACGTGCTCTGGCTGGTCGGCCCCGAAGGCGATTTTACTCCTGCGGAACTGAGCCTGGCCCGCGCAACGGGTTTCGAACCGATCACGCTGGGCCCGCTCGTCCTCCGCTGCGAGACAGCGGCCGTCTATGCGCTCAGCGTGCTGAGTTACGAACTGCAATCCGCCGGCTGCTGAGGCATCGCGCCGGCGTGACCGGTTGACTGCGCTCGCATATCGAGCGAGTCCGGCTTTAATTTCCCTTCCGCCTTTTTCCCAGCTTCCTGTCTCCTGCCTCCTGCCTCCCGCCTCCTTTATTCTGCCGCCACTCTCCAGTTTTCCCGTTTTTCCGCTTCTTGTTTTTCGCCTTTCGGTTTCCGCCTTCCGCTTTTCATTCTAATGTCCGCTGAAAATCGCATTCCCGTCACCGTGCTCACCGGTTTTCTTGGGGCCGGCAAGACCACGTTGCTCAACCGCGTGCTCACCGAGCAGCACGGCCGCCGGATTGCCGTGATCGAGAACGAATTCGGTGAGGTCGGCGTGGACAACCAGCTGGTTATCCAGGCCGATGAAGAGATTTTCGCCATGAACAACGGGTGCCTCTGCTGCACCGTGCGCGGCGATCTGCTCCGGATCCTGGCCCGGCTGCTCAAGCGCAAGGACCGCCTCGACGGCGTGCTCATCGAGACTACCGGTCTCGCCGATCCGGGGCCCGTCGCCCAGACTTTCTTCACCGATCCCGAGATCCGCGAGGCCTACCGGCTCGACGGCATTGTGACGATCGTCGACGCCAAATATGCCGCGCAGCACCTTGATGACGGCAAGGAGGCGAAAGAACAGGTGGCGTTCGCCGATGTCATCCTCCTCAACAAGACCGACCTCGCCGGCGCCGCCGAACTCGACCGACTCGAGGCGCGCCTGCATCGCATGAACACCGCGGCGCGGATCCACCGGACGCGCGATTGTGAGATTGGCATCGACCGCGTGCTCAACGTTGGCGGCTTCAATCTCAGCCGGGCCACCGACCTCGATCCGCGCTTTCTGGAGCCGGAGTATCCGTTTGAGTGGGCCGGCGTCTATGAGCTCGCCGCCGGAGCCTACGAACTCTGCCTCGGCCTGCCCGCCGAAGCCTCGGCGGAGGAGTGTCACCATGACCATGATGGCGACGGGGAGCACGAGCATGCGCCCGGCCATGATAATCATGACCACCACCACGGCGCGCCGGACGAACTTGATATTGCGCTGCTGCCGGTGAACCTGCCGCCGGAGATCACTTTCCCCGCTGCCTCCAGCGCCAGCCAGGCCGCGATCGCCTCGGCCACGGCCGCCGCCCGCGACACCGCCGTCCAGGTCTATTCCGACCCGGAGAGATCGGTCAAACCAGGAGAAACGATCACTCCGGGCACCACCCGGCAACGCTTGCACCTCAGCGAGGGGCACGCCCATTTCCCGTTGAAGATCGCCCACGCCAGCCGCTACATGTTGTTCACGGCGCACGATGTCCCGACGCACCTTTATGCGCCGGGCAAAACGCTCGTGCGCTACGTCCACGACCAGGATTTCCGCCACGAGCACAGTCACGACGAGGAGGTCGCGTCGGTCGGAATCAGCCTGCCCGGCGATCTCGACGGCAAGCGCCTCAACGATTGGATCGGCGGACTGCTGGCGAAGAAAGGCCAGGATATCTTCCGCTGCAAAGGGGTGCTCGCCGTGCGGGGTTCGGACAAACGGCTGGTTTTTCAAGGAGTCCACATGACGTTCGACGCGAAGTTCGATCAGCCGTGGGGCGCCGCTCCGCGCACGAACACCTTTGTTTTCATCGGCCGCAAATTGAACCGCGACGAACTCGTCGGTGGATTCAAGGCCTGTTTCGTGGCGTGACAAATATGGAAAAACGAAGACTTAAGATCGACCACAGTTGCCCAATGCCTGCCGTGGAGTCCTGCAGCCGATCTCTTCGATCTTTCATCTTAAATCTTCAATCGCGGGAGACGCGATGAACGTCACGAAAGCCTGGGCCGCGCAGCTTGATGATTATGTGATCGACCTTGCCTGGTCGCTTGGCGGGCGCTTGCTGGCGGCGGCGTCTGCCGCCGGTTCAATCAACCTGCTTGATGGCATGACCGGCGCGAGGTTGCACGAGCTGTCCGGCCATGCGGAGGGAACGGACTGCCTGGCTTGGGGGCCCGGCGTGATGGCGGAGAGCGAAGACCGGAAACCGGATGATTCTGTCTTGGCCAGCGGCGGACAGGATGGGAAAGTGCGGCTGTGGGACTCCGCCACCGGCCAACAGACGGCGGAAGCGGACCCCGGGCGAGGCGCTTGGGTGGAGCATTTGCAGTGGAGGCCTGTAGCCGCAAATTCCAAATCCCAAGCCCCAAATCCCAACCTCCTGACAACGGCATTCGGCATCCGCTCTCCGGTCTCCGATCTGCGCTCTCCAGTCTTGGCCGTCGCTGCCGGCCGGAAACTGCTCCTGCTGAATCCGGATGGATCGACCGCCCACGCCTTCAAGGATGCCCCCAAGACGCTCTCGGCAATGGCCTGGCATCCGCACGCCGGGGCAATCGCCGCCGCTTCCTTTGGCCGCGTCGTGGTCTGGGGCGCGGGCGATTTTCAGATTCAACACGAGTATCCCTACGGCACCGCGATCGAGACCCTGGTGTGGTCACCCGACGGCCGCTGGCTGGTGGCGGGCGCCCAGGATAACGCGGTGCACCTTTGGATTCCCGCGGGAGATCAGGAATTCCATATGAGCGGCTACGAAACCAAGGTTCGCGAATTGTCGTTCAGTCGCGACAGCCGCTGGCTCGCCACGGGGGGCGCCCGCGACGCCTGCGTTTGGGATTGCTCGGGCACCGGTCCCGAGGGCCGCGAACCAATCGCCCTGCCCCACGCTGATCGCGTCTGTGCGGTCGCCTTCCAACGCGGGCACGACTTGCTGGCCACGGCCGCCCACAATGGGGAAGTTGGATTGTGGAGCCTCACCCACGGCGAGTCTCGCGTGGCGACGGTCAAGCTGACGGCGCCGGCTTCAAATCTGGCGTGGAGTCCCGACGACACGATGCTGGCCATCGGCTCGCAGAAAGGCGGCGTACTCGTGCTGAGAGTGGCCGCGTGACCGGCGCCGCGACGACCGCCACGCTTCCGCGCGCGACATTCCGCATCCTCAGGAAACTTTTCCCCGCTGCCAACGTCATAACCCGGGTGAATCCAGCAACACTGTCTGCTCTCCCTGTGCGGGCTGCTTTCCCTCTTTTGGCGTCAGTCGTTGTTGTTTTTGGGCTTGCCGCCTGTGGCAGCGAACATTCCCGCCATTCATCCGACGGGCCGATGGGAGCAGGCGATGACGGAAGTCAGACGCCGATTCCGCGGATGGAGGCCCGGGGAATATTCTTTGACGGTAAAGTGGAGGCCGAGGCATTGCTCGCCCGAACCGGCGCCCATTGGGCCCGCAAGGATGAATCCGGCACCACGGAGAAAGCGGATCAACAATCAGGTGGTGGCGGCCACTTCAGCGGCGGCGGGGGCGGCGGGGGGATGGGCGGAGGAGGAGGCCATGGCGGCGGTCACCGGGGTGGCGGCCAGGGCGGGGCGACAGGAGGAGGAGCCGACCAGGGGGGACCACAAGCGCCGCCAATCCAGGCCATCAACCAACCGGGAGTTCAACTTCGCTTGCGGCTCACCGACCACCGCGACACTCCGATCGTGGTGGAGGTGCTCGACTTCAACTCCGACCTGGGCGACTTCGCCGTGCAACCCGAACGAATCACCGTGCAGCCGGGCGAGTCAGTCGAGGCTGATCCCATGGTCTCGCGGCTGGGTGTAAAGGCGGATGAGATTCCGTTGACGGTGAAACTGCAAATCGACGGACGGTCCGACCAGAAGGTTCTCACCCTCAAGGTCGTGAAAGAGTCTCCCCCCGCCGCGCCACCTCCGGCTCTACCCGTGAGCCCGCCGGAAGGGGCAAGCTCACCGCCGAAGTGAGGTGCCCGGGCGCGCCAGCGGATGGCCCGGCCGCAGGAGGCGGCTTGGTCTCTCCTCGTTTCCCGATCTTCCGGTCTCCCGCCTTCCCGGTTTGCCCTTTCCGCTCGCCGCTATCCGGTATCCGCTCTCCGGTAGCGGAACGTTCGCGGTCTTTCCGGCCTTGACCGGGATTTCGTTCAGTCCAACTTAGGCCCCTTCCACTGCCCGGTGGTGTAATGGTAGCACAGGTGACTTTGACTCACCCAGTTCTGGTTCGAATCCAGGCCGGGCAGCCACTCGACGCGCCGCCCGAGCGCGGCTTGCTCATGGCCTGCGGCCGGCTCGGACCGCCGAACTCCCGATGGAAGACTGGATACCCCAGGCGCGGAGAACGGCCGCCAGGCCTGGATGAGACCCTGGTTCGACGGAGCAAAGCGGAGACGCGGGCGCCCGCTCGGTCGCACCCGGCTTAGGTGCTGAGCGCCGCGACTTCGTAGTCCGTGACCGCGGGAATCGTGAATTCCACGTGACCGCCATTCTGCGTGAACGGGAGATCCTGCTCCGCGCGCAGGAGCTGCACGCGCATGATTCTTTTTCCGCCAGGAATCTCTATCTTCACAGTCTGCGGACCGATCGGATAATGCCGGCGGAACCAGCCGCGATGGAGATTCGGATTGTTGTAGTTAAGGATGTGCACCGCAAACCCCGGGTCGGTCTCCCAGGCGAAGAGTTCCACAAGACCTTCGCCTCCGACGGTCACCGGTGTCTGGCCGCGGAGCAGCCACCGGATCGAGTTCAGGAGGAGCCGGGCGACGTCGGTGTTGCCCGAACGCCACGCGCTGCGCTCGACATCGCCGGGGAAATACAGCAGGCGGCTGGCACCACTTTCGCGGGTGACGAGCGCCGGCTCATCCGTGCGCTCCTCCGGCCGGGCATACACCATTTCCGGGGGATAATCCGTGTAGGCCGGCACGACCGTGAGGACGGGCTTGTGGTTGGCGGCCCGGACCGGCACGCGGTATTCGGCGCCCGGAATCCAATTGGTGTTGGCGAAGCCACGCAGAATCTCGTGCGGCCGTTCGATGCGCGCATAAAACGACTGGCCGACCGGCCCCTGCACCTCTCCGGCGCGTGCGATGCCAAACAGGTCTCCCAGGGCGAAGTCACCGCGGCGCGCGCCCTTCTCATCATACAGCCCAGTCTCAAATGTCGCGAGCAGCGAACCACCCGCTTCCACGTAGGCGCGAAGCTGCCGGCATTGCTCGTCGCTGAGCAAGGCCACATTGGGCAGGATCAGCGCCGCATAGGACCGCAAGCTGTCGGCGCCAAGATCGTCCTCGTGCACGAAGTCAAAACACAATCGTCCTTCGAGTAGGGTCAGGTACAGCCCCTGAATGAACTCCGCCTGGCCGGCGCTGCGCGGAGTGTCCGTTGCTCCCGGCGCCGAGTAAAAACTGTTAGGCCGTTGCGCGAAGACCACGCCAAGATTCGCCATCGGCCGCCGATAGGTGAAATGCGGATCGTGGCGGGCCTGCCAGCGAAGGAAATCGCGCCCCGCCTTGCGCCAGCGACGGTCCTCGCCGAGTCCGGTCTGGGCGCCCAGCCAGTGATACCAGACGCGCATACCGCTGGCCACGGTTTGCGCCATCCACAGCGTCGCCTCGGCCTGGTTCTTGGCCGCGTTGCGCCAGCGGACGCGACCGGTCGCCCATGCGCCGGTGACGTTGGTGATCGTCCGCCCCTTCATGACCGAGCGCGCGACGCGCCCCTGCTGCGCGCAGCCCCACGCCGGCGTGTCCTCGCCTCCGCGGCCCTGGTTGTCGCAATTGAACCACTGGCAATGTTCGGCCAGCGCTTTCAGGTCGTGCACCGCGTGGATTCCGCTGCCTAGGTTGCCAAAGAAAATGTTCTCGGGATGCTTTTCCCGGGCAATGGCGGCGTAGCGGTCCCACAGTTCGACGGTCCGCGTCATATGGTAGGCGCGGAAAGCCGGCGTGTCCGGCGGCGGGGCGTTGCGACAGGCATCGCAATGGCAGACGACGAACCGGTCGAGCTGCGGCCAGGCGTTGGTGAAAAACCCATCCACCGTGTAACGGGCGTTGATCTCACGCATGATCGCCGGGGTGTGCTCCGTGTAATAGGTCGAGAACATGCAGGTCTGGAACAGGCCCGGAACTTCGGGATGCGGGACCGGCTGGCCTTTGGCGTCGCGCAGAAACCATTCCGGATGCGCATCCAGCGCCTCCTGCCATTGGAGATCCGGGCTGAAACGCGCGATGACGCGGATGCCCCATCGCTTCGCCTCCGCGCAGCACTCGCCGAACAGGTCGCGTCCGGCGAGGAAACGACTCCGCCGGTGAAATGGGACCCTGGTCGGATAAAACGCGACCATGCCGGTAACGCTGACCAGCACGGCATCGACCTTGAGATCAGTCCAGGTGGCGCCCCAATCGGCGACGTCAATCTCCAGCGGGTCGCGCTCGTTGAAATTCAGCTGTCCAACGCGGCGAATCTTCTGGTGCCACGGGGCGGTGTCGGGTTCAACCGGCGCTCCGGCAGAATTCGCAGCGCGAGGATCAGCGCTGCGCAAAACATCCCGCGAAGCGACCGCAGCGGAACCGAGCACGAGGAGAAACCGACGTCGATCAAGGCTCATGCAGGTCAGTCACGTTCTGGATGATAGGATCCAACGTGGGCTTACGGTCCGCAACCGCTTTCTGCCGGACCCGGATATTCCGCAGCTCCAACCCGGCGATGCTGTCGGCATAGATCCACGGAATTCGGTTGCCGGCCATGAGCGAAGGGCGCAGCGGCGCCGGGGCCAGGTCGAATTCCTGGCCGTACAAGGCGCTGTTCGGACCGGAGCTGAATGTAAGATCCAGATCGGCCAGCACGATGTCGCTCACATTATGGTCCTGTCCAACGATCAGAATGCTGTTCTCCGACCGGGCCCGCAAATGCGTGATGCTGACGCCCCGGATGTGCGCGGAGCTTGAGCCAGCGGCGGAGATGACCAGCGGCTCGCCTTTGCCCCACCAGGCGCCGGCGTACATCCGCGTCTCCATCACGACATTGTCGATGACGACATTCTCCACCCAGCCGCCGTCGCCGGCCTGAATGGCAAAACCGCGGCTGCAGTCATGCAGTACGAGATTGCTCAGCGCCACGTCGCGCACCTTGCCCGACAGATGCCCCAACCGGACGCCGGCCGAGCGGCTGGTCAGGATGCAATTGGTGACGGTGATACGCTCGCAGACGCTGTCGGGTTTGGTGATGCCGGTGAAGGCCAGCGAATCGTCGCCCCCCCGGATGATGCAATCGGACACTACGATA
The DNA here is from genome assembly GCA_963722225.1 of uncultured Verrucomicrobiae bacterium. Classification (GTDB taxonomy): domain Bacteria; phylum Verrucomicrobiota; class Verrucomicrobiia; order Opitutales; family Opitutaceae; genus Fen-1467. The sequence continues at coordinate 8,203 of CAVRNM010000158.1, forward strand.
TTCTTCGATCCGGAGAAATGAATGCCGTCGTTGTTCGGCACTTGCAGGTTGTTGTCGATCCGGATTCCGTGCACCTGGATGTCCTCACAACAGCTGAAGGTGACGGTCCAACAGGGAGAATTTCGTATGGTCACCCCTTCGAGACGGAGGTGGCGGCAATCATGGAAGAAGATGGGCTGGTTGGGGCGGTTGCCCGCGGTGACCACGCATTGCTGGCGCTGCCAGTCCTGCAGGAGCGCATCCTTCTCGGGCGCCAACCCGGTGCGCAACTGGTTCCAGTCGAAGAAAGGACGGTCGACCAGCTCGATAGTCCCTTCGCCGCCAATGGAAACATCGTTCTGGCTGATCGCCCACAGCAACGACCGCGTGTCGCCCATTTCAAGGTGCTTGAAGCCGTTGGCCGGATAGTCGTCGATGCTGGACGATCCGCGCAACGTCGCGCCGGCCTCCAGCCGAAGGCACACCTTCGACTTCAAGGCCACGCTCCCGGTTACCCAGACCCCGGCCGGCACCAGCACGGTCCCGCCTCCCCGGCCGGCGCACTCGTCCACCGCCGCCTGGATCGCGCGGGTATTGACGGTCTTGCCATCGGCCACCGCACCGTGGTCGGCAATGGATACGTTCACGGCAAACGCCGGCCCGGCGAGAATGCCGGCAACCGCGGTCGCGAGGTGCTGCAAGAATGATTTCATGGTCATCGGGGTGGCGCCGGGCGTGACTTCCGACGCTGCGCCCAAATTGGCGGGAGCCGCGGGAAACGCAAGACGCCGGGAGCCACCGGAAGCAATAGCGGGACGAACGCCGTTTTGCAGCGCTCCCGTGTCCCGCCCTCCAACCCTGTGCCAAATCTGTGGTCCGATCGGACCAGCAAAATGGCAAATCGCGCATCGTCACCTAAGCGTTCCCTATCGGACCTGTGCCAACTTTTTGGTCCGATCGGACCAGTAAGTCGGCCAATCGCGCGCCGCCATCACGGGATTCGCTGCAGAAACAAAACGCCTTGGTGTGTTCGGGCGGACTGGACGGCCGTGGTTTGACGTTTGTCGCACTACCAATATGATCACCGGGCAACCCCGGGACGGGAAGTTAACCGTCCTGACACCCATCAGCGACCATGAAGATCCCCGACGAGTTGAAAGCCGGACTGCCACCGAGCCTGTGGGGCAAATTGCTCAGTGCGACGCCAGTGGTGATGACCGTGGTAGCCACCATTCTGGCCGGGCTGGCCTCTAGCGAGATGACGAGCGCCCAATACGACCGATCCCTCGCCGCCCAATTGCAGTCCAAGGCTGGCGACCAGTGGGGGTACTTTCAGGCAAAAAAGCTGCGGAGCACGCTTCAGCGCAATGCCTTCGACCTGCTGGCAAGCACGGGGGAGTTAAGCCCATTGGATGCCGCTGGATTCCAGCGGACCTCGGACAAGGTGCCGACACCGCCCGCCGGGGCCGGAACCGCGAAAGCAGAAACCGATCTGCTGGCGTTGCTGGCTTCGGACGAGGGCAAAGCAACGCTGGATTTGCTGAATCGGGATGAACTGCCCGCGACCAGTGCCGCGCCAGCCCTTGATCACCGAATTGAGACTGCCATCGCCGCCGTGGAAACTTCCTCGCCGGAAGCCGAAATCGCAGTGCTGGTAGCGCCCATTGAAGTCGCCACGCTTGACCGGACACTCGTTGCCGCCCGGGATCGGGTGCAAGCGTTTGACGCGGCGATGAAACCCACGGAACAAGTCATCGCGCGAATCGAGTCGGCCCTCGCCCATCTGCAGACGGGTGCCGCCGGGTCGCTTAAACGGGATTTCACGGCGCTGCGCGTCCGCCATGCGGCGCGGCGATATGATGCTGAGGCCAGCCTGAATCAGGCGATCGCGAATATCTACGAACTCCAGGTCCGCAAGAGCAACATCTCGGCGGAGCGGCATCATCTCCGGAGCCAGCGTTTCTTCTACGGCATGCTGGGTGCTCAAATGGCAGTGATCATCGCCACTTTCGCCATGGCAGCCCGGCAGCGCAACCTGTTGTGGTCGCTCGCCGCTGCCGCCGGCCTCGGCGCGGTCGCCTTTGCGCTCTACGTTTTCCTCAACGTTTGAACCGGCCTGGTTGTGAAAAGGTGCCCTGGCCGCCGACCGCCGCGCCGGCGGCCTGTCTTCCTTATTTTCCGGCGGTCTCCGCCGCCGGCGTCCAGCCGCCGCCCAGCGCCTTGACGAGCAGCACCGCCGCGGCGAGCCGCTGCTCCTGGGTCTGCGCCGCGGAAATCTCGTTGGTCAGCAGCGTCTGGTCCGCATTGATCACCTGCAGGTAGGTCGCCAGCCCCTGCTTGTATTGCAGCTCGGTGAGCCGCAGATACTCGCGGGCCGAGACGAGCGTGGCGTCGAGCGATTGGGCCTCATCGGCGAGGAGGTGCAGGTCCGCCAGCTGGTCCTCGACATCCTGAAACGCCGTCAGCACGGCCGTGCGGTAGGCCGCCAGGAGTGCCGCGTAATTGGCCCGGGCCCCGGCCAGCGCCGCCGTGAGCTTGCCGCCTTCGAAGATCGGCAGGTTCAAGCCGGCGCCGACGGACCACACGCGGTTCTGCCAGTCCGTCAGGTGCTGAAAGCTCGTGTTCTCAAACCCGGCGGAACCCGTGAGGTTGATGCTGGGGAAAAAGTTGGCCACGGCCATGCCGATCTCGGCGTTCGCGGCGGCCAGCGTGTGCTCCGCCTCCGCCACATCGGGCCGGCGGCTGAGCAGATTCGACGGCAGTCCGGCTGGCACCGCGGGGATCGTGGTCGGCAGCGGTCGGGCCTCGAGGGCAAAGTCCGCCGGCGGCCGCCCGAGCAGGATCGCGATCGCATGCTCCTCCTTCGCCCGCGAACGCCGGACCTCGATCAGCTGGTTGGTCGCGGAGTTGGCCTGGGTCTCGGCCTGCAACACGTCGGTCTGCAGCGCCAGACCGGCCTTGAACTTGGTTTGCGTGAGATCGAGCTGCTCGCGGTAAAGGCTGAGGTTCTTCTCCAGGATCTGCACCTCGCTGTCGTACAACCGGATCGTGAAATAATCCTGCGCCAGGTCGGCCGCCACGGTCTGCCGGACGAAGGCGAGATCGGCCGCCGAGGCTTCCGCGGTGTGTTGGTAATATTCATACTGCCGCCGCAGGCTGCCCCACAGGTCCACCTCGTAGCCCAGGTCCAACGGCAACGCGAACGTGTCTCCCGTGGCGCTGACCGTTGTATTGCCGGTCCGCGCCACCGGCACGCGGGCGCGGTCGGCGGACGGTTCCAGGTTGAGCGAGGGGAAGAAGCTGCTGCGCGCGCCGCGGACGGCCGCGCGGGCCCCATCGACGCGGGCAATTGCCGCCTGGATGTCCTGGTTGGCGCCGAGCGCGGTCTGCTCGAGGCGGTTGAGATCATCGTCGCGGAAGAGCGTCCACCAGTCGGCGGCCAGCGCGGGTTGTGCACGGTCGGCCTCGACCGCGCTCTTGAAGGCGGCGGGCACGTTGAGTTCGGGCCGGCGGTAATTGGGGCCGACGGCACACGAGGCCAGCAGGCCGGCGGTGGCGACCAGCGCTGCCGCGGTCAGTCGCGGTCCGAAGGAATGAGTCTTGGTCATGAGGGGAAATCCGGCCGCCGGAGGCTTCCGACGGGAGCGACCGCGCCGGCGTTGAGCTGGCGGCGCCGCCGGCGCGCCTGCCGGCCTTTTTCGAGCCACACCCGGTAGCGGTCGAAATACAGGTAGACGACCGGCGTGGTATAAAGGGTCAGCATCTGGCTGAAGATCAGGCCGCCCACGATGGCGATGCCGAGCGGTTTGCGCAGTTCCGATCCCTCGCCGAGGCCGATTGCCAGCGGCAGCGCGCCGAGGAGCGCCGCCATCGTCGTCATCATGATCGGGCGGAAACGCAGCAGGCACGCCTTGAAAATGGCGTCGCGGGGGCTGAGGTTTTCCGCGCGCTCGGCGGCGATCGCGAAGTCGATCATCATGATCGCGTTCTTCTTCACGATGCCGATCAGCAGCAGCATGCCGATCAGCGCGATGATCGTGAAATCCGTGTTGAAGAGAATCAGCGCCAGAAAGGCGCCGACACCGGCCGACGGCAGCGTGGACAGAATCGTGATCGGGTGGATGTAGCTTTCGTACAGGATCCCAAGGACGATGTAGACGGCCACAAACGCCGCCAGGATCAAGATCAGCTCGTTGTTCAGCGATTCCTGGAACACGCGCGCAGTGCCCTGGAAACTGCCGATGACGGTGGTGGGCAAGTTCAAGCCATACATCGCGCGCTCGATCGCGGCGCTGGCCTGCGACAGCGAGACGCCGAGCGCGAGGTTGAACGACAGCGTGGTCGCAACAAACTGCCCCTGGTGGTTCACCGACAGCGCGGCATTGGTGGCCTCATAGTGCGAGAACGCGGACAGCGGCACCTGGGCGTCGCGGGAACCGGTGACATACACCCCGTTCAGCGTGTCGGGCCGCTGCCAGAAGTCCGGCGCCACCTCCATGACGACGTGATACTGGTTGAGCGACTTGAACAAGGTGGAAACCTGCTCCTGGCCGAAAGCGTCGTAGAGGGCCCCGTCGACCCTCGCCACGGTCAGCCCGAAGCGGAGAGCGTGTCGCGGTCATAGACCAGCGTCGTCTGCAGGCCCTTGTCCTGCGTGTCGAGGTTCACGTCCGTGATCTCGGGCACGTTCAGCAGCGCATTGGTGATCCGCGGCGTCCACGCGCGCAGCTCGTCGAGGCTGTCGGCCTGAATGGTGTACTGAAACTGCGCGTTGGCACCGCGACCGCCCACGCGGATGTCCTGCGCGGCATTGAGAAGAGCTGGGCGCCGGTGACCTTGGCGGTCTGGCGGCGCAGCCGGTTGATGATCTGGTCGGCCGTGACGTCGCGCTGCGCCAGGGGTTTGAGCGCGACGAACACGAAGGCGCTCGCGCCCCCGCCGTGAAGCCGCTGACCGTGTCGACCGCCGGATCGCGCTGGACGATTCCGGTCAGGGCCTCGAGCTTGTCCTTTAGCGCGGTGAAGGAGATGCTCTGGTCGGCCTGCACGCCGCCCATGATCAGACCGACGTCCTGCTGCGGGAAAAAGCCCTTCGGGATCTTCGTATAAAGGTAGACGTTGCACGCCACGGTCGCCAACAGCAGCAGCAGCATGATGAAACTGTGCTGCAGCGCCCAGCGCAGCGATCGTCCGTAACCGGAGACCATGCGCTCCAGGAACCGCCCGAGCCAGTCGGACCGCGCATGCTCCGCCGCCGACGGCTGGCGCAGGACGCGCGCGCACATCATCGGCGTCGCGGTCAGCGAGATGACGAGCGACACCAGGATCGCGACCGAGAGCGTGATGGCGAACTCGCGGAACAGCCGGCCGAGGATGCCGCCCATCAGCAGGATCGGGATAAAGACCGCGATCAGCGAGAGGCTCATCGACACGACCGTGAAGCCGACCTCGCGCGCGCCCACGATCGCCGCCTGAAAGCGGGGCATCCCGCTTTCGAGATGGCGCGAGACGTTCTCGAGCACGACGATGGCGTCGTCCACCACGAAGCCGGTGGCGATGGTCAGCGCCATCAGGGAGAGATTGTCGAGGCTGAAGCCGGCCACGTACATCACGGCAAAGGTGCCGATCAGCGAAACCGGCACCGCCACGGCGGGGATCAGCGTGGCGCGGATGCTGCGCAGGAAAAGAAACACCACCAGCGTCACCAGCACGATCGACAGCAGGAGGGTGAACTCGACCTCGTGCAGCGAGGTGCGGATCGTGACGGAGCGGTCGGCGAAACCTCCACCTTGATGGTGTTCGGAATCGACGCGCGCAGGACGGGCAGCTCCGCCTTGATCCGGTCGACCGTCTCGATGATATTGGCCCCCGGCTGGCGGGTCACCTGGATGATGACGCCGGGCTTGCCGTTGAAGACGGCGGCGTTGCGGACATTCTCGGTCGAGTCGACGACACTGCCGACGTCACCCAGCCGGACGGGCGCGCCATTGGTATAGTTGATGATCAGGGGCAGGTACTCGCGCGCACTGAGGGCCTGGTCGTTGGCGCCGATCTGCCAGCGGGTGTTCCCCTGCTCCACAAAGCCCTTGGCCTGGTTCGCGTTCGCCGCGGCGATGGCCGTGCGAACGGTCGACAGCGCGATGCCATGCGCGCTCAGCTGCGCCGGATTGAGCTCGATCCGCACGGCCGGCAGCGCGCCGCCGCCGACGGTCACGTCGCCCACGCCCTCCAGCTGGGAGATCTTCTGCGCGAGGATCGTCGAGGCGGCGTCGTAGACCTCGGCGCGGGACAGCGTGTCCGAGGTGAGTCCGAGGAGAATGATCGGCGAGTCGGCCGGGTTGACTTTCCGATAGGTCGGATTGCTGGTCAGGGAGGTCGGCAGGAGACTGCGGGCGGCATTGATCGCGGCCTGCACGTCGCGCGCGGCACCGTTGATGTCGCGCGACAGGTCGAATTGCAGGGTGACGCGCGTCGAACCCAGCGAGCTCGATGACGTCATCTCCGAGATGCCGGCGATCCGGCCCAGGGCGCGCTCCAGCGGCGTCGCGACGGTGGCCGCCATCGTCTCGGGACTCGCGCCGGGCAGGCTGGCCGTGACGGAGATGGTCGGAAAGTCCACCTGCGGCAGCGGCGAAACCGGCAGGAACCGGAAGGCGACGGCGCCCGTGAGGGCCACGCCGATCGTCAGCAGCGTCGTGGCCACCGGCCGGCGGATGAAGAGTTCGATGAAATTCACGGCTGCTGCAGGTCGCCCACGGCGAGGGCCGCCGTTTCGTTGGCCGGGCGGCGGCGCACGCGGCGCGCGAGCCGGTCAAACGCCAGATAGATCACGGGCGTGGTGAAGAGCGTCAGGACCTGGCTGACCAGCAGGCCGCCGACCATCGTGATGCCGAGAGGCTGGCGGAGCTCGGCGCCCATGCCGTGGCCCAGCATCAACGGCAGCGCCGAGAGCAGCGCCGCCGCCGTGGTCATCATGATCGGCCGGAAACGCAACAGGCACGCCTGGTAGATCGCGTCGCGCGGCGGCAGGCCCTCCTTGCGCTCCGCATCGAGGGCGAAGTCGATCATCATGATCGCGTTCTTCTTCACGATGCCGATCAGCAGGATGATGCCGATGATCCCGATCACGCTCAGGTCGTCCCCCGCGACCATCAGCGCCAGCAGCGCGCCGACCCCGGCGGACGGCAGCGTGGAAAGAATCGTGACCGGGTGGATGTAGCTCTCGTACAGCACGCCCAGCACGATGTACATGGTGACGACGGCGGCGACGATGAGCCAGAGCTCGTTGCTCAGGGCGGATTCAAAGGCCTTGGCCGCGCCCTGGAACGTGGTCTCGATGGACAGCGGCATATTGATGTCCTTTTCCACGCCCCTGATCGCCGCCACCGCGGCCCCGAGCGAGGCGCCGTTGCTGAGGTTGAACGAAATGCGGGTCGACGGGAACTGGCCCAGCCGCGAGATCGCCAGCTGCGCGGGCCGCTCGACCACGTGGGCGAGCGTGGACAGACGGACCTGCCCGCCGGTCGCCGACGTCAGGTAGAGCTGGTCGAGGGCCACCGGGCCGTCGCGGAACTCCGGCTTCACCTCCAGCACGACGCGATACTGGTTGGTCTGGGTGAAGATCGTCGAGATCAGCCGCTGCCCGAACGCGTTGTAGAGGATGTTGCTGATCTGCGCCGTCGTGACGCCGAAGCGGCTGGCGGCGGTGCGGTCGATCTCGATGTAGACCTGCCGGCCCCCGGTCTGCAGGTCGGTGGCCAGGTCCGCCAGCTCGGGCAGCGCGCGGAGGCGCTCCAGCAGCCGGGGCGCCCAGGCGGTCATGTCCTCCATCGACGGGCTCTGCAGGACGAACTGGTACTGGGTGCGGCTCACCGTGGTGTCGATCGTGATGTCCTGCACCGGCTGCATGTAGAGCGTGATGCCCGAGACCGCCGCCACGCTCTGCTGCAGGCGCCGGAGGATCGCGGGGGCGCGCCCGGAACGCTCGGACAGCGGCTTGAGATTGATCAGGATGCGACCGCTGTTGAGGGTTGTATTCGTTCCGTCAATACCGATGAACGAGGACAGGCTGTCGACGTCGGGATCCTGCAGGATCACGTCCGCCAGCGCCTGCTGGCGCGCGGACATCGCGGCAAAGGAGATGTCCTGCGCGGCCTCCGTGATGCCCTGGATCACGCCCGTGTCCTGGGTCGGGAAGAAGCCCTTGGGCACGACCACGTAGAGCACGACGGTCAGCACCAGCGTGCCGACCGCCACGGCCAGGGTCAGCTTCTGCCGGTCGAGCACCCAGGTGAGGCACCGGCCGTAATACGCAATCACGCGGTCGAAGTATTCGCCGCTCACGCGGTAAAACCGGCCCTGGCGCTCCACGGGGGTGTGGCGCAGCAGCTTCGCGCACATCATCGGGGTCAGGGTCAGCGAAATCCCGGCCGAGAGGAGAATCGAGACCGCCAGGGTGATCGCGAACTCGCGGAACAGCCGGCCGACGACGTCGGCCATGAACAACAGCGGAATCAGGACCGCGATCAGCGAGAACGTCAGCGAGATGATGGTGAACCCGATCTGCGCCGAGCCCTTGAGCGCGGCCGCGAGCGGCGCCTCCCCTTCCTCGATGTACCGGGCGATGTTTTCAATCATCACGATCGCGTCGTCCACGACAAAGCCCGTGGCGATGGTCAGCGCCATCAGCGTGAGGTTGTTGATCGAGAAACCGGCGAGGTACATCACGCCAAACGTGCCGACCAGCGACAGCGGGACCGCAATGCCCGGAATGACGGTGGCGGCCAGATTCCGCAGGAACACAAAGATCACCATCACGACCAGCGCGATCGCCAGGAACAGCTCGAACTGGACGTCCTCGACGGAGGCCCGGATCGTGACGGTGCGGTCGGTGAGCACGGAGACCTTGACCGCGCCCGGCAGCGCCGCCTGCAGCTGGGGCAGCAGGGCCTTGATGCGGTCGACCACCTGGATGACGTTCGCGCCGGGCTGGCGCTGGATGTTGAGGATCACGCCGGGCGCGCGGTTGGCCCAGGCGGCAAGATAGAGATTCTCGGCGCCGTCCACGGACTGGGCGATGTCGGAGAGGCGGATCGGCGCGCCGTTCTTGTAGGCGAGGATGACCTGCCGGTAATCATCGGAGGTCTTCAGCTGGTCGTTGGCGTCGATCGTCGACGCCTGCGTCGGACCGTCAAAACTGCCCTTGGCCGTATTGGTGTTCGCGGCGATGATGGCGGTGCGGATCGATTCGAGGTCAAGCCCGTAGGCCGCGAGGGCGCTTGGGTTGACCTGAATCCGCACGGCCGGGCGCTGCCCGCCGCTGATGCTCACGAGGCCGACCCCCGACACCTGGGAAATCTTCTGCGCGAGCCGCGTATCGACGAGATCCTCGACCTTCGGGAGGGCCAGGGTCTTCGAGGTGACGGCCAGCGTGAGAATGGGCGTATCGGCCGGATTGACCTTGCTGTAGGTGGGCGGGTTCGGGATGTCGGTCGGCAGGTAGTTGTTGGCCGCGTTGATCGCCGCCTGCACCTCCTGCTCCGCGATGTCGAGCGAGAGATCCAGACTGAACTGCAGCGTGACCACCGAGGCGCCGCCCGAACTCGTCGACGTCATCTGCGTGAGTCCGGACATCTGCCCGAACTGGCGCTCCAGCGGAGCGGTGATCGCAGAAGTCATCACCTCCGGACTGGCGCCGGGATAAAGCGTGGTGACTTGGATTGTCGGGTAATCAACCTCCGGCAGCGCCGAAATGGAGAGCACGCGATAGCCCACGACGCCGGCCAGAAGCAGCGCCACCATCAAGAGCGACGTGGCGATCGGCCGCTCGATGAAAATCCGGGAGACGTTCATGGATTCGTCTTCGCGGCGGGGTCATGACGGGACCAGCCGGCCCCATGGTCCTTGGCCCCGTGGTCCTTGGGCGCATGGTCCTTGGACGCGTTGTCCCGCGCGGCATGGTCCTGGGGGGCGGCCGGGGCGGTGCCACCATCCGCCGTGACGGGATGGGCGATGACCTTCGAGCCGTCCTGCAGTTTGTCAAGGCCGTCGGACGCGACCACTTCGCCGGCCGCCAGGCCGGCCAGGATCGCGGTCTTCTCGCCTTCAGTGAGGCCGGTCTTCACCGTGCGTCGTTCGACCGCGGTGCTGCCCGTCTCGTCGGACTTCACCACAAAGACGGAATTCGTCTGCGCGCCGGGTTGGATGGCCGAATTGGGAACCAGGATGACGCCTTGCTGCAGGTCGATCAACAGGCGTGCGTTGACAAACTGGTTCGGAAACAGTCCGTGATCGTCGTTGGGAAAGAGGGCGCGGAGCCTCACGGTGCCGGTCGTCGAGTCGATTTGGTTGTCGATGGCGATCAGCGTGCCGGTCGCCAGCAGGTTTTTCTGGGCGCGGTCGTAGGCTTGGACGGGGAGCGTCCGGCCGGCCGCCAGCGCCGAGCGCAGCTCCGGCAGGTTGTCCTCCGGGAGGCTGAATACGACCGAGATGGGCTGTTCCTGCGTCAGCACCACGATGCCCGTCGTGTCCGTGGTCTGAATCAGGTTCCCCTGGTCGACGAGCTTGAGCCCGGCGCGACCGGCGATTGGCGCGGTGATCTGGCAGTAGCTCAGCTGGAGGCGGTCGTTGTCCGCAGCGCCCTGGTCGGCGCGGACGGCTCCAGCCAATTCCGCGACCGTCGCCTTGGCCGTGTCGATCTGCTGCTGGGTCACCGCGACCTCGGCGTTCTGGTAGCGCGCAAGATCGAGCCGGGCGTCATCGAGCTGCGCCTGATCGCGGGCGAGCTGGCCTTCGGCCTGTTCAAGTGCCGCCTGGTACGCGCGCGGGTCGATTTCGGCGAGCAATTCCCCGGCCTGCACGAGCTGGCCCTCCGTAAAATGGATCTTCACGAGCTCGCCCGAGGCGCGGCTGCGGACGGTGACGGTGTTCAGCGGCGTCACGGTGCCGAGCCCGGTGAGAAAGACGTGCAGATCGCCTTTTCCGGCCGCGACGGTGGCCACCGAAACCGGAGGCATCTGCCGCCGGTAGCCCGCGGCGCGCCCGGCGAGTCGCCAGACGATTAAAGCGGCCAGCGCCAGGCTGACGGCCAGTGCCATCCAGCCGATCCAGTGTCCCGGCGCGGAGGTTGGTGATGCGACCGCGGGTTTCGCGGGCAGCGGGTTTTCGATCAGGCTCATACGAAGTCGGAGTTGCGGTGATTCAAGATGCTCGAGGCGATTCAAACGAGATTCAAACCCAGGCCGGCGAAGGATCCAACACTAGTCGGCCATTGCCGCCCCCGCCTCAGGCCAGGGTCGCCAAACGCGAGGAGACCGGATCGTCGGGCGAACCGGATCCGGGGAGACGGATGCGGGAGAGTCTCGGGAAGGGTCGGTCACGGAAAGAAGGTGTATCAGGCCGAGGTCTGGCGGCAAACGAAAGACTGAATTTCAGGGCGGATCGCCCGGGCCAACCGATGCCGCGATTCCGTGCGAATCTGCCTCGAGCAGGCCGGAAACCAGGCACTTCACAAGCGGTTCGACTTGGGGCCGCGGATTGCCAAATGGCAGGGTCCGCAACATCCAGGGAAGGACAAAGGGGGCGCTCGCCATCAGGATCAACCGGCTGGCGACCTGGGCGTCGATCGCCGCCACCGGCCCGAGAATCGCGGCAATGCGGAGTTCGATTTCCTGCAAGATCCGCTGACGATGTTCCGGCTGTTCGCGCGCCACCGTCATTCCCAGCTCAAAGAGCAGCGGCGCCGACTTGATCTGCCGGCGGGTGCCGTCGATGAGGGCATGAAACAACGTGATCAATTTCGCGGTCACGTCGCCTGGCACCGCCGCGACTGCACGATCGCAGTCCGCGAACAGGGCGGCCTGTTCCGCGGCGGCAACGGCGGCGCCAATGGCCAGCTTGCCGTCGTAGTAGCGGTACAGATTCGCGACCGACATGCCGCAATCGTCCGCGATCTCCTTCATCGATGTCCGGTTGTAGCCGTGACGCCGGAAGTGAGCATGCGCCACGGCGGCGATCGCAGTGCCCGGATCACCGCCTGAATGCTGAACATTTTGTTCAATCTTCACTCACGAACAGAGACGCCGGGCCTCCGGCGCGGTTACAGGCGGATTGCAGCCCCGCCAGCGTGTCCCTTCGTGCCGCGCATTTCCGGCGAGGCCGGGCCGGAGGCCGGTCGATGAAGTTGAACCATATCCTCGCTCGCGATTTCGGACACCAAATCATGTTGGGGGGGGGGGGGGGTCGCCTGAGCCCGCCTCACTCGCTAAAAAGGCGGGGTTCGCCTACCGCGCCCTCCAGTCGTGGTCGCAGTGATCATTGATCACGGCCGCCCCCGGGCCCGAATTCGGAAACACCCCTGTATCCCAAGGCCCCCGCGCGTCGTCATGGACCTCAGCGAAGAACAGACGAGAAACAAAATGACGCGGCCATAGTCTAAAACAGAAACGCCATGAAAAACCCACGTACCGCCACCGCCTTAATCCTTTGCACGCTGCTGACCGGATGCGTCGGCACCGGACCCAACACCCAACAGGGTGCTGTCGCCGGCGGCGCTCTCGGCGCCCTCGCCGGGGCCATCATCGGCAACAACAGCGGCAGCCGCAACGGAGCCGCCGGCGCCCTCGTCGGCGCCCTCGCCGGGGCGATCGCCGGCGGCACGCTGGGAAACGCTGCTGACAACCAGAACGGCACCGTTTACGGACGGCCCTTGACCGCCGCTCCGGCCGCACCCGCCGCCCCGGGAGCGGTCGACGTCGTTCCCGCCCAGCCTTACCCGGCCGCAGTGTGGGTTCCCGGGTACTGGAATTGGAACGGTTATCAATACAACTGGATCGCCGGATTCTGGGCCATCCCACCGGTTGGGTTCCACGTCTACGTCGGAGGCGAGTGGATCTTCCGGCACGGCGGCTACTACTATCGTCGTCCCTACTGGCGGTAGGCCGTAGCTCCGCCAAACTTCGGAGCGAGCACCCGCTGTGGCCGGCCTCGCTGAGGCGTTTCTAGGCAAATTGTAGGAAGCGAGCTTGGTCGCGATTCAGAGGTGAAAATCGCCTGCAAGCAGGCTTCCTACACCGCAGGGTCATCCTGAGCCTCTCGAACGGATGAGCTTGTCGAAACGGCTCAGGTCAGGCAACCCCGGCTCCCCATTTCTTCCCGGCCGGAGCAAGACACCTTTTGCCGTGGGGGCTGCATGAGCCCAGATCAGATCGGGTCACCGGCGCCCCGCGGAACTCCCAGGTAACGGCGCACGGCGGCGAGCAGTGCATCGAGATCGATGGGCTTGGGGAAAAATCCGTGGGCGAACCGGTCGGCGCCGCCAGTCGACGCGAGCGGCAGCGGGTAATGACGAAAATGGGAAGCTCCGGACGCTGGAGATTCTCGTGGAACAGAAGGTCCCAGCCGCTGACCGCCGCCATCGAGAGATCGATGATCATGAGGTCAGGCCGGTGGTCCTGCAGGTATTCCAGCGCGAGCTCCGGATGCCGGGCCAGGAAATCGCGAGGGAGCGCATGTCGTTGCAGGAATGCCGGGTCTCGAATCGCCTCGGGGTTCTGCACCAGCGCCCGCGGCAAAGAAACCTGTCGTCAAAACCAAAGCGGTGATGGTGATTGTTTTCATGCTTAGTGAAGAGATTGCCCATTCTATTGCTTGCGCCGTGCCATGTGGCGTGTATCTCTGTATATCGTCGTTAGTAATAGGCTTGCGCAACAATCCTTCCGGCTTCCTTTCCCCGTTGTGGCAACCCGATCCACGCTGAATGATAAGGCGGTTACCACCCGAACTGCTGTCATCGACCCGCCGGCGGCCTTGGCACGCGTGCTTCTTCCGCGCTGGTCGCCAACGAACCCGCACAGCCCGCCAAAAACCAATAAACTGACACCACTTCAAGTTACGCACGTCATCTACTGATCAATGAGCGCCCATTCGCCGACACTGCCACGACCGAAAGCCTCGATCAGGTTCAGACCATAGGATTTTTTACACATTGCATCGCAATTATTTATGCGATTTCTACCGCGCCAAACCGCAGGCAACGAGCATCCTAAAGATGAAAACCTCCTTTTCCGCCCCTCCTCGCCAGGAACCAAGTCTCATCAAGCGCCTTGCCCGCTTGGCTGGTGCGACGCGGTTACGGCGCGGAGCCTTCCTGATCGCCGCGACATGCCTGTTCACGGTTAGGTCCCAGGCGCAACCGGACAGCCCGCCCGCTGGCGGGCCTCCCAGTGCTAACGGGGATGGCAATGCGGGTGGCTGGCACGGCAACTTCAACCGTGAGGACATGCAGGCGCGAATCCTGTCCAACCTGCGAACCCAATTCGAGGTCACCGATGACGCCGAGTGGAAGCTGATCGCCGATCGGATCACGAAAGTGATGGATCTCCGGCGCAGCGTCGGGGGTGGCGGGTTTGGCATGGGCGGCTTTCGCGGCGGCGGCAACCAGGGCAACCGCCAGGCCGCCGCGGCCAATCCTGAGGGCGACGCCCTGCGCACGGCCCTGGAAGACAAGCTCCCGGATGCCGAAATCAAGGCCCGGCTTGAGCGGCTGCGGGCCGCGCGCAAGCAATCCGAGGTCAGGCTCGACCAAGCGCGCGAGGATTTGCGCGCGGTCCTGACCGTCCGGCAGGAAGCCGTGGCGGTCCTGATGGGACTCCTGCCATGAATCCCTCCGAAACAGCAGACGCTGGAATCAATGGCGCCGGCAGCGCCTTGTCCGAATTGCTCGAGGCGATGATTGCGGCGCGACAACTGACGGCGGCCGATGCCCGGTCCTTCCTCGCGCAGAAGCCCGCGGACGAACCGATCACCGAGGAACGCGTGTTGCGCTGGCTGGCGGGCGAGTACGGCCTCGGTTTTGCCATCCTCGACGAACTGGAGCCGGACAAGCAGGTCCTTTCCCTTTTTCCCGCGCGCCTGCTCCTGCGCGACGAATTGCTGCCGTTGCGCCGGGTCGGCCAGCAGATCGAGGTCGCCACCAGCCGACTTTTTGCCACCCAGGGCCTTGATGGATTGAAGGCCATCACCGGCCTGCGGCTCCAGCCGGTGCTCGCGCCGACCGAGGCCATCCGGCGGGAGATGAAGAAACGGCTGGGCGTCGGCGCCGACACGATCGACACCCTCGACGAAGAGAGCGGCCTGCAGGTCGTCGACGATCGCGACGGGGTCAGCGACACGAATCTCGACGAGGCGGCCGAGGACGCCTCGATCATCCGCTTCGTCAACCAGGTGCTCAAGGACGCGATCGATCTGCGGGCCACGGACATCCACCTCGAGCCGTTCGAGGACGAACTGCGGATCCGTTACCGC
This sequence comes from uncultured Verrucomicrobiae bacterium, assembly GCA_963722225.1. Classification (GTDB taxonomy): domain Bacteria; phylum Verrucomicrobiota; class Verrucomicrobiia; order Opitutales; family Opitutaceae; genus Fen-1467. Next base: position 23,484 of record CAVRNM010000158.1, read on the forward strand.
ATCGACGGCGTGCTGCAGGAAGTCCCGGTGCCGGCGCAGGTGAAGCGCTTCCAGCCGGCCATCGTCTCGCGCGTGAAGATCCTCAGCCATCTGAACATCGCCGAGAAACGCCTGCCGCAGGACGGCCGCATCAAGGTGCGGATCGAGACGCGGAGGTCGACATCCGCGTCTCCGTCATCCCGATGCTCCACGGCGAGGCGGTGGTGATGCGGCTCCTGCGCCAGAACGCGACCTTGCGCGGCGTGCAGCGAACTGGGCATGGGCCAGCGCGAATTCGCGTGCTTCCACCGCGTGCTGCAACTGCCGCACGGCATCGTCCTGGTCACCGGCCCGACCGGCAGCGGCAAGACCTCGACCCTCTACACCGCCCTGCACGAGATCAACGATTCGGAGCGGAAGATCATCACGATTGAAGACCCGATCGAATATCAGCTCAAGGGCGTCAACCAGATCCAGGTCAACGAGAAATCCGGGCTGACGTTCGCGCGCGGGTTGCGCTCGATCCTCCGCCACGATCCGGACGTGATTCTGATCGGTGAAATCCGCGACCAGGAAACGGCCCAGATCGCCGTGCAGGCGTCGCTGACCGGCCACCTGGTGTTTTCCACCCTGCACACCAACGATGCCGCCGGCGCCGTCACCCGTCTGGTGGACATGGGCGTCGAACCCTACCTGGTCGCCTCTTCGCTCGAGGCGGTGCTCGCCCAGCGGCTGGTGCGCCTCCTTTGTCCGCACTGCAAGGCCGTCGACGACACGCCGCTGGCGCGATCGTACAAGGCGAGGATCGGCATTCCCGAGGAAACCACCCTCTACCGCGCCGTGGGCTGCCGCGAATGCCGGCAGACCGGTTATATGGCCGGCACGCCATCTTCGAATGGATGGATACGAACTCCGAAATCCGCCAGATGATCCTGCGCAACGCCTCGACCGACATCATTCGCGACGCCGCGCGCCGCGCGGGGATGACGACGCTGGCCGACGATGGCTGCCGCCTCGTCGCAGGCGGGGGTGACGACGATCGAAGAAGTCTTGAGCGTCACGACGGTGGACGAAGCGGCGCCGCTTGCGCCCCCGGCGAGGCCAAGCGAGCCGGGCGCGAATCCGGCGCCTGCGCCGCGGGCGCGAAGCGCGACCTGAAGGCAAACCAGCCGATGCCCCAGTTCTCCTACAAGGCGGTCAAGCGCGATGGCGTCCTCACCGAGGGGTCGCTGGACGCGGGCAACCGGCACGAGGCCATGCGGCAGGTCGAGCACCTCGGGCTCAAGCCGATCCGGCTCTCCGAAGCAGCCAACGGGGCGGGGCGAAAGGAATCCCCGGCTCCCGCCTCGCCCGGGCCGACGGCAGCCGCCGCCGGCGCCGCCGGATCCGCGGGGGTGGATGGCGCGGGGGGCGGGCACCCGCTGGCGTCCCTGAGAATCTCGCTGGGAGTGAAGCAGAAGATTTCCGCGAGGGTGCTCGAGAACTTCACCCGGCTGCTGTCGAGCCTGCTGGCCGCCGGCGTGCCGTTCAGCCGGGCGCTGGTCATCCTCTACCGGGAGGCCACGGTGCCGGCCGCCAAGGCCAAATGGAAGGAGATCCACGATCTGGTGATTGACGGGATGTCGCTGTCCGACGCGC
>CAVRNM010000159.1:0-25311 GCA_963722225.1 uncultured Verrucomicrobiae bacterium
GACTCACCTTTTCGAGCCACCTGTAGTGTCAGTCTGGACTGGAATCTGAGGTTAGTGGAGGGATGGGGTTGTGTCCATCCCCGGCGGAGGGAGGGCGAAGCCCGACCGGAGCCGGGGATGGAAGAGATTGGGCGGCGAAACAGACTGGACTGAGGTAACCCAGTCGGCTGTGCGGCCGTTGGTGATTGTACTGGCGACGGAAGTCTTCGATCACGACCCGGGCCTCGGTCAGGGTCCACAGCTGTTCCCGGTTCAGGCATTCGTCGCGAAAGCGGCCATGAAACGATTCGACGAATCCGTTTTGCCAGGGACTGCCTGGATCGATGTAGATCGTTTTGATGTGGTGGGCGGCCAGCCAAAGCTGAAGCTCTTTGGCGATGAACTCCGGCCCGTTGTCCGAACGCAGATAGTCGGGTGCGCCCTGTTCGGCGATCGCCCGTTGCAGCCAATGCAGCACCTCTGCAGACCGCAGGGCCCGGTCGGCCCGCAGCACGTGGCACTCGCGGGTGAACTCATCGAGGATCGTGAGCATGCGCAGAGCGCCCCCGCGGACCGTGGCGTCCGCAATGAAGTCCCAGGTCCACACGTGTCCGCGATGGGTAGCGCGAGTCGGCAGCCCGGTGGAGAGCCCCCGCCGCACGAGCTTTCGCCGGGGTGGAGGCACCCGCAGGCCCTCGGCCCGGCGCAGCCGCTGCACCTGGCGCTTGCCCACCAGCCAGCCTTCCTGTCGCAAGAGCGCCGTGATTCGGCGGTACCCATACCGGGGATGGGCCACGGCCAGGGCGTGCATCCGCGTGACCAGCTGGGTCTGGCGATCACTGCGCCGCCCCGGCGGATACCAGAACGTTGCCCGAGCCAGGTGCAGAATCCGGCAGGCCTTCCGCCCGGAGCACAGACCCACCGCAATCACGGCTTGGGTCATCTGTTTCTTGTGCCCCGGGCTCATAATTTTTTTTCGTTCACAAACCGCAGCACGCGGTTCTCCAGCAGCGAGTCGGCCAGCATCTTCTTCAGCTCCGTGTTCTCCTTTTCCAGCTCCTTGAGCCGTTTGGCCTCGTTGACGTCCATCATGCCGAACTCGCGCTTCCAGCGATGAAACGTCGCCTCGGAGATGTTCTTTTCCCGGCACAGCTCGGTGATGGTCCGACCAGCGTCGGCCTCCCGGAGCAGGCGAATCTTGTCCTCGGTCGAGTATCTTTTACCTTTCATGGTCTGGGTCCTTCTTGTGGCCCAGACTGTCACCGAAGGCGGCTCAAAAAAGCGAGGTCACGTCACGTCCGAATAGTCAATCTCCTGCCTATCATGATTACTGCTAACATCGAACCGGTCGGGGAAAAAGCTTACCGTGATGTTATCACCAGATTTTGGAAGTCCGACTTCTGTTCTCTTTCGGCAATCGAACCAATACTTCAGCCAAATGCTCAATACCAGTACCGAACCAGCCACCAAACCGATCCCGGCTATTCCGCTTCCCGGCATCAGGAGAAGGGCTAGAAGCACATATATCGCATCGATCGCTAGGATCATGGTTGTTATCCGGCGCGGACTTGCTGCCTTCACGCAAATCGCCGAAAGACGCTCTATCTCATTTGTCACCGTGAAGTTTGCCGCTATCGGGAATGCCGTCGCCGGGGGTGCCGAATTCATCTGTTCTATGCCCAACAGGTGGTTCTATGGTTCAGCGTGTACGCCTTCTCCTCGCAGCGCTCAACTCATTAATTGAGTTGTGGAAATTTCGGGGCGATACCACCCATTTCACCATGCGCCCGGCCTGTCCACTGGTTCTCTTCGGCTGCGCGGGCACCATGGCAGCGGTCGACCGGGAAGGATGGCCCGGCGATTCCTTGGGCGACCGGTACGGCAGGCCCGCCTTGGCCATTCTGCCAACCGTAGCGCCCCGTTCAGCCTGTGAGCCAACCCCTGCTACCGTCCAAACGATCCAAGGCGATAGGATTCTCGTTTACGGGAACAGATGATCGAGCAGCGCAGTCGGGTGCTGGCGGGAGCTGTTGGCTGAGGCCAAGGCCTATCGTACACACATTCTGTAATGTATCACTCCTAGGAAAAGAGCATTAGTCCGCGCAGCACTCCGGCGCGGTTCGTGATAGCCAGCCACGCACCCTGCGTCCGAGTTCAGGGCCGCGGACCTCCCTAACAGTCATCACTACTTGTGGCCGCTGCCACCACCACCACCACCGCCACTGTGATTGCCGCCGCCGCCCCCACCTCCACCGCCGCCACCACTATGGCCCCCACCGCTGCCGCCACCACCGCCGCCATGGGAGGGGGGTGGATTGTGCGGAATAGACGGAGGCCCGCCTGAATGCGGTGGAGGGTGATTGTGGTCGTCGCCCCCACCGGGACCACCCCGTTTGTCGCCCCGATCTAGCGGGGGACGAGCATGCTCAGCACCGCCAAAGTCGACATCGACGATGGGACTGCCGTCGTTCTCCATGGAGTACCCTTCGTCGCTCAAATTCCATTGACCAACCTTCGCGACTGCGGCGGAACTAGCTGTTTCATCGATCAGTGTTAAGCTCGGGCCAGCAGAAATATTAAACTGATATTTGTGGTTGGCGGCAAGATCCACGGCGATGAAGTTTTCTCCGGTGCTGCCATGGTAGCCCCAAATAATGTCAAGTTCGTGTCTTCCCGGCGGCACATAATCACCGAGGTTGAGGCCAAAGAACTCTTGTCCCGCCCGCAGCCCGTCAATTTCGGTAATATTCACGCGTTCTTCCATAAAAATCATGGCCTTTGAAAAACGATCAATCCCTCTCACATAAGCTGAATCCGCGGTTCGGGAAGAATATTGGGAGGTCACGCAGCCCGTTAGAATGACAGCTAGGACAGCAAATATCGGAACCGCGAAAGCGCAGCCGCGTATTTTCATGGCTGCTCCTTCCCTTGAGGGGCTTCCTCAAGCTCGACGACGCCAATGTGGGCACCGGTGGGATCGGCAATGATCGCCCTCCAGTATTCCGTGGGAGCATCGGAAGGCGGCACAAGCACCCGTCCACCTAAGCTCACCGCCCGTGCGACTGTGTCCTTAACGCTTGCGACCCGTACAAAGAGAAGCCACGCCGGGTGGGCCTTCGGGCGGGCGGAGACCGTGGTCACACTGGCCCGCGAAAACCCGCCACTGACCAAGATAAAGTTATTGGGCCGGTCGGTGCGCGTGTCTGGAATTCGGTCGTATCCGATAACGGTTTGGTAATAGGAACCGGCGGCGGCGGGATCGCGGGCAAACAGTTCCGCCCACGTCCAGTCGCCAAGTTGGGGCAGGTATTCTCCGGGGTCGCCCGAGTTCGAATGCATCACGCCCAACCTCGCGCCTTCGGCGTCAGTGAAGATGCCCTGCATCCCTCGTTGTGGCCGGTCCTTGGCCCGGGCCTCGACATGCCCGCCTGCGGCGGTCGCTGCATCAAGGGCTTTGGCGACATCCGGGACGGATACATACCCGACCCAGCGCCCATGCACTTCATCCTGCATCCGCACTGGCCGCATCGTGATTCCGGCGACTGGCCGGTCGCCTACGGAGAGGACGATATAGGGATGAGTGCCCGAAGAAGTGGTCCGTTCAATAGTTGCTGCAGTCCAACCAAACAGTCCGGTGTAGAATTTCTCCGCGGCAGCTGGATCGACCGTGAAGAGATCGCCCCAGATGAACTTGCCCGGATAGAACTCGGTTGTAGCGGGCGAATTAAGCGGCGGCAGGTCAGCACCGGCCGCGGTGAGCGCGGCAAAACCAAGGAGGAGGCAAGTCAGGGTCTTCACGAAAGCAATGGGCCGTTTATGCGGATCAACAGCCACCGATGGCAACGGTTAATGAGGTTATTGGCACCTTGTAGACGGCCATCTTGCGACTTCGCCTACGTCGTCCAGAGGCAGCACTACAACGACCGGTGAGGCACCAGAGAATGTCCTCGTGGCCACGCTGTGCATTGCTGAACTTTGATTCATCTCGGAGAAACCCAAGGCAATTTCTGGATTGATGGATTTATAATCACTAGACGAAACACGGTCCGAGAAGTTACGTCTTTTCTTAGGGCATCACGCAGACTCGGTTTCGATGTGCAATAGTGCATAGCGGGCCCTGCGCCATTTGATGCCTGATCTGACGAAAAGCCGGTGACACGAAGCGGCCACAAGGCTACAATGGTATGGTAGGGTGCTTTCCGGCTTGCCCATTTACGGCGCAGCAGCCCCCTCCCCCGCGCATGCCTACCCCCTTACTGACCAAGTCTGACTTCACCGCTTGCTACGACTGCCGGACGAAGCTGTACTACCGCAAGCGGGGCTACCCCTCAGCCACCGACGACGACGATTATCTGCGCTTTCTCGCTGACGGCGGGTTCATGATCGAGTTCGTTGCCAAGGCACAGTTCCCGGCTGGCGTCGACTTGGCCCATCTGCGTGATCCCGCCACTGCTTTCGCCCGCACCCGTGAGCTGCTGGCAACCGATGGGGCCATCTTGTTCGAGGCGGTGGCACGCTTTGGCTGATACCAAAAAGCCTCTCAATGCGTTGCTCATAAAGCTTCAACCGAAGTCTGCACCTGCAAATCCGGTGCTGGTGCGTCGGAGATGCTTACGTTCTCTCAGGGCTATTAGCTCTTAGCATATATCGGATCAACCTTCTAATGATGTTAACCTATTATTCGGGTGCAGTTGGCGAAGTCTTCAGATTACTTGCGCCACTCCAATGTGTAGAATGGAATATGCTGCCTTTTGTAATCTTGACATTCGCTCACGTCTCGTTTGCCACGGAGTGCCGGTGCAAAACACATGCCAACGCCCCGATCTGCCTTCATACACTTAATTCCGTGGCTACTGCTGGTCGCCACGCCGCTCGCCTACTCAGAGCCTGCCACCAAGATAAAAGTGGAGAGTCAGGCGGACCTGCCTCGCCACAGCTATCCGATTCCCGGCTTGGCCTCCGAACTGGTGCAGGCGCAGGACGGTTCGTTTGAGGCCTTCGCCGCGAAGGTTCGAACCGATGTCGATGCGGTCTTACGCGACTACGACATCCATGATCGGGCGGCGTTGCGGGGGTACATCGGCGAAAAGCTGGCCCTCCGAGAGTTTGCGGGGGAATATCCGGCAGCGCTGGAGATGGTGGAGGAACTTCGCGCGCTGGAGGACAAGCCCTCGGCGAAGTTGACGACCGGCCTTGGGCGGGTCTTCCTGAATGCGGCGATCCACGCCAAGGGCACAAGCGGACCGGCCTTCGAGCAGGAGTTTGAGTCGAGCTACCGCGCAGCGGTTGAGCAGCTCCCATGGAACGTGGTTCAGGACTGGGCGAAAAAGACGTATGCGAGTTACCGCCTTTTTTCAAAGGCTGGAACCCTAGGGTACGTGATGACGTCGATCGACCCCGCAGCCCGGGAGTCCCACGCTCTGAACGATAACGACGCGGCGACATTGATTGGGATCCGCAACGGCCTGCAGTTCTCCCCGACGGTTTGTCCGCTGGTCGCCAAAGTTTTAAAGCAGTACATTGCGGAGCATGATACCGCCAAGCCGGATATCTGGGCGGCCCGTGAAGTCACGCTAACTACCGATCAGAAACTAACTCCGGTCCTTGTCGCGATTTGGGATTCCGGGATCGACGTATCCCTTTACCCGGATCAGGTCTTCGACGATCCCACCCCCACCGTCAGCGGAAACCACGGCCTTGCCTATAACGATTCCGGCACACCGTCGACTTCATGGCTTTATGCCCTGACGCCGGAACAGCAAAAGCGGTATCCGGAAGTCCGAGATGATATCCAAGGGCAGCAGGATATCGAAGAGGGCCATGAATCGCCCCAGTCCGCCGCGCTGGAACAGAAGCTGAAAACCCTATCTCCGGAGCAGATGCACCAACTTGGCGAGATCGAAAAGGTCATCCCCTACTACATGCACGGGACACACTGCGCTGGCATCGCTGTGCGAGGCAACCCGTTCGCGCGATTGGTTGTCGCGCGTTTCAATGATCTATTGCCTGACCTTCCGTTTCCGCCCACGATTGAATGGGCGCAGCGGATGGGAGCCGACTTTCAACAGATGTCCGACTACTTTCGCACGCGCAACGTGCGCGTCGTCAATATGAGTTGGGGCGACGACCGCGCGGAGTTTGAGACGTGGCTCTCGAAAACTGGCGGCGGGGCCAATCCGGCCGAACGGAAGATCCGTGCCAACGAGCTCTATACTGTCTGGCGCAAGGCCATCGAGGCAGCGATCAAGGGAGCGCCGGGAACTCTCTTTGTCGCGGCGGCAGGCAATAGCGACAGCAATACCGGTTTCACCGAGGATGTCCCGTCCTCGCTGCGGCTTCCCAATCTCATGGCTGTCGGCGCTGTTAATCAGTCCGGCGACGAGACCTCGTTCTCCTGCTACGGCAAATCGGTGGATGTCCTTGCGGATGGCTACGACGTCGAGAGCTTCGTTCCCGGCGGTGCCCGGCTGAAGCTGTCGGGCACCAGCATGGCCTCTCCCAACGTGGTTAACCTCGCCGCGAAGCTGTTCGCCCTCGACCCCTCGCTCACGCCGGAGCAGGTCATCGAGCTCATCAAACAGGGGGGGAGTCCCTCACAGGACGGTCGGCGGCTGCTCATCGACGAAAAGCGCTCGGTGGCGCTACTGCTCGCCCGCCAGAAGAAATAGGCAGACTGTGCCGCGCCCGGTGAACAGGCCAGCCGTCACTCTCACACAGGTCTTGGACGACTGGCAGGACAGCCTGCCTTGGCGATTCTGCCAGCCATAGCGGCCCGTTCAGGCTGCGACCCAGCCGTTGGCTACCCTCCAAACGCTCCAAGGCGATAGGATTTTCGTTTACAGAAACAAGTGGTCGAGCCGCGCAGGCAGGCGCTGGCTGGATCATCAATTCCCGGAGTCAGTTTCCGCCAGAAGCTTGGCAGCAAACCGGATTCAGCTTACAACCCTTGCCGCCATGAAAAGATCCCTTGGAGCAAAAACCCTCGTCTACCCCACCCCGGTGTTGGTCGTTGGGACCTATGACAAGGCGGGCAAACCCAACGCGATGACTGCTGCTTGGGGTGGCATCGCTACGCAGTACCGGATCTGCCGGGAGTGTGACTACCGGGTGACCCGCGATGTCACACCCAATGGATTCCACGAGTGCTGGGGGCCGCTGGCCGACACCGACCCGAACATCCTCGACTTGTACCAGCTTGGCCGGATCACCGAGATCGCCGTCTGAATTGTTCCCCAAGCCCCACAAGCTGCCAGACGGGATGGCCATCGTGATCGTCAGGATAGCTGCATTGCTCGCCACGTTGTCCTGGACTGAATTCGACGCGAGGCACCGATACTGATAGCCGTTCATCACCGCCGTGACACCGACAATCGTGAGCGTCGCTGTCTGAGATCCAATATACGGTCCGAGGTCATTTAGGATCTCCCAGGAATTACCCCCGTCCGTACTGACCTGCCACCAATACGTCGCGACCGGGATGGCTGCTGCTGCTGCCGTGAAGTTCGCAACGATGCCCAATCCGACCGTTTGGCTTACTGGCTGAGTCGTAAACACTGGCGTTTCACGTTCGGACAGCGTGGCCGCAGTGCTGGTGACACTACCACTCGCATCAGTTGCGACGCAGCGGTATTGATCTCCGTTCAGCGCAGTCGTGACAGCGGTGATTGTGAGCGTCTGGGTCGCTGTTCCGGTGTAGAGGGCCGAGTCACTCAGATTCGTCCAAGTCTGCCCGTTGTCCGCGCTGACTTGCCATTGATCGACGGGCGGTGGATAGCCGCCAATCGCCACATTGAATTGCACTGATTGGCCGACGAGAGCATTCGTGCTCGAAGGCTGGGCGTAGATCCAAGGAGAGCTCGCAAAGGTGCTTAGGTACGCGATCAAGTTGGTGACCACAGGCGACCCCAGTCCGGTACATAGATCGCGTATCCTGGGCCTGCATTATAGGCGCCGTTGTTTCCGCTCGTAATGTCAGTAAAGCAGGATGAGCCTGCCGCAGCATAGAGCTTCGGATTGAGAAATCCCACCGGAGCCAAATTCGCATTTGCCTGCGCTTGGTTGATGAGCGCGCATAACCCGGCCCAGACCGGGCTGGAAAGACTGGTGCCACCTCCGATGTAAGCAGTGCCTCCCTGATAGACAAACGGTCCCAAATCGTCACTTGCACTTCCCGTATAAGCCACAGCCGACACATCCGGGATGCAGCGCATGGTGCCGGCCGGCATTCCCGCCGCAACCTGCCACGAGGGCCGGCTGAACACTCCGCTAATGCCGCCTCCCGATGCCCCTGTCACTCCCTGGTATGTCGTTATTGAGCATTCAGTATAGAACGGATACCGTTTTCAGAGCGAAAATCCGCATCCATTCCTTTGTGAAAGATCAATAACTCCCTGCGCTATGAGCAGGAGCAGTGAGCTGTCGCCGCCGTCATAATCGGCTTCTGGACCTCCGAAGCTTTCCGTAACTTGATGAATGATGGGGTTGGAGGGCAGGTCATTCAAAATTTGGGTATAGGCTGCAGCTTCACCGCTTGAATTTAGCGGGTGAGGTGGTGCATAAAGCCGCACTTTGGCTGCCCACGCAAGGCCGCTGGTCCATTCTACGTCCATGGACACCTCTTCTTGATCTGTCGTGTCGACTCCCGGTCCGCCCTGCACGTTCACGACGGCAAAATTCGCCAATAACTGCGGAATATCACATTCGGCCCAGAACAGTCCCAAATCACTATTGTTTGGAACCGAGTCGTTGATGACAGCGATGGTCTGGCCAGCGCCCGAAAGTGTGGCCGGGGCCTGATAAACAACCCTCACGGCCCCGGGTGTGATTGCGGCATAATCCTCAGTCGTCAATTCTTGAGGCCGCTGCGAAAGAGGGTGACGGATTAGGTGAGGTTGGAGGCCTCTAATTCCCGCGACTACGGATGCGATTTCATCCGGCAACGAAGGCGTGGTGATCGCAGAAGTGAACTCACCGTCAGTTGTGGCGACCCGGGCCATTTGCACGCCAAAGGCCGTCGCGACTTGCGCAGTCGAGCCGCGGGCAAAAATCGCATGCCGGCAATCGGCCTCCAACGTGATCTTAAACCCCTGTGCGACCAGCCATGCTCGAACCTTGGCGTAGTCTGCGGCGGTTGGCAGGTAGGCTTCCAGTTCAGTTCGTGAAAAGACCTTGCCGCCATTGATCCGTGATTCCAATTCCTCCCGGTTCCGTAATCTCAGGGCGATGTCGAAATCGATCCCGGCGGCCATCTCAGATGGTGTGAGTGCCGTCCGGACGATCCGGCCATACGTCATCCCGCCGCCGGCCCCTTGGGCGGCCGTCGCGTCGGCAACGGGAACGATGCTCTGCGGAAATGACGCCGCCCGCATCTGGAGCACGGCGGCGAGCAATGCACTGACTACGCCAATGGCGGTTCGGTGAAAACGCATAAGGCCACATGGGTTGATGCGAATTGCGAACGACGAAGTTCCGTCGCGCTCAGGGGTAGGCAAGGCAGGGCGCCTGTCGGGGTTATGATTCAAAAGTCTCGAATTGCTGTCAACACTACGACCCTGACGGAAATACCCTAGGCGCGAACCCTCGTCCGGAGTCGAATCGGCTCCCGCATTCCCCGGAATCTTTTTTAAGTTTATAACGCCCGCCAATTGATGTTAGGCTCCTCCCGTTCGGGAATAGAACCGGCGGGCTTGGCCTATTGGGCCCCTGCACCGAACCGCCATTCCTTGGCCACCGTTCGCTTGACCGCTCCCTCTGTCTCGTCCCAGAACTGAACCAAGTATTCGTTGTCCCCCGCCTCGCGTCCACGACCGGGGGACGGACTGCCGGGGTCTTCTTGACGCCCCTTGCGACTTGACGTACAAAGCCGGGGAGGCCGGCACCGGGACTGGAGGTCCCCTCCAATGGCACACGGGAGGCGGGCCATGGAGAAAGATTGAAACCAAAGATGACAATCCCTCGATCCGGGCCGTTAATTCTCGGGTTGGACAGCCCCCAGGCGACGGTCGAAAGCGTCGGCGGCAAGGGAGCATCTCTGGCGCGATTGTCGGCCGCGGGCCTGCCCGTGCCGCCGGGTTTTCACATCACCACGCAAGCCTATTGCCGCTATGTGGATGAGAATCATCTCGGAGACGCAATTATCGCGGCCGAGGCGCAGGCGCGGGCCACGGACCCCGCCACGCTCGACCGCGCGTCGGAGCAAATCCAATCGCTCCTTTCGCACGGCATGATGCCCGCCGACCTCGCCGAGGCGATACGGCGATCGTACGGCCATCTGGGCGCCGGCATTGCCGTGGCCGTGCGCTCGTCGGCAACGGCGGAAGACATGCCGGCCTTGTCGTTCGCGGGGCAGATGGATACGTACCTCAACGTCCGCGGCAGCGACGGGGTGATCGATGCGGTCAAGCGGTGCTGGGCGTCGCTGTGGACCGGGCGCGCGATCGGCTACCGCAAGCGGCAGGGGATTCGGCCCGAAGACGTCGCCATCGCCGTAGTCGTGCAGCTGCTTGTCCCGGCCGAGGCCGCCGGCGTCATCTTCACCGCGAACCCGGTGACGGGTGCCCGCAATGAACTGGTGATCAACGCGTCTTGGGGCCTGGGCGAGGCAATCGTCAGCGGTCGCGTCACCCCGGACACGATCGTCGTCAACAAGCAGACTGGAAGGATCGCATCGCAGGAAATCGCGTGCAAGGAGACGATGACCGTGCGCCTGGACGAGGGCACGCGCGAAGAGCCTGTTCCGGCCGACAGGCGCAACCAGGCTGTCCTGGAGCCCGAGCAGGCCGCGGAACTTGCGAAGCTTGGCGTGAAGATCGAGGAGCTCTACGGGCGGCCGATGGACGTCGAATGGGCAACAGGCGGCGGACGGATCTTCATCGTACAAGCGCGTCCCGTGACCGTGCTGCCGGAGTCGCTCGCGGCGCCCGAATGGCAGGTGCCGCGGAAGGGGCGCCAGTACTGGCGAAGCAGCGTCGCCGAGCTGCTGCCCGATCCGCTGTCGCCGCTGTTTGCCACGCTCGCCCTGCCGCTCTGGAATGAGGCGTTGCAGGCGAAGATGAAATCCCTGGGGATGGGGCTCCTGATCGGCAAGGGCACAGGGCTGGTGACGATCCGTCAGTACGCCTACTACGACTTCGGGCTAAACGCCTGGCAGGCGGTGCGGCTGCTCTTCGCGTCGCCCGTGCTGATCCCCCGAATCATCCGCATGATGCGCACGGCCGAGGCCCGGTGGGCCAATGAAGCGCGGCCGCGCTATGCCAAGACGGCCGGCGCCTGGTCCGCGCGCGACCTGGCCGCGACACCCACGCTGGAATTGCTCTCCGGAGCGCGGGACATCGTGGCGGCGGCGGCGGCCTACTATGTAAGCATCCAGTCTGTCCTCGGCGCCGTGAATGCGAGCGAAGCCATCTTTACACAGGGATACAACCGGCTCGTCCGGAGAAAGAGCGACCCGCCGGCGATGAGCTTCCTGCTGGGTTTCGAGAGCGCGCCGATCCGCGCGGAGAAATCGCTCTATGACCTGGCGATCTGGGCGCGAACGCAGGGCGAGCTCGCAGCGTATCTATCGCTTACCAGCGGCGGTGACATCGCGGCGGCATTCGGATCGCGATCGGCGCCGCTCGCCGACGACGGGAGCTGGCGCGAGTTCACGAGTCGCCTCGCGGAACACCTGAACCGTTTTGGCCACACTGTCTACAACCTGGATTTCGTCACGAGCCTGCCCACCGAGGATCCTGGCTCGGTGGTTGAAACACTAAGGCATTTTGTCGCGGGGCAGGGTCGCAACCCGCACGAAAGGCAGGCCGCGGCGGCATCAGCGAGGGAGCTGGCCGCCGAGACAATGCTGGCGCGCCGCGGGGGACTGCGCCGGCGCTTGTTCAAGCGCGTGCTCCGCTGGGCGCAACATTGCGCACCGCTGCGCGAAGACGCGCTCGCTGATGTCGGCCTGGGATGGCCGGTCCTGCGGCGCATGTTGCGCGAGGTGGGAAACCGCCTGGCCGCGGCGGGCGCAATCGCGGAACGCGGCGAGGTGTTTTGGCTGCAGTGGGAGGAGGCCGAGGCTACAGCGCGGGCGCTCGATGCCGGTCAGGCCGCGGGCGACCACAAGCGCGCGATCGCGGAGCGGCGGGAGAGCTGGAAGCGAGAGCATGGCGTAACGCCGCCCGTGGTGCTGCCCATCAAGGGCGGCGGCCGGCTCTTCGGATTCGACGTCAGCCACTTGATGCCTGCGCGAAGTCGCCGGGCAGCGGGCAACCTCATCAAGGGGATCGGGGCCAGCCCGGGCCGTGTGACCGGCACGGCCCGCGTGATTTGCGGCCCCGAAGAGTTCGTCCTGATGAAGCCGGGCGACATCCTGGTGGCCAAGATCACCACGCCGGCGTGGACGCCGCTGTTCGCCCTCGCGTCGGGCGTCGTTACCGATGTCGGCGGCCCGCTGAGCCACAGTTCCATCGTGGCCCGCGAATACGGCGTCCCCGCGGTGTTGGGGACCGGGGAGGCGACCCGGCGCATCCGCAGCGGGCAGCGCGTTACGGTCGACGGCAGCAGCGGTGTCGTGAAAGTGGACGAATGAGGCGCGCCAACCGTCAGTTGAGATACCCGGCGCCACGATCATGGGATAGCCCGACGTGTCGAGAGGATCGTGGTGCGTCCCCATCGGCCGTCCACGTCATCAATGCTCATCGTGAGATCGCTCGTAAACGTCAGCCGCTTGGGCAGCGACGGAAGATTCCCATAAACGTCGACCGCAGCGGCGCCGGCGTCGTTGTCGTAATGGGAAGGCAGGCCGGCACCTCCCGCCAGCAGCAGGCCGAGCAACGCAGCGAAGGCGATCGCCTCCTCGCCCGGACCGTCAGGCGCACCCGCTGTTGTGAGCAAGGCCGAGCGGAGAATTCTTCACCGGGATGATCCGTTTTGGGGCGGAATTGCGCATGAGGGGATGAAACCCCTCCCGCCCGTGCTCCCCGCTGGCCTCGTTCATCACCACATTGGTCCACCCAATGCCAAGCATCAGGTTTATCGATTAACGCTCCAGGCCAGATTGCGCTACACTGCTGGCGTTTGGTGGAACTTAAGATCATGAAACCACATGCGGTTAAGATCGTGCCGAGTGAGCCGAGGAGGTTCGCATTCCGATTCATTAAATCTCCCAAGAGAATTGGTTCATCGTTTTGGCTCCACTGCTCCGGAGTGGTTGTGTAGGATTGTTGGGGTTTTCGGCAGGTGCAGGTCTGGGCTTCGAGTCCAATCCGCTTTGAAAACTGCAGCCTATAGATCCAAGTATGAAGCTCACTAGGCTCATAGCGCTGCCTCGTTTGAAGGAAAAGCACGGGAAAGGATGTGAATATGAAATACTCGAAATTGGTGAAGCTGGGATTATTGGTCCTGGGACTCTGCCCGCCTGCTGGCCAGGCGGCTTCAGACACGACCCAGACCTCCGACCACCAAGGCACCTACACCTTGGTTACCGTCAACGGAAACAAGCTCCCTTACCCTGTTTCTCACGAGGACGGAGCGCCTCAGGTTCTGTCGGGCGCCATCACGCTCAATGCCGACGGGACTTTCACCAGCGTAAGCAGCTACAAGCTACCGACAGGAGTCATTAGCCAACAGTTGAACGGCACCTACACGAGGGATGGCTCCCGCCTCAGTTTGCAATGGAAAGGCGCAGGGACGACCATCTCCACCCTCGAGGGCAACACCTTTACGATAGACAACAACGAAGGGTTGCTCCTCGGCTATCGGATGTAGCCGCACAGAAGATCGAGCACTTGATCTGCCAGCTCTAGCGCGGTCGCCGCCGGGAGGTCGTAACCGGTGATGCGGTTTTGCGGGCCGCCAGAAGGGAGGAAGGGGCGCGGGGGGCCACCAAACCAAGTCAAGGAACGGGCACCGTGTCAGACGGCGCGGGAACAGCGATTAGAGCGTGTTTCTTCCTTCGTGAAGGGTTGGGACAGAGCTCGCGACTCCGGCCGCGTCCTGCGCCCGGCGAGCGACTGCGAGCACAAAGCAAAACGCCGCGCCCGGCAAGACCGGATGCGGCGTGAGAGCGGCTAAAAAGGAAGCGGCTTAGCGGTGGGCGAGCACCGATGAACGGCGCGAGGGCTTCTCGGCAAAAAACGCCTCGGTCGTGCGCCGCAACAGCGCCTGCTGCTGCTCGAAGGTCAGGCCGCGCAGCTTGCGCCCGGTCGCAATCCGCCAGCGGCGCGAAGCCGCGACGGCGTCAAAGCTCTTTTTCTTCGTGGCCATGGATGAGGAAGGTTGGCGCCACTATGCGCACGGGCCGGTAACCTTGCAAGAGATTCACCGCGTTGAAGCCGGATTCGCGCCGGACGTTGGCCAGGTGCCTAAAGTTCCAACTCACCAGATAGTCGATCCGCGCCACCGAACACAGCGCGACATGCCGCGCGTCGTCGTCAAAGTCCAGCGGCACCACCTTTTGCGCGAGATAGGCTTGCGCCAGTTCCTCCGCCTCCGCCGTGCGCTCCAGCACCTCCTCGGCCGCAAACGTGGCGCGCATGAGTTCGCGCACGCGCTCGGGCGCCCCGGCGATCTCCTGGAAGACCAGTTGCGAGGTGATGAACCGGAACTGCCCCGCCTCCTTTAGCCGCCACAGAGCGCGCGTGTCGGCCAAAAACTCGGCGTCGTAGTATCCGCCGATGACCGACGTATCGAGGTAGAGCGAAAGCGCGTGCATCGTCGTTGTCATGCCGGGGCCTCCGGTTGAGGTCGAGGCGACAGTTTCGCGCCCGGATGCGTGGCCGCATGCACTTCCTTTAGCCGCCGGATTGAGACGTGCGTGTAAACCTGCGTCGTCTGCAAACAGGCGTGTCCGAGCTGTTCCTGGACGTGCCGGATGTCTGCGCCGCCCTCCAGCATCAGGGTCGCGCAGGTGTGGCGGAACAGGTGGCACGAACCGGCCTTGGCAAAGCCGGCCCGCGTCACATAGCGCGTGACCATTGCCGACAGGTAGCGGACGGTAAGGGGCTCGCCCTGCTCGGTCACAAAGAGCGGCCCAGCCTCGTCGCCTGGCCTGGCCAGCTTCGGCCGCGCATCGGCCAGGTATTTCTCAATCCAGGCCAAGGCCCGCTCCCCAATCGGGATCACCCGATCCTTGCGACCCTTGCCCTGGCGCACGAACACCGCCCCTCCGGCAAAGTCGATGTCCGGCACCCGCAGCCGCGCCGCCTCCATGCGCCGCAGTCCCG
This sequence comes from uncultured Verrucomicrobiae bacterium, assembly GCA_963722225.1. Lineage (GTDB taxonomy): Bacteria > Verrucomicrobiota > Verrucomicrobiia > Opitutales > Opitutaceae > Fen-1467. The sequence goes on from CAVRNM010000159.1 coordinate 15,183, forward strand.
TCGAGTAGAGCGTTTCCAATATCGCCCGGTCGCGCAGCCCCGGAGCCGGGCGGCGGCTATCCAGCTTGGGGATAGCGAGGATCGTCTCCGCCTGCGCCGCCGTCAGCCACGCCTTCGGCAGCGGCTGTCCCACCCGCGGCAGGACGAGCGCGGCGGCGGGATTTTCGGCGAGGAGTTTTTCCCCGAGCACCCAGCGGCCGAAGAGGCGCAGCGACTCCAGGCGCGTGCGCTGCGTGCGGGAGGCCAGCGGTTGACCATCGGCCTTGCGGTGCTGGCTCATGTGCCGCTGCCAGCGCGCCACTAGGGCCGGCGTCACGGCGCAAAGAAGCTCCGCGCCGCGCTCCTCGGCCCACTGGCGGAACAGGTCCAGGTGCCACGCCCGGCTGGTCAGGGTCGCGGGCGTGTAACCGAGCGCCTTCAGGTGCGACAGGTGCCGGGCGATGGCGGTTTCGAGGGTGAGGTTTTCCGGGGGCATGGGCCGGGTACGGTTACGCTGCGTGCGCCGCGCCGTCCTGATGTGCGTTTTCGGGCGTTTTGGGCGCGGCAGACGGTTTTTCAGAGGTAGAACCACGCCAGGACGGACCCCGCGACCCGGCCGCGAACGGGCCGCTTTCGGCCCGCGAGGCCCCCGCGAGGTTGGCGTTTACCCCCGCGAGGTTGGCCGTGCGAAGCCGTTCTACGTCGAGCAGGCCCGGCAAAAAGCGGCTGCCATCCTTGCCGGCGCCATCGTACACCAGCTCGTAAACGAAGGTCTGCCCGACGCTGCCGCGGTGGGTGATCAAGTATTCCAGGGAAACGAGCCGCTCCAGATGCACCCGCAATTGCGTGTCGCCCCAGCCGATGCACTCCCGCAGCTCGCGGCGGCTAAAAAGAACGTCGGGCCGCTCCCGTTTCCGCTCGGCGCAGCGCTCCGCCACCATCCGCTCGGTCAGTTCCAGGAGCCGCCGGGTCTGCGGGGGCATTTCGTCGAGGCAGCGGCCGAGGACCTGGTGCGCGAGCCGGTTGGCCGCGGCGATGTCGTCCAGCGTGGCCTCGATGTATTCGACGGGGCGGCCGTCCTGCTCGATTGTGCGCACCGGACGCTGGTGCTGGTGCAAAAGGGCAATCGTGCGGATCAAGGCCAGATACTTCATGTGGTCGCGCCGGGTCCGGGTGCGGTCGTCGAGGAAGGTCAGCTGCTCGGCATAGGGATTGACGACGCGCAGCGGCCGCAACAGCCGCTGGGCGTTGCGATGCAGCGTGAGCACGGCCGCGCGCGACTCCGACCGGAGCAATCCGGCGAGCGTTTCGCGCTCCCGCTGCAAGCGGTGGATCGCGGCCGTCTGCTCCCGGCCTTCGTCCACCGTGAGAACGAGGCAACGGTTCAAAAGCTCTTCGTCGATGTCCACGGCCGTCGTCGTCAGGAAGATCATCACCGGCCCCTCGACGCGGTATTCCTGCGTGGTCATGCGGCCGGTTGCCGGGTCCTTGCCCGTCGCGGCAATGGTGAGTTCGCCCTCGGATTGGAGCAGTTTCAGGGCGTAGCTGGCCTTTTCCGCGCCTTCCTCCTCCACGATGGCCAGGACCTTGTGCCGGAGATCCGTCTCGCTCAGGTAATAGAGCGCCTGGCCCGTCAGCGCCGAGTATTTGATCCGCTCCTCCGGCGGCACAAACGCGAGCACGGCCTCCATAAGCGCGGTCTTCCCCGCCGCGCTCGTCGATTGCACGACGATGGCGAGGGGCTGCGCGAGCTTCCGGGACAGGGCCGCGAGGTAGCCAACGAGTTTGTTCATTTCCTCGCCGACCACCCCGCACGCGGCGAAGTCGGCCAGGATGCGCTCTAGCAAGCGCGGATCACGGAGCAATTCGAGGGCGGCAGTGCGCTCCGCCTCCGAGATCTTCACGGCTGCCGCTTCCGGCGCCACCTGGGCGCGCAGCCGCGCCTCCTGCAACTCCTCCAGTTTCAAGAGCACCCGGCCCAGGTCCCGCTTCAAGAGCTCGGGCTTGAGTCCGGTTTCCTCGGCCGCGGCCTGGACAAACGCGGCCCGCTGTTTGGCCTGCGCCAAGTCGAACGTGTCCAGGTGCCACGCCCCGCCACAGGCCACGCGCAGCGAGACTTTCAGCGCCTCGTAACCGGTGTTTTTCGCGAGGCCGCGCACCCGATAGATGCGGTCCCCGACCTCCAAAACGATCTCCTCGGCGTCATGCTTCGCAACGGTGAGCGCATCGCCCGGCGAAGCGGCAGCAGCTTCTTTTTTAGCAGCTACTAAAGCAGCTAAAGAAGAAGACGCGGGCGCGGGTGTGGGCGTGACGGCGGGAACCGCTGCCGGCATCGTGACGATGACCGGCCCCGCCATTTTTGTGGCCCGGTCGATGATGGCCCGCAGAGCCGCGGCCGGGTCGTCGGCCTCCCTGGCCACGTCGTTGATGTCCTTGCCCTCGGGTATCGCGGCGCGCCAGACGGCGACACCCTTTGCGGCCAGTTCCTTGGCGAGCGCTTCCGCCTGGGCATGGCCCGCCGTGTCGGCGTCGTAAGCGATCACCATCCGGCCGGGTTTGCGCTGGGCGAGCAAAGCCCAATGGTCGGGGCTGAAGCCGTTGACGCCATAACTGGCCGTGACGCTCCGCCACCCGTGGCACCACAGCGTAAGCGCGTCGATCAGGGCCTCGCACAAGATCCAGTCCGCACCGGGCAGGAGCGCCGCGGCGTTCCACACGCCGCGCTGTGGCCCGGACAGATACAGGTGCCGCGCCTGGTCGCCCGCGGCTGCGAGCCGCCGCCCGTAGAGTTGCACCACCTTGCCGCCCAAGTCGTGGATTGGGAAAACGACGCACCCGTTCAGGTGCTCGTGCCCGGTGGTCTGGCGCAGGACTCCGAGCGCCTGGAGCCGGGCCTTGAGCTGCCGGCCGGCCGCCGTCTCGATGGGCGGCACCCGGTAGCCGAGCGTCCGGTTGCTGTAGCCGAGTTTGAAGGCGTTGACCGCCTCCGGATGCAGGCACGCCCGTGATTGCAGGTAGCGCATGGCCGCGGACTCGTTCAAAAAGGTCCGGTGGTAGTAATCGGCCACCCTCCCCAAAAGCGCCGCGTCGTCCTCCGCCTCCTGCGGCGTGGCCAGGGCCTCGTGGCTCGTGCCCAGCCGCGTCGTGATGGTCGGCGCACTCGGCACGCCTCCCAGCCGGACGCGGAGTTTTTCGCAGGCGTGGCGAAAGGAGACGCCTTCCTTGCGCATGACGAGCGCGATGGTGTCGCCCCCGGCCCCGCACGCTCCGAGGCAATGCCAGAGGTTTTTGCCGGGGCTCACGATGAAGCTGGGAGAATCGTCCTGGTGGAAGGGGCACCGGCCCGCCAGGTCTTTGCCCTGGGGCTTTAATTCGATGCCGTAATCCCGGCACAGTTCGGCCAGCGGAATCGCCTTCAGTCGGGCCAGTTCGTCGTCAGGGATGCGGGGCATGGCGGGCCTTCTTTCCGCGGTTCCCAAACTTTTTTGTGGTTTTCATCCGGGCCGATGTTGTATGATTAGTCATACAACATGCAAGCCTCGATCAGACAATCGGTCTATGATTGGCCTATGCCTGGAGGTCGTCCCGCCACCAAACCCGCGCCGAAGTTCGGCCAACGCATGGCCGCGTTCCGTGTCGCCAAGGGCCTTTCGCAGAACCGGCTCGCAGAGGCGCTCGGCATGACCCGTGCCCGGATTGTTTATTACGAGCGTGCTGCCAACAACCCGAGCCTTGAGGTGGTGGAGAAGGTCGCCGACTTCTTCGGCGTCACCGTGGGCGAGTTGCTCAACGACACCTCACGCACCGCCAAGAAGCCCGGCCCGCCGTCGCAGTTCGTGAAGCTCGCGGAGCGGCTCGAACAACTTCCCCGCACCAAACAGAAGCTCGTCGCGGAGATGCTCGAAGGCGTTTTGCGGCAGGCCGGCTAACATCGGCTGCCATTGCTTTCCCTTAGTTGCCCCGAGCCGGGGGCCGCGGGGGCGGCGGCGAGCGCCCCGCGACCTTGTCCCGCTTGCGGCGGCACCCCCGAGGGCGAAGCCCGAGCCGCCGCTGGTCTGACCGATGCTCCTGCTTGCGCCTCGCACGAGCAGTCAACACCACGGCGGCCGCAATCGACCCCGTCGCTTTAATGAGCGCGACCAGGATGTCTTTGATCGGCGGGATCAGGTCGAAGACGTGTGGCAGGGCAGAGTGCATAACCCATATCGTGGCAGGAGCGTTTGGCGGTTGTGCCCGTGATGGGGGGAGGCAGGGCAGCTTGTCAAAAAATAGCTGCTTTTTTCTTCTTCCCCGAGGGCGCACCGCGACCGAGCCGCCGCTAGATTTCTCAGCCGCGTTTCTTCCCGCACTTCGTTGCTCCGGGACTCCAGCACTTGCTCCGGCACCGGTGGCGCATTTCAGGCCGCGGCCATCGCCGCACCGGCTCCCGCTTTTCTTCCGGCACTCTTGCCGCTCGGCTTCCGCTCGCGGGCCGTCTTCGTGAGGTACTCGCGCAGCGTGCCGACACTGACCGGCAGGCCGCTCGCCTTCAGTTCTTCGGCCAGCTGTCGGTACGTCCATCCCAGCCCGTGCAGTTTCAGCAGCCTGTCCGTGTAGGGACTGAGCACGTCGGCGAGCCGCTTCCGTTTTCGCGGCGGCGTTTGCTGCGTCAGTTCCTCCAGCTTTTTGTCCAGCGCGGCGCCGTTCAGGGCGGCGGCGATCCGGGCGTAATCGGGGCGTGTTTTTGTCGGTGTTTGTTGCATACGAGTCCTCCTACCCTAGGGCGCCCTCGTCAACCGCGCCGCGGCCGGCGTTGGCTCCGCTCGGGCTGCCTCCTTGGTAGCCGCACCTGGTCCGGCGTCGATGGCGCGCTCCTACCGTTTTTGCGGTAGCTGTCCGAGCCGCACTCGGTCCGTTTTTCGCGCCGCACTTTGTCCAGCAGGTCTTCCGTTTTTCTTCCCGCACCTCAAGCCGCTTTCGCTCCGGCAGCAGGATTGTCCCGATCTTCAGCAGTTCCTTCCTACCTGCGACCCGCTCCGTTCGTGTATTCTGGTCCAGCACTTCCGCCGCTCTTTTCAAGCGGGGTTGGTGTCTTGGGCATTTCTCAGGGATTGGAGGATCGGACGACGCTGCAAAATGACGCGCAAAACGAGGACGGAAACAGATGGGTTTGGGCGCAGGAACAGGGCGGATTTGGGACCGCTCTACTGCGTTTTCGGTAGGGCTGGACTCTTCCCGTTTGGTTGACGGCAGCCCTATTAGTAGAGGGACATGTTTACCGCCAAACCACAGAAGAACCGGACAGCAGCGACGGAGTATTTCGACGAACACCTGTCGCAAAACGACTACTACTCGCAGGGGCAAACCCAGGCGGGTTATTGGGTCGGCGAAGGAGCAGAACGGCTGGGACTAATGCCAGGCGAGGTCGTGGGACGGGAAGCGTTTTTGAGGCTCTGCGATAATCAGCATCCGGGGACGGGCGAGCAGTTGACGCAGCTGCACCTGTCAGACCGGCGGGTGTTCTTTGACTTCACCTGTTCGGCTCCAAAGTCGGTTTCGATTCTCGCGGTGACGATGGATGATCAGCGCATCGTAGAGGCGCACCGGGAGGCTGCGGCGGTGGCAATCCGGGAGCTGGAAGCCTTCGCCGGGACACGGGTGAGGAAGTCGGGCGCGATGGAGGACCGGGCGACGGGGAACCTCGTGGCGGCGGCATTTCTGCATACGTCGTCGCGGGCCTTGGATCCGCAACTGCACACGCATTTCACGGTGTTCAATGCCACCTTCGATCCGGTCGAACAGCGCTGGAAGGCTCTGCAATCGTCCGGGATGTTCGGGGCGATCCATTACGGGACTGCCGTGTACCGCAACGAACTGGCGTCGCGGCTGCACGGGCTCGGTTACCGGACGCGGGGCACGGCACACGGTTTCGAGGTCGAGGGCGTCGAGCAAAAGCTCATCGAACGATTTTCCAAGCGATCGCAGCAGCGCAATGCCGCGGTGGCCCGTGAGGAGAAGCGGCTGGGAAGGAAGCTGAGCAACGATGAGATCAGCCATGTCGTGCATCAGTCCCGGCCGCGGAAGGTCAAGGATGCCACCGAAGACGAGGTTCGCGCCCGGCAGTTGGACGAGATCGGGTTTTTCGAGAAGCGGGCTTTGCGGGCAGTGGTCGCGCAGGCAAAGGGGGAGAGGCAAGATTTCAGGGAGACCGTGCATCTCGGGCAAGCGACCGGGTACGCGGTCGAGCATGTCTTTGCCCGCAAGTCGGTGGCTCCGGAGCATGAGCTTTTGGAGGCGGCCCTGGTCAAGGGCTGCGGGCAGATCGCGCTCCCGGAGCTCAAGGCGGCCGTCCGCAGCGACCGCGAGCTTGTCCGCGTCGGCCGGGAGGTCTCCACGCGCAAGATCCTGGGCGAGGAACTGCGGCTGATCCGCTTCGTCAACGATGGCGTGGGCGTCGTCCAGCCGCTATCGCCTCGGTATGCGGCGCCGGAGACGCTTGGGGCGGACCAAAAGGCCGCGCTGGGGCATGTACTTTCCTCGTCGGACCGGGTGACGGGTTTCCGAGGCCTGGCCGGCACCGGCAAGACGACGACCTTGCGCGAGTTCGGCCGCGTCGTTGCCGCGGCCGGGGGTGAGGCGGTGTTTCTCGCACCGACTGCCGGAGCCGTGGACGTGCTGCGCAAAGACGGGTTCAAAGAGGCTGCGACGCTGGCCAAGCTCCTGGCTGACCCGCAGGCGCAGGCGGGCGTTGCCGGCCGCTCGCGCTCGCCCGTCATCGTCCTCGATGAGGCCGGGGCGGTCGGCACTTCCGACATGCTGCGGCTCCTGGAGATCGCGCAGGCACGCGGCGCCCGGGTCGTGCTGTCGGGCGACACAGGGCAACACGCTTCCGTCGCGCAGGGCGATGCACTCAGGCTCATCGAGGAACATTCCGGCTACCGGTTCGCGGTGCTGGGCGAGATCCGGCGGCAAAAGCCCGCCGTCTTCCGCCAGGCGGTCAAACTCGCGGCCGGCCAGGACGCGGCTGGTGCCTTCCGGCTCCTCCAAAAGGACGGCGCCGTCGTCGAGGCCCTGGCCGACGATGGCGGGCCGCTCCATGAGCAAGCGGCTGCGGCGTATCTAAAGGCCGTCGATGCCGGCAAGTCCGCCCTCCTCGTCTCGCCTACGTGGAACGAAATTGAGGCCGTCACCGGTTGCGTACGTGGCCAATTGAAGGCGCGCGGCGCCGTCGCGGCTCGGGACGAGACGGTCTCGGTTTTCGATTCGCTCGGGTGGACCGATGCGCAAAAACGCCTGGTAGAGCGTTACGAGCCGGGCTTGCAACTGCGCTTTGCCAAAAAATCCGGACAGTTTAGGCCCGGCGAGTTCGCCACCGTCGAGGCGGTGCGCGGCCGCTCTCTCGTCCTGCGCCGCCCGGACGGGGGACCGGCCGTCCTGCACCCGTCTCGGGTGCCGGCCGCGTTTGATGTCGGCGAGGCGCGGCAACTGCCCGTCGCTGCCGGTGACTGGCTCTTGCTGCAAGCCAACGGCCACGGGTTCACCAATGGCGAACGCGTCCAGGTCAAGGCGGTCGGCCGCGGCGGGATCGCGCTCAAGGATGGGCGCACGCTGCCGGCGCCATATCGGAGTTTCACGCACGGTTACGCCGTCACCTCGCACGCCGCGCAGGGCAAGACGGTCGATGTCGCGCTCTTCGTCGCCTCGTCGCGGTCGTTTGCGGCCGTGAGCCGGGAGAGCTTTTACGTGGGGATTTCAAGGGGGCGGGAGCAGGTCCGGATCTTCACCGACGATGCGGCGACCCTGGAGCGGCGCGTCGAGGAGACGCACACGCGCAAAGCCGCGCTCGAGCTGCAGGGCCTGCGCGAGGAGTTCGCGCGCCACGGGCTTTTGCGGCTCCGGGAAGAGGAGGAGAAGCGGCTAAAGGAAAGCCGCCGGGCTGCAGCCGCGGAAGATGAAGCGCAGCGCCACGAGCGCGACATGCGCACCTCCTGGGCGCTGCGGCCGGTGCGCTCCTTGCGGGTGCTGCGCGGGGAGCGCATGGCCGCGCCGGTCCTCACGCTGCAGCGCTGGGCGCAGGAGTTTCGCCGGTGGATCGGTGCCCGGGCGGCCGTGCAGGTCGAGGCCCCGGCGCTGTCCTGGAAGCAACGTTTCCACCTCAACCAAAAACAACAGGAGACTCCGCGGCAGTCCCGCGGCATCCGCATCTAAACTTATGTCCGTCCTCGCTCAAGAACTGGCCGCCAAGAAAGCGGCCGAAGAACCAAGTCCCACGTGCTGCACCAGCGCCTCGCACGGCGGCGCGTATTTTATCGAGCTGCGGCCCGATCCGCGGACCAAGACGGGATTCCCCGTCGCGCAGCTCTGCCACTACACCCTCGAAGCTAATCCCAGCGGAGAACTGGAAGCGCCCGAGCGGCTGACGCTCGGATTTTCCACCGCCGACGTGGTCGTGACCGGCGCGCGGCTCGGGAAGCTGGTCGAACTGATCAACGAGCACGGCCTCGCCTCCGTCTCCGCCGTCGATGCACGCTATGCCGGCACCGTCGGCCGCGGCCCCTGGGTTGCCAAGATCGCCATTGCTAGGATTGACAAGCCGGGTGGCATCCCCAACTAGCCGTCCGCCAACTACCCGGCCGATAAGCGGTCGGTTAGCTAACGGGCCATCGGCCAGGAGTCATGACCTGACGTCTTAAGATCGCCTTGCAGGTCACTCGATCTCAGCCAGTGCTTCCCTGAGATTCTCCTCAAACTGAGCCAAATCGGGCATTATGCCCTTATCTTCAGGCGTTGGGAATACACCGAGCAATGTATTGTTTCCGCGAAGCTTGGGAGCCAGTGATTCAAACAGAGTGTCTAGATCAATCTCCTCGGGTTGAAAGTTCGCCCACTCCCCAACGGCACACAGCTGCGCATATTCACGGGCTGGCCAAACAGGGAAAACTGGCTGCCCTTCATCGGTACTCGCCAACGCCCACCCTTCTGCGTGCAGTCCCCAAACCTTGCGCTGGTCTGCCGCCACTTTGATGAAGTGAGCGTAACGTTTGGGACCGGGCAGCGCCAAAACAGCCTGGATTTGCTTTGGTCCGATTTGCATTAGGTGTTTTTGTCCGGAGGAGGAGGTGGCGGCGGTGGTGGCGGTGGAGGCGGTGGTGGCGGTGGAGGCGGCGGTGGAGGTGGTCTCGGTTTGTTCGCGCGACCAAAATCATCGAACATGTGCTGAATCTTGTGCAAAACCTTGTCTACGAGGTTCGCGTCCTTATACGAGAACCCCTTCGCCGCTTCACGGCCACGCTCATGAGCCAGCTCCTTCCCTGGAGGGTTACGAATCGTATCGCGTTGCCCTCGTTTGATTGAATTCTGTTCCTGTTTTATCCAGCCCCTGTCCGCAGACGAAGTGTTAGGATCGTTACCGATTTCACGGAGGCGACTTTGTCTTCCGGCCCTTCCGTTTGGCTCCTTCGCATCAGTATCCAAGCTGGCGTCGGGCTTCTTCTGATCCAACTTCCTTTCACTTGGTTCCGTCTTTCCCAAAGCCTTGGATAGGCTTTCAGCGTCTTCCCTTATGCGATCCATCGTCTGCGGACTGATCAGACTTGGTTCCCTGGGGCTATTTGCGTCCCGGAACTCTGCATCCGCCGGACCCCGCGCCGGGCGACTAAATCGAGATGGGCCTTCGGCCTCGGCTCTATTCTCCTCATCAATTTCTTTTAGTTCTTCTGGATCAAATTCCGCAGCGGGATCTGCGCCTTCCTCCTGAAAGCCGCTCGGATCTACCACCGTCAGCGGGTTGTTCCTAACGTAGCTATATCGGTTATAGCTCTGCAGGTTCCCCGGGAACTGGATTACGGGGTCGGCCGACAGCATACGTCCGAGCAATGGGTCATAGATACGGCCGTTCATGTGAACGTGCGTAAACTGGATGATCTCACCTTCATCGTCTCTTCTGAAGGTGATTTGTATCGGGCCTTTCACTCGGACTTCGCGGGCGCTGCCTTTCTCAGCGTTCAGGATATGAACCCTGCTCCCGGCAGATGCCTCTTTGTCGTTTATTAGCTTTCGGCCAACATCGGTAAACTTGGATTGAATTGCGCTGACCCCAAGATCATACCTGAAACGGTCAAGGACCAGGCTGCGATCCAGGAAGTCATCAAGCAGAACCTATTGAGAGTGC
>CAVRNM010000160.1:0-11635 GCA_963722225.1 uncultured Verrucomicrobiae bacterium
CACATCAGCTGTGCCAAGGCGGTAAACCTCATGCTCGTGCGGACGGCCACCTGCCGGCGCGAACTGGGCGTGCGGCTCGCGCTGGGCGGAAGCCGCGGACAATTGGTGCGGCTGCTGCTCGTCGAGAGCATGATTCTGACTGTCCTGGGCGGCACCTTGGGCCTGCTGGTCGCCAAGGGTGGTTACGGAGTATTGGGCGGTTTGATCGAGCGATGGTTGCCCAATGGAGCGCAACTCGGCGTTCTTGATCGTCCGACGCTGATGGTCGCGCTGATTGTATGTTTAGGAACGGGACTATTGCTGGGTCTGGCGCCGGCCTGGCGGATCGGGCGTGCGAATCTCCAGGATGTACTGAAGGAGGGGGCCGGTTCTCTCGGTGACAGTCGACATTTGCAGCGCCTGCGGAGCGGTTCCGTCGTTATCCAGGCGGCGCTCGCCACTATCCTGCTGATTGGCGGCGGCCTGATGGCGCGCAGCTTCGTGCGGCTGCAACGGACCGGCGTCGGATTTGATACCGCGCACACCTACGACATGTTTGGCAGCCTGGCGTTTGGCCCTTCGGCTGAGGCCTTTGGTGCTCTCAGCGACCGGGCGGAGGCGGAGCTCAGGCGTTTGCCAGGCGTACTGGCTTCTGCTCAGGCAGCCGGTCCCCCAATGAGATTCTCCTACGGAGGTGACGTGGTTCAAATCGAAGGAAGGCCGGATCTTGGCAAGGTTGCATGTTCAGAGGACGAGGTTGGTCCGGACTATTTCGCGGCCATCGGCCTGACTTTGCGACTCGGGCGCGGTTTTTCCGGAATGCACCGCGGCGATCCCAAGGTGGTGGTCATTAATGATGCGTTGGCTCGCCGGTTATTTCCTCATGGCAGTCCGCTCGGTCAGCGGTTGGATCTTGGCTCCTACCACAAGATATGTGAAATCATCGGAGTGGTGGGCGATGTGCACGAGTACGGCGCCCGCCAGGCTCCTCTCCCGCATTACTACGTCCCGATCTGGCAGCGCACGTCGCCGAAGAATTACTTCCTCCACGTACTGCTCCGGTTGGCAGGAAAGCCGAGTGAGGGCCTCGAAGCGGAGGTGCGAAAGACGATGTACTCCATCGAACCGCGCATGGTCACCCGGTTCGGGAAGCTGGAGGACGACTCCCTCTTCGTGGAGCGCGGCACACTGGCCGTCTTGCAAGTGATGTCAGTGCTGGCGCTGCTGCTCGCGACGATGGGGCTGTTCGCCGTAATGGCCTATGCGGTGGCGCAGCGACAGCGGGAGTTCGGCGTGCGGATTGCGCTGGGCGCCTCGCCGGACGTTTTGCTGCGCATGGTGCTGCGACGGGGTCTCGCGCTCGCTGCGTTCGGCGTCGTCATCGGGCTCGGCGCGTCGTGGGGGGCAACACGGTGGCTGCAGAGCGTCCTCTACGAAACCAGTCCGTACGATCCTGCCACGTATGCGGGTGTGGCTATCGTTCTTTTGGTGGTCGCTGCTGCCGCCTGCTGGTTGCCGGCGCGGCGCGCGGCCAGGGTCGATCCCATGGCGGCGCTGCGGGCCGAATAGCGCCGTGGCAAACCTGCCCCATGAATAGCCGCGCAAAAAGGCCACTCCATTACGGTGCGGCCGCAATCGGCGCTTCTCTGGTTGTTGGTCTATGCTGCTTCAGCTGCCGACCGGCTGATCTGCTGGACGAGGAGGTTTCCGCGAGAACGCCGTTTCATCTGATGATGTGGAGAGCGCACATTGGCCGGCAACAGACGCCTCAGGAACGGCAGGAGTTGGAGGACATGATTCAGGAGCTCAGTCTGTCGGTCATGTTAAAAGGAGCTGCCACCGGGAGTGAAGGCGTCGATACTGCCGTGCGGGCGGAGATCGACGGAATTACTTTGCGCGAACTACTGCTGAAAGGTCAGGAGGCAAAACGACAGCGCCTCGATCTGGAGAAGACCCGGCTCGAGGTGTGCATCGATGCCAACTCCCGGCGGCGGACGCGGCCGGGCGACACTGCGTCAGCCGACTATCTCGATCATTTTCGCGAGCAGCAATCGGCCCATTTGGCGACAGTCGTTCACGAATTGGGCATCGCGAATGAGCGCCTCGCCCAGCTGGGCGGCTCCGCCCGACCAGCGCCGGTCGTGGTCAAGGAACACCTGAACAAGCCGGGCGACACCGCGCGACCAGAGACCAGCGAGGAGGGTGCTGAGCCGGCCGACGAGGCGCCGCAGCTTCTGACGACCGGCGGGCACTGATTGCCGTGTCTTTTTCAGGATGAGGTTGACGCAAAGAAGCGAAACGAGGTGGCACCGCTTGTCCCCAAGCGGTTCAGGCGCGTTTGGGACTACCGAGCCCCCCGCGGCTCAGCGCGTTGAGGACAACGCGCACCACCTGGGCGGGGCGACATCAGACACGCGCTCCACCCCATAGGCTCAGCTGGAATGCAAACTGGGAGACATTCAAGCGAGCGTTAGCCCCGCGCTCAGGCGGGCGTCGCGTCGGTGACGGTCTGGGACCGGCCCCGGTAGAGGCTGGCGACCGGCAGATAGAGGAGGGCGGTTCCGAGCATGACGGCGGCGAAGAAGAAGTAGTAGGCGGCGCCCGCCAGCTTGGCAGTGCCGTCCGGATTCTGGATGAAGAAGTTGACCGCCGCCGTGAAGACATTGCCCAGGGAAATCGCCCCCAGGTAGGTGCACATGACGAGAGATTTCATTTCCTTGGGCGCCTGGGTGTAGGCGAATTCCAAATGCGTGACCGACACCAGGATCTCCGCGGCAGTGAGGACCAAAAAGGCGAGGATTTGCCAGAGGATGTGTGGGTGTCCGCCGGCGTCGATGCGCAGCTGAATCGCCCCCACAATCAGAAACGCCCCGACCGCGAGAAAGAGGCCCAGGCCGATCTTGCGCAGGGGAGTGAGGCGGAAGAACCGGTTGAGCACCGGATAGAGCGCGTAAGAGAAGAGGGGCAGCATGCCGAGAATAAAGAGCGGATTGACGGTTTGAATCTGCGCGGGCAGCCATTCCACGCCGAACAGGTGCCGGTCCATCTGGTCGGCCTGCAAGATCCACGAGGAAGAGTTCTGCTGCCACAGGGCCCAGAACATTGCGACGAACGGCACGAGTGTGAGGAGATTCCAGAGCGCCCCCAGGTTTTCGCGCCGGAAGAGCGCGCTGGCGTAGGTGCGAACTCCCACCGGAGGGACGCGGACGAATTTCCGCCGGCCGAGCCAGAAGATCACGGTGGCGAGAACCATGAACAGCCCCGGAGTCGCAAAGGCGATTCTCGGGCCGATGTGATCGAGCAGCCATGGAATCAGAAGCGTCGAGAACGCAGAACCAAAGTTGATCGCGAAATAGAACCAGCTGAAGACCCGGGTTAGGAGATGCTGGTTCGACGCTCCAAACTGGTCCCCCACGATGGCGCTGACGCAGGGCTTGATTCCCCCGGCGCCGACGGTGATCAATCCGAGGCCGAGCGCCAGGCCCATGCGCGTGTCGTTGAGCGCGAGGGCGAAATGGCCGAAACAGTAGATGACGGAGAGAAACAGGACGGTCCGGTACTTGCCGATCACCGCATCCGCCAGGAATCCTCCGAGCACCGGGAGAATGTACAGGAAGGCCACGAAGGTGTGAAACCAGGCGTCGGCCTGGGCCTCGCTCATGTGGGCCGGGCGCCCCTGGCGGTCGAGCAGGTACTGGGTCATGAAAACCACGAGGATGGAACTCATCCCGTAGTAGCTGAACCGTTCGGCCGCCTCGTTCCCGACGATGTAGATGATCCCGGGCGGCATCTTGTTCGTTGGCTCGGGTGCGGTTCGGGGGGCGGCGCTCGGCATACCGGAGATTGCGCCGGATCCAGCGGCAGGGGACAACTGCATCTTTGGTTTTTGCCTGACGATTCGCGTGTCGGGGCGCCGCGGCTGGTGATGATCGAGGCCACTGGCGAGTCGCGGCTCGGCGGAAGCTTCGCTCCGCTATGATCCGCTTGATTTGTAGGGCGGGGTCGCCGGACCCCGCCTGACCCTTCTATTGATGGCGGGGTTCGGCGACCCCGCCCTACATTCGACAAATCCACATATGCCAAGACCGGCGCTGAAGCGTTTCCATTTGACGCGACTGGTTGCCAGGGCGACGTTGCGGGCGATTCGAACGTGCCCGAACTTATGGCTGAAACTCCGGTATACGATTTGATTGTGATTGGCGGCGGTCCGGCGGGTTACGTGGCGGCCATTCGCGCCGGGCAGCTCGGCAAAAAGGTCGCCTGCATCGAAATGGAACGGGCCGGTGGCACCTGCCTCAACTGGGGCTGCATTCCGTCGAAGGCGTTGCTGAAGAGCGCCGAGCTCTACCTGAAGATGAAGCAGGCCGAGACATTCGGGCTCGGCGTCCAGGGCCTGAGTTTTGACTTCGCGAAGATCATGCAACGCTCGCGCAACGTGGCCGACCAGATGGCCAAGGGCGTGGAGTTTCTTTTCCGCAAGCACAAGGTCGATTACTTCATCGGCCTCGGGCAGGTCACGGTGCCGGGCCTGGTCGAGATCACCGCGGGCGAGCACCAGGGGAAGTTCTTCAAGACGCAGAACGTTTTGCTCGCCACCGGCTGCAAGGCGCGCCGGCTGCCGGACCTGCCGGTCGACGGAGAGCGCATCATGACCTCGCGGGAGGCGCTGATGCCGCGGGCGCGGGCGCCTGCGTCGGTCGCCATTATCGGCGCCGGAGCGATCGGCGCCGAGTTCGCCTATTTTCTCAATGCTTTCGACAGCAAGGTGACCATGATCGAGGTGCTGCCCCAGGTCGTGCCGGCCGAGGACGAGGAGATCGCACGCACCCTGCAGCGGAGCTTCGAAAAGCAGGGCATCGTCGTCCACACCGGCACCAAGGCGGAGAACATCAAGGTCGGCAAAGACACGGTGAAGCTTGAGTTGGTAAAGGGCGAGCACCGGGAGGCGCTGGAAGTGGAGACCGTGATCGTGGCGATCGGCGTGGTCGCCAATCTCGAAGGCGCGGTTTCGCCGAAGGTGAAGCTCGATCTCGACCGCGGGTTTGTGAAGGTGGACGGGAATTACCAGACAAACGTCAAAGGAATCTACGCGGCCGGCGACATCATCGGCCCGCCCTGGCTGGCGCATGCGGCGATGTTCCGCGCGGTCAACGCCGTGAATGGCATGTTTGGCCACGGCACGCCGCGCCTCGTGAAGAATTCGCCGGGCTGCACGTATTGCCAGCCGCAGATCGCCAGCATCGGCCTGACCGAGAAGGCGGCCAAAGAAAAGGGCGTCGCCTACAAAGTGGGCCGGTTTCCCTTTCTCGCGGTCGGCAAGGCCGTGGCCGCGGGCGAAGCCGAGGGGTTTGTGAAGGTCCTGGCCGATCCGGCGACCGGAGAAATCCTCGGCGCGCACATCATCGGCGCCGACGCGACGGAGTTGATTTCAGAATTCAGCCTGGCCATGACTCTGGAGGCGACGGTGGACGAGATGCATGCCACCATTCATCCGCATCCCACGTTCGGTGAGGCGGTGATGGAGGCCGCCGCCGCGGTTCTCGGCGAGGCGATCCATATCTAGAGTTTCCAGCGGACGCTGGAAACTCCATGCACTGAGTCAGACAGGGCTGAACGATGCAGTGGGGCAGGGCGGCTTGTGCCCGAATTCCCTTCTCCCAGCGCCGGTCGCACACGGTCCGACCGGGCTGCTCCCTTCCTTTCCTTCTGGCTAATCGGGCGGGTTCAGCCACTGCCGCGCTTTTTCCAGGCTGTCGGATAATTTGACATGAGGATCCCGGCGGACGGTCCGGTGCAGCACCCAAAGGGAAAGGAAATTCCGGACCTCGCCCGTGGGGCTGGCCACGAGTGCACGGCGGGACTTTGCCGGCACAAGCCACGACTCGGCGATCTGGGCGTACTTTGCCACGGAATGGTCGATGCGGCTTGTCGCGGAGAAATCCCAGAGGACGCAGGCTGTCTCCTTGAAGATGAATGCGGGATCGGCCTGCAGCCTTTTGTCATGAGCCTCCAATTCGTCGAGGGTTATGACTCCGGTTGCCGTGCAGCAGACCAGTCGATTCGGGGCGTCAATGCGGTATGAAATGGGCATGGGACATTGAGAAATGCGTCGTGGGCGCCGACCACTCCACATCAATCCGAATGCGGGCGATGGTCATATTCGGCTATTCTCAGAACAGTGGTATGGGCACTGGGAATTGAACCGTATACTAGTTTTCGGAGAATAATGACAGAGATCGGTACGTCCTTCAGGGTCTTTCCATTCCCGTCCGGCAAATGGTGTGGGTAAATCGGACCATCGGAAGGGATTTCCGGTGTTTGCCGGAATCCGTTGGCGGAAATTGTCAGGAGGAATCTCTGGTGCTTTTTCGTGCCTTGGCGCGTGCCTCCAGCATTGTCTTTCGCCAACCCCCAGAACGCCTTTCCCCTTTTTGCATGCGGCAACGGAAAACCGCTCCTCAATTTTCACAATCCACTAATTGTTTGAACATTGTGAAGAACCAGCGTACTCGCGATGCGGCATAACCGCCTGTTGAATAGTACCCGGAATGTCAGCCTTCAATGAACCCGTACGGTTTCACTAAGGAGCAATTCGAGGATTTGCTGCGCCTTCTCAAACGATACTGTCGGGAGGCTACCGCTGCTCCAAAGCGAAGTCATATCTTGGTGCTTGTGTGATGATCGGCGCTGCTCTTGAAGCCGAGCTAACGGCGATGTGCGAACTCTATGTCGAAGAGATCCGGGCGATCTGCTTCGGGCCGTACGGTCCTGTGCAGGCTCAGGCCCGATCCGCGGCCCGAGACGACAAGCCCATGATTGCAATCTCACAGCTCAGGGTATTGAACGGTACCGACCAAGTTTGTGCTTGAGTGTTGATGAAACCCCGCCCTCCCGATGCAAGCGTGCTTCTCCGCTGCTGGTGATCTCCCCTTTTTAGAAAGTGGCATTGGTTTAATCATAGCTCTGGGAATACTGGTGCTGATCCTGGCGCTGGCTCTGGCATGGATCGTCTTCCCTTTCACCGTATCGAGCAAACTCACCGACCTTGCCGAGGAGGCGAAACGTCAAACCAAGCTGCTTGAAGCCATCGCTCAAAACCCCTACCGGGCTGATAAGCCGCCGCCGGAGCACATAACGGAGGTGAAGCACGGCGACGGCTGGAAGGAGACGTTCAGAGGGCACTAGGGAGGCCGCCTGCCTGTTCGGCAGCGCGGGCAGACGTCTTGTTTGTCGGGCTTGAAGATCCCGTGGCGAGGCAACGGGTGCGAAGAACGGTGCCGTGGTTCGTTCCAGCCGCGACCGGAATTCACAGGGGAACCAGCGATCCCGGGATCAGCCAAACTGACGGAGCATCCGGCTCACGACGGCGTGATTGTCCCTGGCGATTTCCCGGAAAGGCGTGGCAACTCGTTTGTCCGTGCTGACCCGTCCCCAGAATTCCAGCGCGACCGCCGCCGCGTCGCTCCATAGGTTCGTGACGCTGGCCACGGGCGGCCGCGGCGCAAAGGTGCGTTCGCTCAGGTCGCCCTGCGCGCCCGGCGCGTAGAGCATGGGCAGGATGTCGTAGAACGGAGCCAAACGGAAGGGCAGCGCATCGGTGAACCAAAAGGATACGTTCGCGCGGTGCATGTCGGTGTTTCCGATCAGCTCGCCAAGGCAGCAGATCCAGCGAAGCGCCCGGGCGTCGTCGTGGTTGATCAGGTGCGCTTGTTCCAACAGCGCTGCCGCCGCGATCCAGTTGGCGGAACTCCGATCCAGGAAAGCGTCCTCCACCGCTCCCAAACTCAGCACACCGCGGCGGCCAGCCGCTCCCACGCGGTCAAAGCGATCGACTTCGAGGAAACGCCGGTCGCCCGCGTCGATCACCTCGGTTCTGGCGCAGGCGATGTGGCGATCCCGAATCATTTCCGCCGCCAGGTGTTCGCAGGCGAGAAGGTCCGCCCAACGCACCGACACCGGCGACGGGTCCGCGGCGGAAAACTTCACAAGGACAGATCGAATCGCTTCGCCCTCGCGGCGCCCGGCCGCAAGAAACTTCGGCTGCTCGCCCCCGGCGGACGAACCTGCGATCTCGCCGCGTTGGGCAGCCACAGCCCGCTCGGGATAAACGCGGTCACGATCTGAGTCTGCCACCGGGGTCAGGTTTTCTGCGGCACGAACAGCTCGTTCCATGGCGTGGTCACCGACAATGAGATCTCCAGGCAGGTCATACCCGTCGGTTAGGAAATAGGCCAAGACATCGTCGTCGCTCCACAGCCGGATGTCCGGCGGCACGCCAAGGCGGGGCGCAATCTCCCGCCCAATGGCGCGGCCGAGGTACCCCTGTGGCGGCAAGTCCTGCAAGAAGAACGGGAGGCCCTGAAATAATCCGTCCGCTGTTAGTCGTTCCACCCACATCGGCGCACTCTCGGCTGGCAAAAACCGGAAACCGTTGTGCAACGTCCGGAGCGTGCCCCAGGTTTGCGGCCTGCCGCTGTCACTGATCCGATAAACGGGCCATTCGCTCCCGAAGTTCCGGACAGGACGGCGCATCGCATAGCGGCTGCTGCGTGCCGCACCGATCCGTTCGATCGAAAGGCCGAGCTTTGCCACAATTCGCGTCAGGGTTGCATGACTGATGCCCAACTCGTCAGTGATCGCACGGCTGGCCATCGCTCCGCGGGCCTGAAGGAGCAGAGATAGTCGGACTGGATCCGGTGGTGGGCGGGGCATCGTAGTGAAAAGATATTAGGTTAGATAACATAGTTGCTAATAATTTATTATCAACATAATACAACTCAATTTTTGATTTTAGTGCAAAGATACTTTAAACATCAGCGAAGGCTTAAGCTGGCACCCTATTGGACTTGTTTATCGAATGATCCTGTATCGGCTGTGAAGGCCAGCAACCTGTCGGGCTCCCAGCCCTTCCGGCTGCAAAAAGCAAGACCGGGCCTTCGGAGTTCACCTCAGATTGGTCGGCTTGCCGGGGGCGGCGGAGTACGGTGAGCCCGCCCTGCAATGCCGGTGGTACGGGCACTGGGAATCGAACCCAGATCACCGGCTTCGGAGACCGGTGCACTATCCATTGTGCTATGCCCGCAAGAAGAAGAGGGAAGTCTCAAAATGTGGCGGTGGACTGTCGAGTGCAAATCCACAAGAGCGGGGGGCTGGCTCTTATGGGATTAGGCAATTGCTGGCAATTCTCCTCGGGCGCTCCGGAACCGATTGGTGCGCGGGTGTAGGAAGCCCGCTTGCGGGCGATCATCGGTCGCAAACGACCTTCTTGCTCCATGATCCCGTAGCTTACCTCTTCTATTCAATACTCCCCGACTTCACTCGTCGACATGATGCCATCAGATGATCGGTGCAAGACGCCTGCTTGGAGACGATTATCACTTGGATCGCGAGCAAGCTCGCCTCCTACATCCTGAATAAACACCGGCCTAGCGCTGTTGCTCCGCCTTCATCTGGCGGTGCACAAAGAGGTAGTACATCGTGCCCAGCACCACGAAGGCGCCGGCGACCCACAGGGTGACCCGGTGCAGTTCGCCGCGCATCAGCGCCGCATCCTGTCCGGCCTGGATGCCCAGCCACGCCAGCACCGCGCACCAGATGGTCGAGCCGACAAGGGTGTAAATCGAATAAAGCCGGAAATCCATGCGCACGATGCCGGCGGGAATGCCGATCAGGTGCCGCACCACCGGGAGCAAACGCGAGAAGAAGATCCCGAACGGGCCGTAGTGGGCGGCCCAGCGTTCGGCCGCCGCGACTTTTTCCGGCGATATGCGGGCGAACCTGCCATAGCGCATCACCAGCGGCCGTCCGGCCAGGCGCGACGCCCAGTACATCACGGTCGCCCCGATCCAGGAGCCGAGCGCCCCCGCGATGATCACGCCGGCCACGCTCATCCGGCCCTGCGTGTGCGCCAGATAAGCGGCGGGGGGGATGATGAGTTCGCTCGGCAGCGGAACGACCGAGCTCTCGATGGCCATCAGGAGGCCCACGAGCCAATAACCACCCTTGTCGAGCGAATGCAGGTACCACTCGATGAGCTGACGGATCATTTCGGTCATGGGGATTGCGCGAAACAAAAAGGGCAGGTCGAAAGCGTTCGAACCTGCCCGGGAAAGCGGCGTTGCCGGCGGATCAGACTTCCGGCTTGGTTTTCTTCAGCCCGACGATGCGCTGGCCTTCCTTCCACTGGCCGCGCTTCTTGAGCAACTCAACGCGCTCGAAACGCTTGAGGACATTGCGCTTCACGGAGACGCCTTTGGCGGATTGCAGGCTGTTGTGTTGGGACATGACGTAAATTGGGCGGTTGGTTGCTATTTCTGGGAGGGGCCGGGTGTAGAGGTGCCCCGGGCCCATGACAAGTATTTTTCCGACACGTGCTCCGCCTTCGCCACAATCCACTCGGGGGTGTCGTAAGGATGGTGGGCGCCAATCCAGGCTTCCAGGGAGTCCGCCTGTTCCGGCAGGAATTTTAAAACCAAGCGGTACTCCGTCGCCGATTCGATCCGGCCCATCCACGAATAATGGGACGTGACCGGGCCGTCCACCTGCACGCAGGCGGCGAGGCGCGCCTCCACCGCCCCCTGTGCCAGCCGGGAGGCCTCTTCTGGTGTGGCCACGGTAGTCCAGGCGACGAACATGGTGGTGAAAAACGGGAAACCGGGAAACGGAGAATGGAGACCGGAGACGGGAGGCGGGAGGCGGGAGACAGGAGGCCGGAGGCGGGAGAACGGTGAAAATAGCAGGAGACCGGATACCGGAAAGAGAAAAATGATACCGGAACTGCAAGAGCAGCAAGTGATAAGCACCGGGTGGCGTGCAGCAAGGAACGCTTTCCCGTTTTTCCGCTTTCCCGCTTTTCTGATTTTGCCTTTTCGGGTTCCGGTCTCCGCTCTCCGGAATGATCGAGAAAACCCTTGACCCCGGGGCGGTGGCTCGTAGCCATTGCCCTTCCCGCTGACCGACAGCGCTCTGCCATGCGTGACGATTACATCAAAGAAGCCCAGAAGATCATTACCGACCCGAACGTCCTGATCAACGTGGTCTCGCGCCGCGTGAAGCAGCTCAAGCGGGGCAGCCGTCCGTTGGTCGAATCGCTCGAGAAACTCGCCGCCGAGGATATCGCGCTCCGCGAGGTCATCGAGGGGAAGATCAACCACGAGTTGTCCGAAGTCTGACGCCCCGCCCGGGGGGCGGGCAGGGACTTTGGCTCGCCGGTGCGGATTCCACGCGCTGCTCGAAAACGTCCATGGGCGCCCAGTCCCGAGATCCCGACCGCTACACGGAAGTCCGCAACGCCAAGGCGGGGCGGGACTATTTCATTGAAGAGAAGTTCGAGGCGGGCATTGCCTTGCGCGGCACGGAGGTGAAATCGATTCGCGGCGGACATGCCCAGATCAGCGACGCGTTTGCGCGTCGAGAAGGGGGAGGTGTGGCTGTGCAACGCCCACATCGATCCGTACGAATACGGCACGACCAGCAATCACGACGCGCGACGCCAGCGCAAGCTGCTGCTCAACCGGAGTGAGATTCGCAAGATTGCGCAGGCGTTGGACGCGGCGGGCGGTCGCTCGTGCCGCTGCGCCTTTATTTCAAGGAGGCGCTGGTCAAGGTCGAGGTGGCCCTGGGCACCGGCAAGAAACAATTCGACAAGCGGGAGGAC
>CAVRNM010000161.1:0-40813 GCA_963722225.1 uncultured Verrucomicrobiae bacterium
CTATGTTATGTAACCTGAACGATTCACCGTATTGCTGCCAGGCTCCCGGGCGCTCCCACTTTCAAACGATCCTCGACACGCTCATGGGAACCCCAGCGCCCGCGATTGCCGCCCAGCCGCCATAGGATCGTCGAGTTACGCCCCCGGCCCGCATCGACCAAGCCGATAGCCGCTCCGCGCCGCGATATGCCCCTCCATCGACATGGCCGCATGCGCCCGTTCGGGGAGCCTTCCGCTCGCATTTTTCCGGCCCACCCCTAAATCCGCCCGCGCCTTGATCGGCAGAGCGGAGCCGATTTGCGCGTCATGCTATCAAGGGGTGGGTAATTACCCCGAGGTGTCCCACGTCGATGATGGAGATCCGGCTCCTGGGCAGGAGTTGCGGTGAAGGCGTTCTAAAGCGAGTTCTTCGTAATACTCCTTATATGCTCTAGTCCAGAGTTCGCTTTCACGTTCAAGTTGCTCTTCACGCCCAAATTCAAGCTCTTCCTCTAGAGGCGATCGTTCTTCGACAGTTCCACGTGGATCGCGATGCGCGATCGGGTTCCCCTGAACATATGCATAAAGATTGACCCAGGGCTGTTCAACGCTCTATACTGAGTCCGATTTGCAACACGTTCTGACGAAATGAAGCGCGACGCGAGAAGGGGGATTCCTAGGGTTCAGAAAGCTGACTCTGTAACGGGCGACCCAATCATTTTGGAGGCCGCCTTGAAGTCTTTCGAATGCCTTCTTTCGTTGCTCGCGACAATTCCCGACCCGCGCCGCGCCGAGGGAAGCTCTATCCCTTGCAATACGTGCTGCTGTTCGCCATTTTCGCGATGGTCAGCGGCTCCAATTCGCGGCGGTGGTCCCGCCGGCGGCCAGATTCTCTACCAAGGTCCGCTCGCCGGGCTGTTCAAGGTCCGGCGCAGTCCGACCGCGCCCTACCTGCGGGCCAAACTGGCGGCCGGAGCAGGCGGAACGCTGCCGTTGCAATTGTAGGGCGGGGTCGCCGGACCCCGCTCGCCCCCAGGAGAATGGCGGGGTTCAGCGACCCCGCCCCACATCATTCGGATTCGGGAATTGCAACCGAAACAGCGGCTCAGCGACATGAGTCCGGAACGAGGCAGCCTCACTCCCGGTAGTGTGCGCAGACCACCCCGGTCACGAGCGCCGCAAAGATCAACGTGGGGACAATCACCCAACCCGGATGAATCGGGAGTCTGCCAGCGGGCGATCACCCATGGAACCGCGAGGCATTTGCCGAGGATTCACGGCCCATCCGATCCCCAGAAACAGACGGACCCGGCGCGGGAGGGAGCCCGGGAACGTCGGCAGCGCGGTCATGGATCGAACCTAGCAAAACCGTTCCGCCGCCGCTCCGCGTAACCTATGAATCCCTCCGCAATTCTTGCTCCCTTCAGCGCGCGGATTCTGCGCCCGATGCGGAAACCGCCCGCCTCCCGCGGGTCATTTTGCCCAAGTCCGGCAGCCTGAGCCGGCCCGCCGGCGTTCCTGCTCCGTCAGACGTCCGCCTACGGCTCGGCGGCGCCGCACATTTTGATGGCGTCCTGCACCACCGCGACCAGTTCCGCCAGCGAAATGGGCTTCAGCAGATAGCGAAAAGCGCGGCCTCGTTAACGCTGCGCAGCAGCATCTCCGGCTTCATGAAGGCGGTGACCAGCACCCGCTGCATCTCGGGATATTCCTCCCGCATGCGCACCAGAAAACTCATGCCGTTGCCGCCGGGCATGAGATGATCGGAGACCACCACCTTGAACTTCCGCTTGCGCAAGAGCGACTCCGCTTCCTGCACCGAGGTGGCGGTGGCCACGGAAAAATGGGGCTCAAGCGCCGCGGCGTAAACCGCCAGCAGGGCCTTCTCGTCGTCGATGAGCAACACCGCGTCTTTCCCTGGCTCGCTGACCTCTCCGGGTGTGCTGTCGGGGGCATCAATCATGTCCGCCATGTTCTCTTGGCCGGGGCTTGGCAAATCCAATCAGGTGGCAATTTGGGTTTGCGTCGCCTCCGGCCGGACCGTTCCATTCCGGTTAAGCTTCGAAGTATGGAAGAACCGAATCTGCACGCCGCGATCCGCGAGGGAACTCTGTTTCAGATTCCGGTGCACCAGTTGACCGTGGGGAACCTCACCGCGCCCAACGCCGCCGGCAATACACCGCTGCACACGGCGGCCCGCTATGGGCGGCTCCGCGAACTGCCGGCCGAGGTCCTGACCGCGGAGCATTTGTTGCGGAAGAACAAGTCGGGCTACACTCCCCTGCATCACGCCGCTGAAGCCGGCCATCTCCTCCAGGTGCCGGCGGCGCTGCTCACGCGGGAGATCCTGCTGACGCGCAGCAACAGCGGCTACAGTGTTTTTCACCTGGCCGCGGCCAACGGCCACCTCGAACAGCTTCCCGCGAGCCTGCTCACGCCGGAGGTGATCGCACACAAGACCGAACTGGGCAACAGCCTGCTCCACGAGGCGGCCGAAAACGGCAACTTGGGCCGCGTACCGCCGGCGCTGCTCGTGCCGGAGTTGCTCGGCGAGCGGAATATCAGCGGGGAGACCGTTTATCACGTCGCCGCGCTCAATGGGCATCTCGGCCAGATTCCCGCGCCGCTTCTCACCCGCGAGAACCTGCTGCAGCGGACGACCGCAGGCGACACCGTGCTGCACGCGGCGGCAATCTCCGGCCACCTGGATCAGATCCCTTCCGCACTGCTGATCCACGACCATCTGGTCATCGCGAGCAAATCGGGCTACACGGCCATCCACGCCGCCGCGGAGACCGGCCAGCTCAACCAGATTCCGGAGGCGGAAATCACGGCCGATCTCCTGCTGACCTGCAACGATCATGGCGACACCGCCGTGCACGCGGCCGCTTTCGCCGGGCATCTCGACCAGATTCCGGCTGCGCTGCTCATCGCCGAGCTGCTCAATGTCCACAACTACGACGGCGTGACGCCCATCCGAACCGCCGAACGCAACGGTCATCTCGACCAAATCCCGGCCGGGCTCCGGCCCAAACCCCCGGGGTGGCTGCGACGGATCATCAAGCGGATCGGGGACACCGAGGCTCCCTGGAGCTAGGAGGCTGTCGGACTTCCGTCCGGCCAGCCTCCTATTAGCAGCCTGGAG
The DNA here is from genome assembly GCA_963722225.1 of uncultured Verrucomicrobiae bacterium. GTDB lineage: Bacteria > Verrucomicrobiota > Verrucomicrobiia > Opitutales > Opitutaceae > Fen-1467. The sequence continues at coordinate 3,125 of CAVRNM010000161.1, forward strand.
GGCTCGAAGCCCGACAGGCTGCTAGCTGGTGTTTGCTGGCGCGCGGCGGCCGCAACCAAGGCAAGCTGTAGCGCCGCACCGAAGACAGAGCGAGCGCCGGCCGGCGCCCTCTCCCGGGGCCGGTCACCGACTGGCCGTTTTTGTCTTCGCAATCCCGCGGCAGGCCGGCCGCGGGACGTGCTTTCGTCTTTGCACCGGAAGCCAACCAGCCCAGACTGCGCATTTCCCGACTTCTGCCTAACTGCGGGCCTGCCACCATGGAACTCATCTCCGCCTCCCTCTGCGATTTTGCCTCGGATTACCAAGGCAAGCTGTGCGTGCTCGGCGCCTTCGACACGATCGGCGCCAAACAATACCCGGCGGTGCACCCCCAATGCTCCGTGGCTTTGCGGCTTCTTCTCCGCGAGGAAGACCGCGGCCCGCACCAGCTGCAGGTCTTCTTCATCAATCCCGACGGCCGCTACCTGATCCCGGCGGAGCAAAGCCCGAACATCGATTTCGACGTCCCGGCGCTTCCGCCCGAAGCCTTCTTCCTCTCGCGCAATTTCGTACTGCACTTCCAGGGACTGCCCTTGCCGCAGCCGGGGCAATACGAGATCCGGGTGCTGATTGACGGGAAGACGATCAGCACCCTGCCGCTGCAATTCGTCCTGGTCAGGGAAGTGAGCTGACCGGCGCGCCCTCCGGAACGGGCTGGTCGAACGGGCCGGCCGGCGCCCCGGCAATTCTCCCCCGACGTCCCGGACCGCCGCTAGCAGCGTGTCGGACTCCCGTCCTCCGCGCTGCTAGAAAAAAATGGCTGCGCCATTTTGGCGGAGCCTGAAAAGGCCGAGTGATTTCCGGGTGTTTTGCTCGGCGGTGATCGCAGGTGTCCGTTTTCTTGATCCGGAGGCGATCTTCTGCCCCGGGACTGCCCCGCAGAGGGCTTCAGGCCGCTTTGAGCACTGCTCCGAGGGTGTGAAACCGCCGGAGGTTGTAGGCAGGCGTCTCGAGAATCCATTCCAGCGCCACGTTCTCAAAGGTCGTTTGTTCGATGCGCCGGCTGCCAAACACCCCGGTCGCATAGCTGTAGATGAGCAGCCCGAGCATCATCGCCGGCGGATACTGCTCGCTCCCGCTGCCCTGCTCGTTGACCCGGGCCGTCCGCACGTCCAGCTCTCCGCTGGCGTCGATCACGAAGTGTACGAGATGATCCGCGGGCACCCAGTCGCGCAGATCGGGCGGCAGCAACAGCGGAGTCTCGCGGTCCACATTCACCTAACGGCCGGGCATGCCTCTCTGACGCAAGCCCCACGCCAAAGTGCAGAACTTCTCCGCTGAATCGGAAGAAAAGTCGCCGTTCTGCACCAAACGGCGTCCGCCGTTTGTTGAGGAGCATAGAGGGCGAAGCCCGACAGGCTCCTAGCGGGCCTCGACCAACGCAATCTGAAACGGAGGCAGTGTGAGCGCCACCTCGCTCTCGCGCCGGGCCCATGGCCCCTCGCCGATCTCGACGTCCGCGACGGCCAGGCCCTGGCCGTGCATCCGCTCTTTCCAGACGCGGGCCGGAGTCGCCACCGGGAAGCGCAACGCCACCTTGGCGGGTTCGTCGTTCATGTTGTAGAGCACGAACTGTCGCTGCCCGTACGGATAAAGCGCCACGCCGCCCGGACCGACCAGGCGCACGCCGAGTTCCTCGAAGAAGCAGCGGCGGATGGCGTTGAGCACGGGCTCGGGCAGACGCAGCAGGTCATAGTGGTTGTCGGGCAGATTGAGGACGTCCACCCGGCCTTCCAGGTAGGGCGTTTTCAGGAGGACGCCGAAGTCCGCGTCCTCCCGCACGAGCGCCACCTCGCGCACATAAGGCCAGGTCGAGAGTTCGATCTTCGGAAAGACAAAGGGCCGAGACGCATCGAGAGGTTTCGCGTCCCAGAAATTCTCGCGGACGCGGAAGGTTGACGACGCCACGGTTCCGCCCTCGCTGATGACATTCAGCGCGCGGCCCAGCTCGCTTTCCCGAAGGTCGTGCAGAAGCGGCCAGGTGAGGAACACCTCCTGGCCCGAGCGAACCCGCGCGAGAAGTTCCGCCGCGAGCGTCGGGTCGCGCAGCGAGTGCTGCGTGAAGATGGCGGTTCCGGGATCGGCGGGAAACGCCGTGCGCGGGGCCATCGGCAACCCGATCATGCCGAGGTAGCCGAAGATATTGTACTCGCCCACCGAGCCCAGCGGAAGGTGGATGGGAATTCCCCGCGCGGGGCCGTCGAGCATCCCGGCGAGGCGGTCGAATTCCGGCATCAGTCCGACGAGAGGCGGATAGTTGGAGGCCGACGGGGTCGGGGGATGGAGCCCGCCGGCGCACCAGAAGATGATCTCCGGAGCACGCGCCAGCACCGCCTGCCACACCTGGGCGACAAAGTCGTTGTCGGCGCCCTGCATGCCGGCGTTGTCGAGCCAGGCGCTCCGCCACTTCGGGCCGGCGTCGCCGCCGATCCATTGCTGGAAGACGTAGCCGGAATAGATCGGGATGTGCTGGTCGTGGGTGGCCCGCTGCCGCGTTTCGATGCCGACGCTCACGCCGTCAAACTGCGGCGTCTGCCGGGCGACATCGTAACCGTTCCGGCGGTGGCCCTCGTACCAGTTGGGATACTTGATGATGACCTGAACCCGCGGATTCACCTGCTTGGCGGCGTCGATGAGGTGTCGCTTCGACTGCTCGGCCACGAGCCGGCTGCGGTAGTCGGCCCAGGATTCGCCGCCGCGGCCGTCCAGGCATTTCGCGCAGGTGCAGGTCGTGAAGAGCCAGTCATCCACGATGATCTCGTCGAACACCTGGGCGAGCACGCGCACCCGCCCCTCGAGCATGGCCATGTCGTTCGGGTCGTTGTAGCAGAGCGGGCCGTGTTCACCGGCGGGAACCACGGCACCGGAGACTTCCAGCCCCTGGGATTTCAGGGCGGCGGCGATTTCGCGGAGCGTCGCGACCGCGGCCGGTTCCCCGCTGGCATTGTCGAGGTAGACCTTCGAGAGCCGCAACGGCGCGAAGTAGGCGAGGGCCGCCTTTCGGTCCTCGGGCTTCGTGAGGAACTGGTCCACATCCTCGCTCGTGCAGAAGAGCGCGGTCTTGAGGTGCGCCCAGCGTGCGCCGGCGACCGGGGAGTCAGCCCGCAGCAACATGGGGGTGAGCGCCACGGAGCCGCAGAACCAGACGGCCAGGCGACGGCGCAGCGCCGAAGAGAAACGAAAACGGGTCAGGGAGAAAGTCGGCATGGCTGGGGAGAGACGAGGGGTTGATCCAGACGGGCGGTCGAGCGGCGCCGGGACCGAATTCGGGCCCGACTTAGATGGAGGGCAAAGCGTGGCAGGCTCGCCACGCCGGTGGAGAATGTCAAATGCCGCCCGGCGGCAATGCGCAAATCGGCCGGGGCCGATCCGCGGGATCCGGCGGCGCGGATTTCGGCCGGCGGAAAAAGCCCCGAACACCAGGGCCGCAGAGCGCCGGATGCCCGGCCCTCGAGGGCGCGGTTCACGGCGACGTCGGGCGCAGGTGCAGATTGCGGGCGTGAAACGCGATCGCCTCGCGGATGTGGAGATCCCAATAGTCCCAGTCGTGACCGCCGGGGAATTCACGGTACGTATGCGGCACCTGGTGATCGACGAGCCGCTGGTGGAGATCACGATTGGGCTCCAGGAGCGAATCCTTGATGCCGCAATCGATCAGGATGCGGGGCAGCCCCAGTCGACGGCGGCGCGCCCGCCGAATCAGCGTGAGAAGATCGTGTTTGGTGCCGCCCGGCCGGCGGCCGAAAACCCGCTGCAGCTCGGCCAGGAATCCGGACGGATGCTTCCGCAGGATCGGGTCCTTCCTGGCCTGGCGCGGGCTCAAGTCGAGCCTCAGCAGCATGGTCGCGCCCGAATGGCTGTGCACGGAGCAGAACCGGTCCGGATAACCGAGCGCCACGCGCAACGCGCCGTAGCCGCCCATGGACAGGCCGCCGATCGCTCGCGCCCCCCGTGCCGGCTTCGCGTGAAACGTTCGTTCGACAAACTCCGGAATCTCCACGCCCATGTGTCGCGCGTAGGCCGGCCCCTCGTCGTTGTCCGTGTAAAATCCCCGGTCACCGTCGGGCAACACGACCATGAGCGGGAGGTCGCGCAGATACCATTCCAGCCGCGAATGCCGCAGCCAGTTGGTCGAGTCTCCAAAGAGGCCATGCAGCAGATAGAGCGTGGCAAACGGCGGCTCGCCAACCGACGGGAGCAAGACCTGCATCTCCGTCTGTTTCCCGATCACATTGCTTCGCCAGTGAACCTGAGCCCAGGGCATTCCGTGACGTTAGCATCAGGCCGCCGGCCCGGGAACAAAAAACCGCCAGGTCGCCGCCGGCGGGCACCCGCCGACGACGGCAGGCTCCGGCAGCCACCGAACACCGGCGCGGCCGTCAGCCGGCGCGGTCCGCGCCCGGCCGGCCGGTGTTCTGACTGGCCAGCCGCAACTCGCTATGCCGGCTCCCGTAACAGAAATAAATGACAAAGCCGATCAGCAGCCAGATCAACAACCGCCACCAGTTCTCCTTGGGCAGCGAAAACATCAGCAGCAGCGAACTGGCCATCCCCAGCAGCGGCACCACCGGCACCCACGGCGCACGGAAACTTCGCCGCGCCTCGGGATCGGTCCGGCGCAGCACCAGCACCGCGGCACAGACGACGAAAAACGCCAGCAGGGTCCCGATGTTGACGAGCTCGGCCAGAATCCGGAGAGGCAGCAATCCCGCCAGCACGGAGACAAAACAACCCATCAGGATCTGCGACAGCCAGGGCGTGCGAAAACGGGGATGCACGGCGCCAAAAAAACGCGCCGAGACCAGACCGTCGCGGGCCATGGCCAGCAGCACCCGCGGCTGGCTGAGCATGAGCACGAGCAGCACCGAGGTGATGCCCACCACGGCTCCGATCGAAATCGCCAGGTGGGCCCAGGGAAGCCCCACCCGCCGGAAGGCGTCGGCCACCGGGGCATCGATGCTGATCTGGTTGTACGGGACCATGCCGGTGAGCACAGCCGCCACCGCGATATAGAGCACGGTGCAGATGGCCAGGGAAGCGAGAATGCCGATCGGAACATCCCGGCTGGGGTTCTTCGCCTCCTCGGCCTGGGTCGAAACCGAATCAAATCCGATGTAGGCGAAGAAGATGATCGCCGATCCCGCCAGCATGCCCAGCGGTTCCCCGCCCGCCCCGGTCTGGCCCAGAAGGGTCCGGCCAAAAAAGCTGAGCCCGGAGTAGCCGAACGGCGCGAACGGATGCCAATTGGCGGGATCGACATAAAAGGCGCCCACCCCGATGACCATCACCACGACCGCCAGCTTCACGATGACCATGGCGGTGTTGAACGAGGCGCTTTCGCGGATGCCGCGCACCAGCAGGGCCGTGAGCAAGACGGTGATGACGATGGCCGGCAGATCCACCAGCCCTCCGGTGGCCACAATCCGGCCCAGCCCCGGATTGTAGTCAAACGGCGTCCGGGCAACGACCGCTGGAATCCTCGGCAAAAAGGTGCCGGCGAATTCCTGAAAGTATTGCGACCAGCCATGGGCGACCGCCGCCGAGGCGATCGTGTATTCGAGCAGAAGATCCCAGCCGATGATCCACGCCGCCAGTTCACCGAGGGTCGCATACGCATAGGTGTAGGCGGAGCCGGCCACGGGGACCATCGACGCGAACTCGGCATAACAGAGCGCGGAAAACACGCACGCCAGGCCGGCCACCACAAAAGAGAGCATGATGGCGGGACCGGCCTTGTCGTGGGCGGCCTGCCCGGTGACCACAAAAATACCGGCGCCGATCACGCACCCGATTCCAAGGCTGGTCAGCTGCACGGGACCCAGCGCCCGCCGCAGGCGGTTTTCGCCCTCAATCTCGCGGTGAAGCTGCGCCAGGGTTTTTCGGGCAAAAAGATTCTTCATGAGATTTCTCCGCGGCGTGATGGAATGTCCGGTCTACTCAATTCGCAGGATGTAGCCCCGCAAATACTCGCTCTCGGGCATCGTGACCAGCACCGGATGATCGGACGGTTGGTGGCAGAACTCGATCACCTGGGCCCGTCGTCTGGCATCATGCGCGGCCTCCGCCAGCATCGCTCGGAAATCCGCGTCCTGCACGTGGAACGAGCAACTGTAGGTGGCCAGCGTGCCCCCGGGGCTCAGCCGCTGCATGGCCCGCAGGTTGATCTCCTTGTACCCCCGCATCGCCCCGGCCAGCGCGCCCTTGGACCTCGCAAAGGGCGGTGGATCAAGGATGATGAGGTCCCAGGTTTCGGCGCGGCGCTCCGTGAAATAGTCGAACACATTGGCCACGGCAAACTCGGCCGGCAGCTGGTTGCGGGCGGCGTTGCGGCGCGCCTGCTCAATGGCTTCGCCCGCGGAGTCCAGACCGAGCACTTCGGCGGCGCCAGCCTGGACGCAATGGAGCGCGAACGGCCCCTGATTGCAGAATGCATCCAGCACCCGGACCCCCGCCGGCCGGGCCGGTGCCAGCCGCCGGACATAGCCGGCCACCGCGGCGTGCTGACCGCGCTGGTCGAGATAAAAGCCCGTCTTTTGCCCACCCTGCAAATCCAACCAGTAATCGATGCCGTCGATGCGCATCCAGCGCGGCTCCCACGGCCGACCGGACCTCGTCTTTACCTCCAGCGGCAACCCTTCCAGTCGTCGAATCGAGGCGTCATTGCGGATGACAATCTCCGCCGGCTGCACCAGTTCCTCCAGCAACGCGACGAGCGTCTCCAGCCGTTTCTCCATCGCCAGAGTCTGCGTTTGCATGACCAGCGTGTCGCCAAATTGGTCGACGACAACACCAGGGAGATCATCTGATTCGGACCAAACCAGACGCGAAAACCTGGCAGGACGAGCTGCGCCGGCGGATCCGGCGCCAGCTGCTTCGCCACCCAGGGCACCCGGACAAGTCCGGCGAGCGATCGCCCGCTGCAACGCTCCGCGCAACCAGGGCTCAGCCAGCGCCACCCGCTCCCAACTCAGTCTGCGCCAGACGATCTGCGACCGGCTATTGTAGATGCCCGTGCCCAGGAAATGCCCCCGGCAGTCGCGACATTCCACGACCTCGCCGTCAAATTCCGCCGAAAGGATTTCGGTTACTTCGTTACCGAATACCCACGGATGGCCATGAAGCGAGCGCGCCGTGGCGTTGGCCTTGAGTCTGAGCGTAGGCGGCATGCGCCCCATCATCACGGCATTCGGTCAGCGGAGAAGCCAAAAGCGCGTGGGCGCCGATCACCGGCTCCTGACCAAAATGAAAACCTTCGCCATCTTCGTAGGCCTCCGGCGCGTCCGCGAGACCGAGAAGCATGATGCCCGAGCCAAGCACCATCGCAACTCCCACAATGACGAGAAGGGCGGTAATCATGATTTTCGACTATCGGCACGATTTGGCGGAAATCCATTAAGTTTCTCCAACGACCCCCGCTTTTACGGTTCTTTAGCCGGCCGGAAACAGCCCAATTGGTGGGGGGACCCCAGCCTCACGGCGGTTCATTATCGATCGAAAAGCGACAAATAAATACATAAAATGTTTATTATAAGCTACTTTAGAAGCCTGTAACCCTCCGCAAAGCGCGACGGCATGCGACCGGACCGACGATCTACCCGCGTACTGAATCGACCATTACAGCAGTCGGAGAATCCGCGGCCTTCACCGTTCCGGTCCGACCGGATTTGCCATCGTCCCGGGCAATGGTCCGATGTGGAACCCTTCATCATCCTCAAAACCCTCGAGCGACCATGCCCGAGTCTCGAGCAACGGCGTCGCAACGGTGGTCGAAATCCCCAGAAAAAGCATCAGGTCAGAGAATCTCATGACGGGGCACACAGTAACGCAAGCTGAGTATGACACAGGACTCCAACTCTTGCTGCGCATCATTTGGTGAACTTTGCGCATTATCTGCCCACGCGCGCGACCGGCGACGCAAAATAAAGCTTTCCCTCCGGGGCCGGGCCCTGTTGCGTCGACGCTTTTGCCATGTCCGCCCCCGCTGAAATCGCCCGCCGCCGCACGTTCGCGATCATCTCGCATCCCGACGCGGGCAAGACCACGCTCACCGAGAAATTCCTGCTTTACGGCAACGCGGTGCACCTCGCCGGGGCCGTCAAGGACCGAAAGAACCAGCGTTCCACCCGGTCCGACTGGATGGAACTCGAACGCCAGCGCGGCATTTCCGTTTCCTCGACCGTCCTCCAATTCGACTACGCCGGATACGCCGTCAATCTGCTCGACACCCCGGGCCACAAAGATTTTTCCGAGGACACTTACCGCGTCCTCACCGCCGTCGACGCGGCGGTGATGGTCATCGACGCCGCCAAAGGCATCGAGACCCAGACGCGGAAGCTCTTTGAGGTGTGCCGCCTGCGCGGCGTGCCCATCTTCACCTTCATGAATAAGTGCGACCGGCCGACGCGGGATCCGCTGGTCCTCCTCGACGAACTGGAAAACGTCCTCGGGCTGCAAGCCTCCGCGGTCACCTGGCCACTGGGCAACGGACCTGCCTTCCGCGGCGTCTTCGACCGGTTGCACCGCCAGGTGCACCTGTTTGAACGCGTGCCCGGCGGCGCCTACCGGGCGCCGGACCAGGTGGCCGATTTCGGGGATCCCGTCGTGCAGGCGAAACTCGACGGGCCGACCTATTGCGAGGTCGCGGAGCAACTCGCGATGATCGCCGGCGCCGGCCATGCCTTCGACCTGAAAGCCGTGCACGCCGGTCGCCAGACGCCCGTCTACTTTGGCAGCGCCGTGAACAATTTCGGGGTGGAACTCCTGCTCAACGGCTTCCTGCGCGACGCGTTGCCACCCGCGCCGCGGCACAACGCGGCGCAAGGCCGAGCACTGGGGCAAAGTTCCAAATTCCAAGTTCCAAGTCCCAAGGACCCAGCAACGGCGGACAAGGAGCAAGTAACAAGCAACAAGGATCAAGGCCGGAGTGACGTGCATCCAAGTGGTTCCGGCGGTGGTTCCGCCCAGCCTCTGGCGGCTTCTGGTTCATCCATTGGTCCGGCGGCGCTCGTGCCGGTTGATTATGAGAAGTTCTCCGGGTTCATCTTCAAGATCCAGGCCAACATGGATCCGAAACACCGCGACCGGATTGCCTTCGTCCGGGTTTGTTCGGGTCACTTCACGCGGGACATGACCGTCACGCACCAGCAATCCGACCGGCGGGTGCGCCTCTCGGCTTCGCAAAAGCTTTTCGGGCAGGAACGCTCCACCGTCGACGAAGCCTGGCCCGGGGACATCGTCGGCCTGGTGGGCTACGATCTGTTCGGCATTGGCGACACCTTGACGGAAGACCCGGGCATTCTCTACGACGAGATCCCGCGCTTCCCGCCCGAGGTGTTCGCTTTTCTCAGCAATCCGAATCCGGCCAACGCGAAGAAATATCGCGCCGGGATCGAACAGTTGCTGCAGGAGCACATCGTGCAGTCGTTCAACCTGCGCCACGGCCCCTCGGGGGTGACGCTGCTCGCGGCGGTCGGCCCGTTGCAGTTCGAGGTGGTGCAGTACCGGCTCCAGGCCGAATATGGGGCCGAATCACGGCTCGAAGCCGCTCCCTGGCAGTATCTCCGCTGGCTCGATCCTCACGCCGCGCTCGACAACCCGGCCAGTCTCGTGACCGCCAGCGGCGTGGCGTGGGGCACCGACTCGGAAGATCGCCCCGTCATTCTTTTTCCCAACGATTGGACGATGCGCTACTTCGTCGAAAAAAATCCGGACCTCACGCTGCACCAGCTGCCACCCGGGCAGTGACTCACGCGGTCAGCGGCATCGTGAGGCTGAAGACCGTTCCGCCCGGACCGGTGGAAACGAGCACCAATTCTGCGCCAATCTGACGGGCCAGCAACTGACTGATCGCCAGGCCCAGCCCCGAGCCGCCCGGTCGACTGCTCCGGCCGGGTTTGAACAGTTGCGCCCGCACGCCGTCGGGGATGCCGGAGCCTTCGTCCTCGACCTTCAGGAAGACAACCGCGCCTTCCCTGGTGAGCGAAACGATGACGCGGCGCCCAGGCGCCGTCGCCGCCGTCGCGTTCTGCACCAGGTTGCAGGCGATCAGGCAGAGCAGGCTGCCCCGATGACTGTCGAGCGTTTCGGGAAAGCCCGGTCCGACCTCCAATCGCACGCCCTTCTCGGCGGCGGCCGGCTGATTGCGGCTGCGAATCGTGGCGGCCAGTTCGCGTCCGCTGAATTCGTAAGTCGTGTGCGCACTCGCATCGCCCAGCAGCCCGACCGTTTCCTGAATCAGCGCCTGCAGGCGGGCGGTGTAAGCCGCCGCGGTTTCCCATCCCGGGTTCGAGACGCCCGGCTCCTGGGCGGCCACGACGGCCTGCAGTCCCGCCACCGGGACCTGAAGATCATGGATCAAATGCGAGGTGATCTGACCGACGGCGGAGGCCTTGGCCGCCAGCGTGAGTTCGAGGTTGGCCCGGATCAGCCGCTCATTGCGCTCCGCAATCGCCCGCTGGGCGCGCTGCAGTCCGAAGGAAGCCGCGGCCATCACCACCGCGACCAGCAGCGCGCTGATGGCCAGTGTCACCACCGTCTGGTGGGTGATGCGCTGGTCGATCAAGGCCAGCTCGCGCGATAACGGGCGCGCATCGATGTAGTAGCGCACGAATCCAAGGAGGGCCGCCGAACCGCGGCTGCGCATCGGCAGGATCACCTCGAGAACGGGCGTCTGACGCTGTTCCGGGGCCACCCCGGCGAAGTACTGGTCGAGGGGAAACGCCGGATGGTAGCGGGTGATGGATTCGCCCGTCTGGACGCGCAGGTAGTCCTCCATCGGCAGTTCCACGAAAAGCTGGGTGGCCGGCACTGCTTCGACGGTGCCTCCGTCCGGGTCGAACACCGCAATGGCCAGCATTCCCTCCTGGCGGGCGCTCTTTAACAGCGCCATCAACGGGGCATACGGATTGGCCGCCTTGTCCGTCGTGCTCGCCTCGCTGTCCTCCATTTGCTGCAACGCCATTGGATAGAGCACCGCCGCGTCCCGCTCGATGATCTTCTGGTGAATCTCGCTCTGCAGGTCGGCTCGAAATCGAATCACCATCACGGCAAAGATCGCCACCAGGATCGCATCGGTCAGCAGGGTGGCGACAGCCAGATAGAGGGTGAGGCGGGGCATGGCGGTGAACGGTGTCCGGCGGAGCGCGATCAGTGGGCGACCTCCCCGGCCGGTAACGGCAACGCGAGTTTCTCGACCGCCGCATCAAACAGCAGGCGGCGTTGTTCGGGCGACAGCCCGGGCAGCAGGACCGCGGTCTGGTAGTCACGGTATTGCTCCCAGACCTCCTGTTCCTGGCGCGAATTCTCGAATTCCTCCAGCAGATCATTGATCGACTTCCGGTCCCGCAGGGCGTCGCCGCTGCGGACGTACTGCGCCAGCGCCTCCCGGATGCCATCCTTCTCGGCCGACAACCGGGCGAATTGCGCGGCATGCTCACGGTTGAACGCTGCCGCCTGTTCCCGCACCGAGACGGCCTTCTCCCGGGAACGATCGTCGGGCTTGGTGGGCGCCAATTCCGCGCGGAGCACCTGGAGCAAGTCAGCCTTGTGACTGCGATACGCGGAAATGCGCGCAGCCAGTTCGCTAGGCAGCGGGGGCGGCGCCGCCGGACCCGGCAGGTTTGACACACTGGCCAGGTCCCGACGGATGTCCTCCGCCTGTGCCTCAAGGGCGGCAATTCGCGGAGCCTGGCTGGCCGCCAGCTGTTTCAGCACCCGCGTGCGCTCGTCGGCCCCCGCCTCGTCATAGCTGCGCAGCGCATCCCGCAACTCCGCCTTGAGCCGCGTTTTCTCCGCCGTAAACGCGACGATCTGGCCGGCCGGCCCGGCCGGAAGGTCGGCCGGCACGTGAATCCGCGCCGTCTCCGGCAGAAAGAAGATCCCGGACGTGTCGGCACCCGCCGGGGCCGGCTCAGCAGACTGGCGGATCGCGGCCTGAAGTTCCATCGCGATCTCGCGAACCAGGCGCCGCTGCGCCGGGGAGAGCCCATCCTGGTAATAGACCGCCGCCCGCATGACCTCGAATTCCATCTGGAGGGCGTCTCTCGACGGACTATCGTTGTGCTTGGGGGCCAGGTGCCAGCTCCGGCCCTCATTCCAATCGCCGCGCCCGGCGAGCACGCCATACACACCGCTGCGTTGGAGGTCGATCCGCAGCTGTGCCGCCGTCGCCTCCAATTGCATGAGGCGAGGCGTCTGCACCCGCGCCAGCGCCGCCAGTTCCTGCTGCCGGGCCGCCGCGTCCGCCTCGGACAGCCGGGCAATTTTCGAGCGCAGCTCATTCTGCAGTTCCGTCCTGGCGGCCCGGTAGGCGGCCAGCCCCTGTTGCAGCCGGCGGGGAAGGTCCTCGGCCGCCAGCCGGACGCCCAGGGCCGGATAGAAAGGCTCATTGACGTAAGCCGCCAGCTCCGGCGGGGCCGGCATTCCGGTTCGCGCGGGGTAGAACAGGCGGATCGCCGTGCCCAGCGGCGGTGGATCCGGAGGAAAGAAGTAGTACTCAGGCTGCAGCTGCCTGATCTGATTGTAATAATGGTCGGAGGCTTCGTTGTTGAAGCGGACGAAGTCACTCACCCCGGCAGCGGTCGCCGGTTCCGGATTCGCAACGCGTCCGGGGGCTGCCGCCGCGCCAGTGGTTTCGGCCGTCCCGGCCGCCGGCGTTGGCGGGCTGCCCGCGTCGCCCGCCCCCGCGGGCCGATTCAGGAAGACAGCCAACCACAGCACCATCGCCGTGCGAAAACACAGACGAGGTTGGGCGCATGTTGGGCTAACATTCATGGCGCAAGCCGGGGGCGTCGGGGATCGTCAGAAACCTTCTTATCCGCACTCGGCGTGCCATCTCCGCCGACGTTCGTGCAAGATTCCGGGGGATAACATCTTAGGCTCGCACCAACCAATCCATCGATCGATCCGCGGGCAAGCAGATGGTTGAAGACAACCGCCCGAGCGACCATGGACTCTGCGCAAGTGGTGTTGGTAACCATGCGGCAAGGGGCGCCAGCGACTGATGGCTATTCCTGGGTTTTCTGCTGGTTGAGACGGTAACGGATAAACTCCCGCGTGACGCCGAGCCGGCGGGCCGCCGCCGCGATATTCTGGTTGGTCTCCCGCAGGGCCAGCGCGATCAAGTCCGCAATGGCGGCGTCGACTGAAAAGCCCTCGGCCGGGAGCTGCCACAAGGGATTCAGCCACGCCGCCGGCTGGTTTTCCGGCACCGCCCCCAGCTGGGCAAAATCCAGCGCCGGACCACTGCCGAAAATGACGGCCCGCTCGATCTCGTGTGCGAGCTCCCGCACGTTGCCCCGCCAGGGCTGCGACCGGAGGCGGGCTTCGCCTTCCGGCGTGATAACGAGGCCTTTCAATCGATGACGCCGGGCAATCCGCTCCAGCAGGTGCCGGGCGAGGGCGACAATATCCGCGCCGCGTTCGCGCAGGGGCGGCAAGGCGATGTGCAGCAGGTGCAGGCGGTGATAGAGATCCTCCCGGAAACGGCCGCTCTCCACCAATTCGCCCAGCGGGCGGTTGCTCGCGGCGATCAGCCGCACCTCGGCCGACAATTCCTTGGTGCCGCCCAGGCGTCGGATCTTCCCCTCCTCCACGGCCGTCAGCACCTTGGCCTGCGTCGGCGCCGCGAGCAGGCCAATCTCGTCGAGGAAGAGCGTGCCCCCATCCGCCGCTTCAAAGAGCCCGATCCGGGCGTGATTCGCGTCCGTGAATGCCCCCCGTTCGTGCCCGAACAGCTCCGACTCGGCCAGATTCTCCGGCAGGGCCGCACAATTAATCGTGACAAACGGGCGCGCGGCCCGCGGTCCCTGCCGGTGCAGCCAGTGCGCCAGAAGGCTCTTGCCCGTTCCTGTCTCCCCCTCGATCAGGACCGGGGGTAGGTTTCTTTCCAGCCGCCGCTCCGTCGCCAGGATCACGTCGAGCTGGCCGCGAATCCGGGACAGACCTTCGCCGAAAAAGAGCTCGTCCGTGCCTCCGACCGCATGTTCGCTCGCGCGGTATTCATCGCGCCTCGCCGCGCCGCGAAGGTGTCGGCAGCGCGCAAAAGCCAGGGGAAGCTCCTCCGGCTCAAAGGGCTTGGCCAGATAGTCGCCCGCGCCCAGACGCATGGCCTCCACCGCCTTTTTCACCCCGCCAAAACCCGTCATGACCACGACTCCGGTGTTCTCGGAAAACGCTCCCTCCCGCAGCAACTCCAGCGCCTCGCCGTCCGGCAGGTGGAGATCGACCAGGGCATAGTCGAAACGCAGGTCGCGCAGGGCGCGGCGCGCATCCCCCATGGTGGCAACTTCGGTGACTTGCGCCCCCAGAGTGCGAAGATGAGCCGCCAGACGGCGCTGCAGCGGGGGATCATCCTCCAACAGGAGAACTTCGCATCCGGCCCCGATGGCCACATCGTCGACGATCATGGCGCTAATGCGAACAAAGTGCTGACGTCTTTCAACGCAATTCACCTTCGAGGGTTGTTCGAGTTCGGGCATCTGGCCTCCGCGGCCGGTTGCCTACAACCACGCCCATCGCGCTCCGCCCGCTCGCACGGGTTGTGGTCAACCATTTCGGCGCGGTCCGCCGCGCCGGCGACCCAGGACGATGATTTTAAGACGCTGCCATCACGCTGGTTATCATGCGCCCCGGCAGATTGGCACAAGGGGTGCAGAAAACATCCAACAAGTCGTTCGATCTGCCCCCGGATGTCGCCCCTTCCCCATGCCCTGCCGACCCGCGCGCATTCGTTGGGCAGATCCAGCGCCGCCTCCTTCCTCTCGACAAACTGCGCGCCGGCCCCGTACCCTTCAAGTCAGCCTCCGAGAAAAACATGCCCCGATCCACTGCCTCCCAAACCTGCTGGGTTCTCTGTCTAGCTGTGCTTTCTCTCCGCGTTTTCGCCGCAGATTCGATTGAATCTGTGGAGAAGGCCGCAACCGAATGGGTCAAGACCCGGACCGAGACGGCGCGACTGCAAAACGAATGGACGTCGCAACAGGAGCTTCTGGCATCGACCGTCAACGCCCTGACCGAGCGCGCCCAAGCCCTGGAAGATAAACGCGACAGCCTGAAGGCGAAGACCGCGAAGGACCGGGACGAGATTGAGGCGGCCCAGAAGAAAAACCAATCGAACGCCGCGGAACTGCAGGCGGCGGACGCGCACTTGAAGGAGTTGCGGGACCGGTTGGTCCAACTTCGTCCGTCGCTGCCACCGCGCCTGTCGGATGCGTTGGAACTGGCCTACCGCAGCCTTGCCGCCACCGACCTGGGTTCCTCCGAGCGCATGCAGGCAACGATGACCGTGCTGAACCGCTGCGTGCAGTTCAACCGGACCATCACCTATAGCGACGAAGTCCTGACCATTGGGGGCGAACCGGGAGCGAAGTCCTACGAGGTCATCTACTGGGGCCTGAGCCATGGCTATGCCTTGGATCGCGCGGCCGGAAAAGTCTGGCTCGGCTCGCCCGGGCCGAAGGGTTGGCAATGGGAAGCCCACGCCGAGGCCACCCCCCAGGTCGTCGACCTGATCGCCGTCTTCAAAGACAAGGCGGAGCCGGAATTCGCCCCGGTGCCCGCCCAGCTCGCCCATTCCTTTTCTCAATCGACCAACCAGTAAACTCGAATGAAAGCCGGATTTTTTCCCCGCCTGCTCTCGCTCGTTTTCCTCGCCGCGACCGTTCGCGCCGCGGACACTTTTGAAAACGCGATGGCGCGCGCGACCCAGGACTACACCCAGCGTCTGCGCTCGGCGAGCGACGAGCTGATTCAGACCCGGGAGCGCATCGCCCGGGAAAAGGCGCCGCTGCTGCACGCCCTGCGGGCGGCGGAGGACCGCATCATCGCGGCGGAACAGGAGATCACCCGGCTGGAAACGGCCCAGGACCAGTCCCAGGAAAACCGCCGCCGGATCCTCAAAGACGCCGACTCGCTGCGCCGGAACGAGAGCTATGTGACCACGCTCGCCCACGATGGTTTGAAGGCCTACGGCGACGGACTCGCGCCCGGCGAGGGGCAGTTGCTGTCCGACCGAATCCAGGAACTCCAGCAGAAGCTCGAAGATCCCGCGAGACCGGGAGACGCGAAGACCGCCATGGTCGTCGCGAATTACCTCGTCGAGCGAATGCAACAGTCGCTGGGTGGCTACACCGCGGCGGGAGGCGCCATGGTTGGCCAAGACAACCAGGTGATGAAGGGCACCTTCGCGTTCGCCGGCCCCGAGACCTATTTTCGCGTCGACCAGACGGGGCAAGTCGGAACCGTTCGAGCGCGCGAAGGAGCAGCCTATCCCGTCGTCTATGTCCTGTCGGCCTGGAAGCCCGCGGCGGCGGAAGCGCTTTTTCAGGGCAAGCTGGGAACCATCATGGGCGACGCTTCCGCCGGAAAGGCGCTGCGGCTGCGGGAGACCAAGGGCACCGTCTGGGAGCACATTCAAAAAGGCGGCGTGGTCGCCTACGCCATTCTCGGCGTGGGATTGCTTTCGCTGCTCATGATCCTGCAGAAGATCCGCGATCTCTCGCAAATGCGCGTGGATAATCCCCAGGTGGTGGAGGGTTTCCTGACCCTGGTCGCCGATGGGGCCACGGCCAGGGCGCAACAGGCGGTTGGAACGCTCAAGGTCACCACTCGGGAACTTTTCACGGTGGGCCTGCGGCACCTCCACAAGCCGAAAGCCATCCTCGAGGAACACCTCTATGCCGTGGTGCTCCGCCAGCGGCTGCATAATGAGCGCTGGCTGCCCCTGCTGGCCGTGATTGCGACGGCGGCGCCGCTGATGGGCCTGTTGGGCACGGTGACCGGACTGGTGAGGACTTTTGCCTTGATCACCGTGTTCGGGACCGGCAATGCGGGCAAACTCGCCAGCGGCATCTCGGAAGTGCTGGTCGCGACGGAACTCGGCCTGATGGTCGCAATCCCGACCCTGGTGGCGCACGGTTTCCTGTCGCACCGGATTCAGAAGAACCTGTCGCTCCTGGAACGGTACGCCCTGGAATTCACGACGGCAGCGCAGCCGGACAACCCGCGCGTGCCGGCCAAGGAAACGGTCCCCGTATGAAGGCGATGCTCGATCTGATCAGCCGGGGCGGGCCCGTGATGTTCGCCATCATCACGCTTTCCGTGATCCTGTATTCCCGGTGTTTCATGCTCCTGCTGACCCTGCGCCGCTCCCGCCGGCAACTGGTCGGCGGCGCGCCCGTTCTGGCCGGGGAGTTCGCGGCACTCCGCCAGATGCAGGAGGAGGTGCAGGATGGATTCCGGCAGCAGCGCCTCGCCCTGAGCGCGATGATTGCGGCCGCCCCCCTGCTCGGATTGCTCGGCACCGTCAGCGGACTCGTGAGGACCTTTGAGAGCCTTTCGGCCCGGGGCGGGCAGAATTCCATGGAAGGACTCGCCGGAGGGATCTCCGAGGTCCTGGTGGCCACCGAGTCGGGACTGGTCGTGGCCATTCCCGCGCTGCTCATCGTTTACCTGGCGCACCGGGAAATGCGCAAGCAATTGCAAAAAATGAACCAACTGGAGGAAAGGGCTGGAACGGCCCCGGCGCTATGATCGGACGATTCGGCGGGAGCAACCGGTTCGAGACCACGCATGTCGACATGGTCCCCATGGTCGACTGCGTCATGGTGCTGTTGATTTTCCTGATGATCAGCACCGCCTTCGTGAACGATCCCGGCATCGAGGTGCAGAAGCCGGATGTCAGCGGCACGCAGATGGGGGACCAAAACTCCCTGCTGATTGCGATCTCGGCGGACAACCGCATCTACTTCGATGGACAGGAAATCCGGCCTGACCAGGTGGCGGGAATGATCAAGCAGGCGGCGATCGGGCGGTCCCCCGCCCTGATCATCCGCGCGGACCGTTTCTCGACCCACGGCATTTTCGCCAGCGTGTACGCCGAAGCGAAACGGGCCGGGATCGAACACGTTCAGTTTGCGACGATGCGAAGCGAGGGGCCATGACCAAAACCACCATGGTTGACTGCCTGCCCAGACTGCGGATCGCGGTGGATCCCGGGAACCCGGCGCAGACCGTTCTTTGCGTGGTGCTCGGCGCGGGATTCACCCTGGCCTTGTTCCTGGGAATGGCCCATTTCAGCAGGGTCAAACCGCCCGCTCCTTCGGTTGGAATCGAAGACCTCCGGGCCGTCGCCCTGCCGTTCGAACCGCCCCCGCCGCCCCGGGTGGCTCCCGCGGACCCCGAGGCGGTGGCCGAGATCACGACGGTGACGGGCTTTGACTTCTCGCCCTCTGACAGTCCGGTGAAGATCGCCGTGAGTCCGCCCAACCTCAATGATCTGGCGTCGACCTATCAAGTCGCTCCCCCCGCCGTCATCCAGATCGGACAGCTCTACGGGGAATTCAGGCCGAAGATGGCCATTTCGATCGACGTGCAGCACGTTTATCAGAAGGCCGAGGTGGACAATCCCCCCACGATTCTTTTCCGCGCAGCTCCCGTCATCCCGCAACGGCTTTTCCGCGATGTGAGCGAACTGCGCATGACGCTGCTGTTCGTGGTCGAGACCAACGGCGTCATCACCAATGTCCGCGTGGCGAAGCCTTCGGGCGTGGCGGAGGCCGACGCCATCGTGACCGAAACGGTGCAAAATGACTGGGGCTTCACTCCGGCCAGCAAGAAGGGCCGGAAGGTCCGCTGCATGCTGGAGCAGCCCTTCGTCTTCAAGCTGCCGCGGGCTTCCAAATTTCAAGAGTAGATCCAATGAAGAGCCATCAATTGCTTCTCGTCGCGGCGCTGTTGCTGCCGATTCCGGGCTATTCCGACGACAGCGGCGCCCCCCCGAAACTCGACCCCAAGAGGATCATCAACGAATCGAACGGGTTCCTGAAGGAGCGCGAGCCGGAGATGAGCGCCGAGGAGTACGCCCTTTACGAAAAAGTGGTGGAGATGATCTCCACCCAGCCGGATTTCGCCCTGAAGCTCCTCGAGGCGATGATCAACGACAAGGAGCCGCCCAGCCCGGCCTTCGAATTCATTCTCGGCAACGCCTATTATGCCGCCGGCCAGACGGCCAAGGCGGAGGCCAAGTATCGCAGCGCCGTCACTCGCTATCCCACGTTCCTGCGCGCCTGGGTCGATCTCGGCGTGCTGTATTACACGGCCGAGAAATTCACCGACGCGATTCCCTGTTTCTCGAAGGCAGTCACGCTCGGCGATCGTGACCCCAATACCTTCGGCCTGCTCGGGTATTGCCTCGAAAAAACGGGCAACGTCGTGCCCGCGGAGATGGCCTATATGCAGGCGCTGTCCGGCGATCCCACGAACGGAGACTGGATGGAGGGCCTGCTCCGGATCTATATTCAGGGCAAGCAGATCGAGCGTGCTGAATCGCTGGTCAAGAACCTCATCAAGGCGCGCCCGACGGAAGCCCGTTTCTGGCTGACTTACGCGAACATCCTCCTCGTGGATCACCGGAAACTGGAGGCGATCGCCCTGCTTGAAACCTGCGCCGGGACCGGCGTGGCCGGAGTCGACGAACTGAACCTGCTGGCCGACCTATATGCCGAGCAGAAGCTTATTCCCGAGGCCGTGGCGATCTACCAAAAAGTTCTGGCCGAGGCTCCCGGGCTGGGCGAACAGAAGCTGCTCCGTCTCGCCCAGGCCCTGATCACCGACCATCACTGGCCGCAGGCGCAGGACGTCCTAGCCCAGCTGCCGGCCAAGCTCTCCCCTGAGGGCGAAATCTCTTTTCTTCAGACCAATGCCGATTTCCTGGCCGCGCAGAAGAAATGGCCGGAGGCCAGAGCCCAGCTGGAGAAATTGTTGCAACTGGCGCCGCTGAACGGCCGGGCTCTGCTGAGCATCGGCCGCGCCTATGCCGCCGAAGATGATCTCGCCCGCGCCACCTTCGCCTTCGAGGGGGCCCTGCAAAATTCCGAGTACACCTACGCGGCGAGTCTCGAACTCGCCAATATCGAACTCAAGAACCGGCATTACGACAAGAGCGTCGAATACCTCGAGAAAGCGCTGAAAATCGAACGGACCTCCGCCGTCGAAGACTACCTCGCCCGCATTAGGACCTTGGTCGTCAAGAAATCTGATTAAACCATGAAAACCGTCTCGCGATTCCGTCACCCGGCCGGCCCGTTCGGCTGGTTCTTGCTCCTGCTCGTCTTTCTTGCCGCGACGTCTGCTCGCGCCACCGCCGCGCCCGAAACCACCGCCACCGAACCCAAGACCCACACCCTCTTCATGGGGGCCGATTTCGATCTCCAGGTCAACGGCGACTATTGCCGGGTGCAGGATGTCGCGGGAGACTCCTTTGTCGTCAAAGTCAAGGGGAGCGAGCGTCCCGTCACCGTGACCAAGGGCCAGCTGAATATCCGGGTCGACCAAGCGCTCAAGCTGACCGACGCCTCCGCCACGATCGCCAACCTCAAGGGCGAGCGGGCGTACACACCGGCGAATGATCCGACGAAGAGATTCATGAACCAGCAGCCGGGGACCTCAGGAGATGACGCCGCCGGCCTCGCCGCCGGCGCGCTGACGGACGCTGGTCCCGGTCTCCAGGCTGCCTCGCAATATGGCGGCGCCTTCAACAACCGTGCCGGGATTGCCGCCCAGCTCTCAGCGTTGAACAACCAAGCCGTCTCCGCCTTCCAAACCCAGCAATTCTCGGAGGGCAACAATATTGGAAACTACGCGGCGCAAATGCAGCGCGAGCTGGCGCTGGAGCTGTACGATGCGATGGATGTGACGTTCGAGGTGTCCTCCGAAAAGCCGCTGGCCCGGCCCTACGTGGTGATCGTCGCCCGGTATCACGAAAAAGACGCCACGCCGGGCAAAATCCGGAACTGGATTTTCGCCAAGGCCCTGGCCCCGGTCGACAGCAAGCCGCAGAAAGTCCACGTGCGGCAGGGCGGATTCCCCCCCGGTTTCGTGATGGAGGATTTCAAGATTCATCTTTTTGACCGCGGCCAGGAGCTGGCGACCAACGTGGCGGACAAGCGGGTGGAACTGACATACAGCGACGCGTTCCGGTACTTCCTGTTCGACTACATCAGCGACCACAAGGGGGCGAGCCTCCCGGCCGCGCCGGTCATGGGCCAACTTCCCCCGGGCTGGCACACCCGCTTGACGGCCGACCAGCTCACCCAGCCCTATTTCGTCAAGGTCTCCAAAGACGGCCTGCCCCTCGGCGCCTACGCGGACGAAGCCTGTTCGCAGCCCGTGACCGATTCCTACCTGCAATCCGTCATCAAGGAAATCCGCTTCGCGCCCACCCTCGACAAGGGCAAGGCCGTGGAAGGAACCGCGAAGCTGCGTTTCGGCGATATCCGGATCTAGGCCGGCCGGGCGGATGACTTTTTTCTCGCCCGAGGGGGTGAAAATCCCACTCTCTCGGCGCATGGCTGTTCCCCTTTTCCGTCCGCTGCTTGTGCTGGCCGCCTGGCTCGCCGCGGGCGCCGCCTCCGCCACCGCGGCCACCCACCAATCGGCAGCCGACTCCGGCTCCACGATCAATCCCGAGGCGTTCCGCAGCGCCATCGTGATCGACGCCGCGAGCGGCCAGGTGCTTTTCGAGAACAAGGCCGACGTCCAGAGCCCGCCGGCCAGCGTCACCAAGCTGATGACGTTCTACATCGTCGAGGAGAAGCTTCAGCGCGGCGAACTCAAGCTGGACGCCCCGGTGACGGTGACGGCCGAGGCGTCCCACACCGGCGGCTCACGGGTCTGGCTGGTCGACAAGGAAAAGATCACCGTCGAGGAGTTGCTCTACGCGCTGATGGTGAAATCTGCCAATGATGCGGCGGTGGCTTTGGCTGATCATATCTCGGGGTCGAAAGAGGCCTTCGTCGATCTGATGAACCTCAAGGCCCGGGAGCTCGGCCTGCGCAACACGGTTTTTCATTCGCCCCACGGCCTGCCGCCCGGCAAGGGGCAGCAACCGGATCTGTCGACCGCGCGCGACCTGGCCCTGCTCGCTCGCAAGCTGATCGCCGGGACCGACGTCCTTAAATACAGCTCGACCCGCCGCCGGGAGTTTCGCCACCAGAACGGCAAGGTGGTCGATCTCGATACTCACAACCATCTGTTGGGCGTCGTGCCAGGCTGCGACGGTCTGAAAACGGGGTATTACCGGGAGGCCGGTTTCTCCCTCGTCGCCACCGTCCAGCGCGGCGGCCGCCGCATCATTGCCGTGATCCTTGGCAGCCCGGAGTCGAAGCTCCGCGATATCGTCACCACCCAGCTCATCGAACGGGGATTTGCCGCGCTTCCTCCGCTCGTGGCAGCGGCCGCCAGCGCCGTTCCGGCGGCTGCTCCGACGCCAGCCGCCACCAGCGCCAGTCCGGCCTCCGCCGGTTTGCCGACCGCTTCCCCGAAACCGACCGCGCCGGCCCAACCGGCGGCCGCCGCCGCGGATGACGCCACTGCTCCCCGCCTGATTCCGGTGGAACCCGAGGCGGTTAAGCCGGCGGCGGGCAGCGACGCCCCGCCGGAACCCACGGTCCACCTGGACACCTCCGGAACGAAAAAGTAGTCTGGAGCCGGGGCGGGCGCCGTCTGACGGGATAACATTTGAAGCCCGGCGAGCCCGCCGTCAGATCGTTACCAGTTTTACCAACCTCCCGCCACGCCACCGCAGTCTCCGGCTGGTGGATTTCCGCATGACTTCACGCGAACGTTTTCTCGCCGCCTGCGCCTGCCGCCCGCTCGACCGTCCCCCGGTCTGGATCATGCGGCAGGCGGGTCGCTACCTCCCGGAGTACCGCGACCTCAAAGCCCGTCATTCGTTCGCCGAGATGGTGCGCCAGCCGGAACTGGCGGCCGAGGTGACGCTGCAGCCGCTCCGGCGCTTTGCGCTCGATGCCGCCATCCTCTTCTCCGACATCCTCGTGCTGCCGGAGGCGCTGGGCCAGGGCTATCACTTCAAGGAGGAGGGCGGCATCGCGATGGAATTCCGCCTCGAGACGCGCGCCCAGCTCGACCGGCTCTCGCCCGAAAACGTCCGGGACCAGCTCCGCTACGTCGCCACCGCGCTCCGCCTGCTGCGCCGCCGGCTGGGCGAGCAGACGGCGTTGCTGGGTTTCGGCGGCTCCCCGTGGACGCTGGCCTGCTACATGCTCGAAGGCGGCGGTTCCGACGATTTTCCGCGCGCCCGCGAATTATTCCGCGCCGATCGCGACTTCTTCAACGCGCTGCTCGAAAAACTCTCCGCCGCCCTCATCGACTATTTCAGGCTGCAGATCGAGTCCGGCGTCGATGCGATCCAGATTTTTGACACGTGGGGCGGGCTCGTCGCCGGGCCGGATTACGAGTCCGCGTCGCTGCAGTGGATCCGCCGGGTTGTCGCCGCGCTGCCGGCGGATTTCCCCGTCATTCTGTTTGGGAAAGGCACCGCGGGCCATCTCGCCGCCCAGGCCGCCAGCGGCGCGCGCGTGCTCAGCGTGGACTCGACCGTCGACCTGGCCGCGGCCCACGACTCCCTGGGCGCCCAGAAGATCCGCGTCGCGCTCCAGGGCAACCTCGACCCGGCGCTCCTGGGCGCCACGCCGCTCGCGGTTCGCGACGAGACCTGGCGCCTGCTGGAGACGATGCGCGACCGCCCGGGACATATCTTCAACCTCGGCCACGGCATCCGGCCCGATGCCAGCCTGGATTGCGTGGCCGCCCTCGTCTCCACCGTGGTCAACTGGAAAAACTAGCATGGACAAGCGCCCCCCGCCGGCCGGCCATCGCCTTCCGCCCCCACCCTCGATTCCCCCCCTAGCTCCCCATGTCCCACTCGTCTCTATCGAATGAATACAGAATCGCCGTCGTCGGCGGCGGCGTCACGGGGCTCACCGCCGCCTGGAAGCTGCACGCCCGGGGTCACCGGGTCACCGTCTTCGAACAGTCGGACCGCCTCGGCGGCGCGGTTTCGACGATGGCGCGCGACGGCTGGCTGGTGGAGCACGGGCCCAACTCGCTGATGGAGTCGGCGCCCCTCGATGCGCTCGTGGCCGAACTCGGGCTGCAGGCGGAGCGCCACTACGCGGCGCCGGCGGCCAGGAACCGTTACCTGGTGCGCGGCGGGCGCCTGGTGCCGGTCCCGCTGGGGCCGCACCAGCTGATCTCGACCCCGTTGTTCTCGCTGCGCACCAAGCTGCGGATTCTCGCCGAGCCGCTGGGCCGCGTCCGGGCCGGCCCGGCCGATCTGAGCCTCGCGGCGTTGGTCCGCGACCACTTCGGCCAGGAGATCGTTGACTATGCCATCAATCCGCTGGTCGCGGGGATTTACGCCGGGGATCCTGAGCAGCTCTCGACGAAACACGCCTTTCCCAAGCTGTGGGAGGCCGCCCAGACCCATGGCTCGCTGATCCTCGGCCAGATCGCCGCGATGCGGGCCCGGCGCGCCCGGGGGGAAAAGGCCGTCGCGCGGATTGTGTCCTTCGCCCGCGGCCTGCAAACCCTGCCCGCCGCGCTCGCCGCCGCACTTCCCACCGCCGCCATTCGCACCCGGACCGCCGTGGTCAGCCTCGCGCCCGGCCGGCCGTGGAAGCTGGTCAGCCGCCACGACGGCCTGGCCGGCACGGACGAGTTCGAGGCCGTCGTGCTGGCGGTGCCCGCCGCGGCACTGGCTCAACTGTCCCTCGGTTCTTCCGGCGACCGGCCGCTGGCGCTGCTCGAACAGGTCGAGTACCCTCCTGTGGCCTCGTGGTTCTTCGGGTTCCGCCGCGACCAGGTCGCCCATCCGCTGGACGGATTCGGTGCGCTCGTCCCCGCGGTCGAAGGCCGGTCGGTGCTCGGGGTGTTGTTCTCTTCCTCGCTCTTTCCCC
The DNA here is from genome assembly GCA_963722225.1 of uncultured Verrucomicrobiae bacterium. GTDB lineage: Bacteria > Verrucomicrobiota > Verrucomicrobiia > Opitutales > Opitutaceae > Fen-1467. The sequence goes on from CAVRNM010000161.1 coordinate 27,919, forward strand.
AGCGGGCGCCGGCCGGCCACGTCGCCCTGACTGTCTACGTGGGCGGCACCCGCCAACCCGACCTCGCCCGGCTGGCGCCGGAGGCGTTGCGCCCCCGCGTGCTGGCCGACCTGCGCGAACTGCTCGGCGGGCAGGGCGATCCCGTTTTCTCCCACGCGACATTCTGGCCGCACGCCATCCCGCAGTACAACCTCGGCTACGAGCGTTTTCTTGACGCCATCACCCGGGCGGAAGCCCAGTACGCCGGGCTGTTCATCGGCGGCCACGTCCGCGACGGCATCTCGCTGGCCAACTGCATCGTCGCCGGCGGGAGGCTGGCCGAGGTCTCCGCTCAATATCTATCCGGCCCGGCCCGTTAACCGGCGGTGCCGGCTCTGGCCGGCGCGGGCTGGGATGATCCGGTAACCATCCGGCCGCTCGGGTTTTCCGTAAAAACCTCGCGATTGCGCCGGAGTAGTCCAAAGGGGTTCCTCTTCCCTTGACTCAGGGGGGACTTGGAGTAGCCTCACGCGCTTTTTCCAGAATGGCGCAAGAGCTGAAAGACACGCTGCAACTGCCCAGAACGGATTTCCCGATGCGGGCGAATCTCGTGCAGCGGGAGCCCGCCCGGATGGCGCACTGGGAGAAACTCCGGCTCTATGACGCACTGCAGGAACAACGCGCCCACGCGCCGGTTTTCGTGCTGCACGATGGCCCCCCCTTCACCAATGGCGATGTGCACATTGGGAACGCGCTCAACAAGACGCTGAAAGACATCATCCTTCGCTACAAGTCGCTCCGCGGCTTCCGGACGCCGTATGTACCCGGCTGGGACTGCCATGGCCTGCCCATCGAGCAGAAGGTGACGCGCGAACTGCAGGCGAAGAAACAATCGGTCACCACCACTGAACTACGTCAGCTGTGCGATGAATTCTCCGAAACCTGGATTGCCCGGCAACGGGCGCAGTTTCAGCGCCTCGGCGTGCTCGCGGACTGGAAGCACGAATACAAGACCAAGGCTCCAGCGTTCGAGGCGGATATCCTGCGCACGTTCGCCGCCTTCATTGAACAAGGCCTCGTCTATCGCAGCAAGAAACCGGTCTACTGGTCCATCCCGTTCGAGACGGCGCTGGCCGAGGCGGAGATCGAATACCAAGACCACGTCAGCCCGTCGATCTGGGTCAAGTTTCCGCTTCCTCCTGCGGAGGCGCGGAAACTTTCTCTTCCTGCGGAGCAACCGATCTTCTTGGTCATCTGGACCACAACCCCCTGGACGTTGCCCGCGAACCTGGCCATCGCCGTGCATCCGGACGTGGAGTATGTGCTCGCCGAACTGCACGGAATCCGGGCGGGGCGGTATATTGTCGCAAAACCCCTGCTGCCGACTTTTGTGCGGGAAATTGGCGATGATAAACCGACGGCGATGGGCCCTGCCGATATGGCTGCCGGCGGGAAATCGCCCGGCCCGCGCGACGATCCGCCGTCGATTCTGGCGGAATTCCCCGGTAAGGCTTTGGAGGGACTCCAAAGCCGGCATCCGTTCATCGACCGCGCGGCGCCCGTCGTGCTGGCGGACTATGTCACCACCGACAGCGGCACGGGTTGCGTGCACACCGCGCCCGGCCACGGCTACGACGATTACCTCACCGGCCTCAAATACGGGCTGGAAATCTACTGCCCCGTCGGCGGCGACGGCCGTTACCTGGACGATGGGCGGATCCCGGCCGACCTGGTCGGCCTGACGACGCTCGAATCCGTCGATGATCTGGCCAAGAAGCGCACCTCGCCCGCCAATGTCGCCGTGTTGAAGAAACTGGCGGCGGCCGGCGCGCTGTTGGCCAAGCAGAATCTCACCCATAGCTATCCGCACTGCTGGCGTTCCAAGACGCCCATCGTTTTTCGCGCGGTCGACCAGTGGTTCGTTTCGCTCGACCAGAGCGGAGCCCGCCAGGCCGCCCTCGCGGCGATCGGAAAGGTCCAATGGATCCCGGCGTGGGGCGAGGCCCGCATCCGCAACGCCGTCGAATCTCGGCCCGACTGGTGCATCAGCCGGCAGCGTTCGTGGGGCGTGCCCATCCCCGCGTTCTATGACCACCGGCAGCAGGCGTACCTAGATGCGGGAGTCGTTCGGGCGATCGCCGACCGGGTCGAGACGCAGGGAACCCGCCTGTGGTTTGGCACCGCGCCAGCGGACCTCCTCGCCGGCCTGAAACTCCCGGCCGATTGGCCGGCGCCTTCCGAACTCACGCCCGGCCGGGACACCCTCGACGTCTGGTTCGATTCCGGCTCGACCCATATCGCCACGTTGCGCCGGGGCGTCGGCGGCTCCCGGTGGCCGGCCGACCTTTACCTCGAAGGCAGCGATCAGCATCGCGGCTGGTTTCAATCCTCGCTCTGGACCGGCGTGATCGCCTGTGGCGGCGCCCCTTACCAGGCCGTCCTCACCCACGGTTTCATCGTCGACGAGGAGCGCCGGAAAATCTCCAAGAGCAACTCCTACGAAAAACCCCAGACCAGCGACTCGTACATCGCCGATTACGGCGCCGACGTCATGCGGCTGTGGATCTCGTCGCAGAACTTCCGCGACGACATCCCGATTTCCAAGGAGATCCTGTCGCATGTCGGCGAGACCTACCGCCTGCTCCGCAACACCTTCCGGTTCCAGCTCTCCAACCTTTTCGATTTCCAGCCTGGGCTCCACGCGGTGCCGGTCGGCCAGGATGAGATGCGCTCGACCGCTGGGCCCTGCACCAGACCGCCGAATTGCTCCGCCTGTGCACGGCCGCCTACGAGGCCTGCGAATTCCACCGGGTGTATCAGCTCTGCAACCAGTTTTGTGCGGTCACGCTTTCGGCCACCTATCACGACATCCTGAAGGACCGGCTGTACACGCTGGGTGCCGGTCATCCACTCCGCCGCTCGTCCCAGACGGCCCTGCACCACATCCTGCACACGCTCGTCCGCGTGCTCTCCCCGATCATCACCTTCACCGCGGACGAAGTCTGGTCGTTCGCCACGGCAGGAACCGAGTTTGCCGAAGGGTCGGTCCATTGGCAGGACTGGCCGGCCGCGCCGGCCGAATGGACGGATGCCGGATTGGCCCAGGAATTTGAACAACTGATCCTCGGGCTGCGCTCTGACGCGAACACCCGGCTGGAGTCGTTGCGACAACAGGGGGTCATCGGGAAGTCGCTGGACGCCACGGTCAGGATTACCGGAAGAGACGGCCAAGTCTTCTCGGCGGTCCTCAAGCATCAGGCCGAACTGGCCGAATTACTGAACGTCTCCCACGCTGAAGTCCTCGAGGCCGCCTCCGATCAGCCCTGCACCATTGACGTCATTCCCGCGCGCGAACGGGGCTTCGCCCGTTGTCCCCGTTGCTGGCGCTGGGTGCCCGCGCTCCAGCCCACCGCGTTTGGCGAAATCTGCCCGCGGTGCAGCGAGGCCCTCCATCCCTGATCCTTTTCACCGCTAACCTCCTCCCCTGTCATGGCCAAGAAACAAAAGTCCGCCTCCGCCAAGAAGCCTGCCAAACCCGCTGGGAAACCCGCCGCGGCGGTGAAGAAGGTTTCTCCGGCCAAGCCCGCCCCGGCGCCCAAGGTCCCGGTCGCCGCCGTGAAATCCACGAAGTCGGACGATCTCAAACGCCGCATCCTCGAACGCAAGACGGCCAAGCCGATCGCGTTCAGTCTCGATGAGGTGCGGGAGATCGCGAAAAGAAATGAGAAGAAGGCGACGCCGGCCGGGGTCGCCAGCGGCAAGCCCGCCAACGAATCCGCGAAGGCCGAATCCGCCCTGAAAGCCTCCAGCCGTCCGCCCATTCCCAACCACATCAAGGCGGCCTCCCTCGCCGACATTCTCGGCTTCAACCCCGGCAAGGCCGGGAAAGCCCCGGCGGAAGAGGATATCGCCGAAAAGCTGCCTGAAAAATTCCGCCGCTTCTACCGGTTGCTGATCGACCTCCGCCACCATGTGCTCGAGTCCCTGGGGCAACACTCCGAGGAGACCCTCAAGCGTTCCGCCAAGGAAGATGCCGGCGACCTTTCCGGCTACGGTCAGCACATGGCCGACGCCGGCACTGATACTTTTGACCGCGATTTCGCCCTCAGCCTGGTTTCGAGCGAGCAGGATGCGCTGTCAGAGGTGGAAGCGGCCATCAAGCGCATCCGTGACGGCACCTATGGAGTTTGCGAGCTTACCGGCAAACCGATCGGCAAAGACCGCCTGCTGGTGGTGCCGTTCACCCGCTATTCCGCCGAGGCTCAGAAGGAACTGGAAAAGACCAAGCACCGCTCCATCCAGCGTGCGGGCATTTTCGCCGATACCACCACCGAAGAAGGCGGCAAGATCGTCGAAGAAGAACCCGAAGAATGATGCCCACCCCGCCTGGCCCGGCGGCCCCGCCGCCCGCCCCGCGGTCCGCCGCCTCCGCGCCGCGCCCGCGGTTTGTACGCATCCTGGCGTACCGCTGGCTCCTGATCCTGGCGGCCGCCGTGCTCCTGCTCGACCGGGTCAGCAAGACCTGGATCTGCGCGCGCCTGCCTTTTCCCACGTACGGTTTCCCGGGAAACATCGTCGTCGTCGAAGGCTTCTTCAACCTGGTGAATGTCGGGAACACCGGGGCCGCCTGGAGCCTGTTCAGCGGCCGCAGCACGGCCCTGGCATTGCTGGCGGTGGCGACCCTGGTCGCGATTTATGCCTGGCGGCGCCAGCTCGGTCTCCGGACGGGGATCGTGCAAATCAGCTTTGGACTGCTTTGCGGAGGCATCCTGGGCAACCTGCTCGACCGGCTCTGCTACGGGCACGTGATCGATTTTCTGGACTTTCATTTCGGCAGCTACATCTACCCCACGTTCAACGTGGCTGATTCCGGGATCTGCGTCGGCGTCGTCATTTATCTGCTCCATTCCCTGCGCCAGCCAGACGCATCCTCGAAGTGACGGCTGTCCCGGCTGGCCGGGCTGACGCCTCACGGTTTTCTTGCCCCGCCGTCTCGCAGGTACCAGACGACGATCGCGCCAAAAAGCACGGCATTGGCCGCGCTGAACGCCGCCGGCAGCCAGAGCCCGCTCAACAGGTTCGCTCCAAAACAGACGACCGTGAGGGCGAGCAGAACCGCGGCGGGCGCCCAAGCCTGGCGCCGGGAGCGCGCCTCGGGCGAACTCCAGTTGTCGCCCATGATCACCAGGCCGAACGCTAGGGCGATACTGAGGATGAACCAGGCCGCCAGCGCTTTCAGCGGCACCCCCAGGACGGCTCCGCCTGCCGGCGGCGGGCCCGTCGACTCCGCCGGCCACCGCCAGTAGCCGCGGACGCGGCCAACCACCGGGAGGATCATCAGCGCCATCTGTGCCGACACCAGGGCAGTCAACGTGGAGACGCCCGCACGCCATTCGCCCCACAATCCCTCGACGACCAGAAAACCGCCGCCCAGCGCCAGCCACCACAGCAACGGCACACTCAGCGGCACCCGGGCAAAGAACAGAGGCTGGGCCCCGGGGAACTCGATCCGGCCGAACAGAAACCCGTTGCGCAGGGCGAGCCGCATGGCGAGGAGGCTCATCACCATCACCCAAACGCAGCACGACCACGCCCGCCCAACTCCCACCCGTTCCCGCCACACCAGCCCCACGACCCAGCCGCCGGCGCCCAACAGCGCCAGCCATCCCCAGGCGCCGGCTCCCGCCGCTCCGCCGATGGCCTGGGCCGCCAGTTCACCGGCCACGACGACCGCCAGCACTCCTGCCACCAGCCAGAAGTGCCAGCCCGCGGCCGTGCCCACCTTCACATGTGCCGGTGATTTCACTCAATGTTGGCGACCTGCTCGCGCACGCGCTCCAGTTCGTTCTTCAAATCGATCACAACCTTGGCGATCGCCAGATCGTTCGCCTTGCTGCCGATCGTGTTGCTCTCCCGGCCGATTTCCTGCAGAATGAACTCCGCTTTCCGGCCGCTCTCCCCCCGCTCCGGAGGAGCTGGTCGAGCTGGTCGAGATGACTGCGCAACCGCGTCAGTTCCTCGCTGATGTCGCACCGGTCGGCGAACAGCGCGACTTCCTTGCGGACGCGTTCGTCAGCCAGTTCGAGCTCAAGCCCGGCCTCGCGCAGGCGCTTGAACAACAGCTCGCGGAACTGCCCGGTCACCTGCGGGGCCTGGGCCGCCACCGCATCGACCTGGCTGCGCAGCGTCGCCAGGCGGTTCAGCAGGTCCGCCTGCAGCGCGGCCCCCTCCCGGGCCCGCATGGCGACGAATGCTGCCAACGCTTCACCCAGCGCCGCCAACAGAACGGGACGCCCCGCCTCCGCGGTCGGCCGTTCCAGCGGCTGCCGCTCGTCGCTGGCGATGCGCCACAGCAGATCGGTCGTCACCTGGAACGGAATCCCCCGTCGCTCCGCCAGCGCCCGGAGCCGGTCGAGAGTCTGGGCGACCCCTTCGTCGCTCCACGCTGACTCGGAGCCGCGCTCTTTCCCGGTCAGCTCCACCTCGACGTGCACCTTGCCGCGGACGACTGACCGGCGGACCTCGGCGGTCACTTCCGCTTCGAGTCCGCCCTCCCACTCGCGCGGGAGCCTGACCGTAAGATCCAGCGTCTTCCGGTTAACCGAGCTCACCTGCACCGTGAGCGTGAATTCCCCGAGCGCTGCCGCCGCCCGTCCATAGCCGGTCATGCTTTTCATAGATCAAATCCCAAGTTCCAAAGTCCAATTCACAAGGAAAACCGAATCATCAACCGCCTTTCTTCCGGACGATTGCGTTGAAGATGAGCATCAACTGATGGGCCTCCTGCACCAAGGCATCGCGATTGAATGCCAGCCTCGGATCCTTTCCGATGTCAAGAAGACGCAGCCACCGTCCGCTTTCTTTCGCCTCTTTGCGGCAGATCTTGATTCGGACCAGGAAATCCCTGTCGCTCAACGCTTCATTAGCCTCAATATAATTGGCGGCCACTGAACCAGAGGATCTCACCAGTTGTTTGACGTCTTCACAATTGCAGATGGTCCTGGGCAAGGAACGGACAAAGAAACGCACCTGGACTGCGAATTCACTCGTACGTTCTTCCAGATCTCTGGGTTTTCTTTCATTCGGCATTCCTTGGGATTTGGTGCCTGGAACTTGAGCCTTCAAGTCTGCGTTTTCACCAGCTGCTCCACCTGCTGCACATCCTTGTCGCCCCGGCCGGAAAGGTTGACCACGATCACCCGGTCCGGGCCAAGCTCCCGCGCCCGCTTCAGGGCCCAGGCGAGCGCATGCGTCGATTCCAGGGCCGGAATGATGCCCTCGAGGCGCGAGCACAGCCGGAAGACCTCAAGCACCTCGTCGTCCGTGGCATACCCGAACTCGATGCGTCCCCGGTCCCGATAGAAGGCGTGCTCCGGTCCCACCGCCGCATAGTCGAGCCCGGCGCTCACGGAATGCGTCGGATCGATCTGCCCGTCGGCATTCTGCAGCAGGAAAGTCTTGCAGCCCTGCAGCACCCCCAGCCTTCCGCCGGCGAAGCGCGCGGCGTGCTCGCCCGGACGGATGCCCCGTCCGCCCGCCTCGACGCCCACCAGCCGGACCGCCGGATCCTCCAGAAAATCGAAGAACAGCCCGATCGCATTGCTGCCGCCGCCGACGCACGAGATGAGCTCGTCGGGCAGCCGGTTCTCCCGGGCCAGAATCTGCTCGCGCGCCTCCAGGCCGATCACCCGGTGAAAATCCCGCACCATCATCGGATACGGGTGCGCGCCATACGCCGTGCCGAGAATGTAGTGCGTCGTGCGCACGTTCGTCACCCAGTCGCGCATCGCCTCGTTGATCGCCTCCTTCAGGGTTTGCTGGCCCGCCTCGACGCCGCGCACCTCGGCGCCCATCAGACGCATGCGAAAGACGTTCAGCGCCTGGCGCGCCATGTCGACCGCGCCCATGTAGATCACGCACTCAAATCCGAATTTCGCGCAGACGGCCGCCGTGGCGACGCCGTGCTGCCCGGCGCCGGTCTCGGCGATGATGCGCCGCTTGCCCATCCGGCGGGCGAGGAGCGCCTGGCCGAGCGCATTGTTGATCTTGTGCGCCCCGGTATGGAGCAAATCCTCGCGCTTCAGATAAATCCGGGCGCCGCCGCAATGCCGCGTCAGCTGCGCCGCAAAGTAGAGCGGCGTCGGCCGGCCGGCATAGTCGCGCAACTGCTGGCGCAGCTCGGCCTGGAACCCGGGGTCCGCCTTCGCGGCCGCGTAAGCCGCACTGAGTTCCTCCAGCGCGGTCATCAGCGTCTCCGGCACAAACACCCCGCCATAGGGACCGAAGTGACCCGCCGCATCCGGCAGGGAGAAACGGTCGAGAATTTCAGCGGTCTTGGCGGCGGCACCCATGGGCGGACAACGTGGCCGCTCGCCTGCCTCCAGGCAACGGCGAACTTGCCGGATCGCCCAGGCTTCCCTCGCGCCCGCCCGCCGCAGCCTGACGCCAGGTGCTGATTTCCCTAGAGCGGATATTTCATGGAGACGCGACGCCCCCCGTCGCGTCATTCCCTCGAAAACGCGACGGGGGCGTCGCGTCTCCAACATACAGCTTGCACGAGGGCTCCATTCTGCGTGTGAAATCTGCGGGCTAGCAGCCTGGAGGGCGGGAAGACCGACAGGCTGCTAGGAGAGAAATGACGCCGTTAACTCCAGAACGACTCTCCGGTCACTTCCTCCCCCTTCTTTTTCGCTGGCCCGCCACCGCCGGCTTGGCATCAATTGGCTACCCCCCGTGGCGAAGGTGAAACCCCCAAGAATGTCTTCCCCGACTACCGATGAAAACCAAGTTCTCAAACGTCATGCTGTCGTTGGCGCTGACTCTGCTGCTCGCGGGATGTGCCGGCACTTCCAGTAGCAGCAAATATTCCGACCTCAAGGAGGCGGACCACCTGGCGGCGGACCAACGGTTTCCCCTGAGCCAAGTGTATGTCAAGGACGGCGCCGCCTTCCGGCGATACACGCAGTTTCTGATCGAGCCCGTGGCCGTCTACAGCGGCGCCGACGCCGCCTGGAAGGGCGTCGACGAGCCAGCGCGGCAGGAGACGGCCCGGTTTGTCGGCACCGAGTTCCGGCGGGTGCTGCCGCCCGACTTTGCCGTCGTCGATCAGCCGGCGGCCGGCGTGCTGCGCCTGAAGTTCACGCTCGTGGATATGGAGCTGACCAAGCCGCTGCTGTCCACGGCGACCCACCTGGTGCCGGTCGGCCTCGCGCTGAACCTCGGCAAGGGCGGGACCGGCGGCAAAGGCTCCTTCATGGGCTCGGTGACCCTGGCCGGAGAAATCACCGATTCGCAGACGGGCGAGCTGCTCGCGGCCTTCCTGACCACGCAGGCGCCCAACGCGATGGACTTCACGGCCATGGTGACACCAACCGCCGCGGCCCGCAAGGCGATCACCGAAACCGCCAACAAGTTCAAGGCCACCCTCAGTCGAGCCCACGGGGCGCCGTCCGCGCCGTGAGCCGGCTGGCCCGACCCGGCTGCTCCCGCCCGGGCGGCGCAGAACGGCCAGCCCGCGACATCCGAACATGAGAACGAATCACATCATCCTCGATTTCGTGACGCTGTGGGTCACGATCGATCCAGTCGGCACGGTGCCGCTGTTTCTGGCCTTGACGGCCGGACTGTCGCAGTCGGCTCGCCGCCGGGTGGCGACGCGGGCCATCTTGATTTCGCTGGGGCTGCTCCTGAGTTGCATCTATTTCGCCCAATACCTGCTGGAGGCGATGCACGTTCCGCTGCAATCGTTCCAGATCGCCGGAGGCATTGTCCTGTTCTTGTTCGCGCTCTCGATGGTCTTCAAGAATCCCGGCGCCCATTTCGCGACGGAAGAGGAAGGCCACGACATCGCGGTGTTCCCGTTGGCCATGCCCTCGATCGCCGGGCCGGGTTCGATGCTGGCGGCGGTGGTATTGACGGACAACCACCGGTTTAACCTGATGAACCAGACCGGCACGGCGCTGGTGTTGGCGGTGGTTCTGGCGATGACGCTTGGCCTGCTGCTCGCCGCGGTCCCGCTGATGCGGCTGCTCGGGAAATCCGGCGCCAACGTGCTCAGCCGCATAATGGGTCTGCTCCTGGCCTCGGTGGCAGTGAACATGGTTTTCACGGCGTTCGCCAACGCCGGCATCTGAAATCCACGCTAGCCGCCGGCACCGAGGGTCACGGTGGCCGTTGACGCTGCTTCCGGGCGGCCCGCCGCTCCGCGAAACGCTGCAGCACCACGTAGAACGTCGGCACAAAGAGCACGGCGAGGCAGGTCGAGGCAAGCATGCCCGAAGCGACGGCAAGACCGAGCGACTTGCGCGCCGAGGCGCCGGCGCCGCTGGCCAGCACCAGCGGCAGGACCCCCAGGATGAAAACAAATGATGTCATCAGGATCGGACGGAAACGGAGGTGCGCCGACTCGATCGTGGCGTCGAGGATGCTCTTGCCCGCCGCCCGGCCCTCGCGCGCCATTTCGACGATGAGGATCGCATTCTTCGCAGACAGGGCGATGAGCAGGACCAGGCCGATCTGGACGTAAATGTAGTTCGCCACGTGCAGCGGCAGCAGCACCGCCACCGTGCCCAACAGGGCCAGCGGCACCGCCAGGATGACGGCGGCCGGCGTGATCCAACTCTCGTACTGGCCCGCGAGCACAAAGTAGACCAGCAGGAGGCCCAACGCGAAGACGAAGTAGGTGGAGCTGCCGACCAGCTTTTCCTGGTACGACATCGCGGTCCATTCGTACTGGATCCCCGGACCCAGCGTGCGTTTGGCCAGCGTCTCCATCGCCGCCAGCCCCTGGCCGGAGCTGTAGCCGTCCGCCACCGCCCCGTTGATGGTGGCCGAGGGGACGAGGTTGTAGAGCGAGATGACGGACGGCCCCTGGGTCGTGCGGATGTCAGCCACGGCGCCGAGCGGGACCATCTGACCGGCCTGACTTCGCACGTAGTAGCCCTTGAGGTCGTCGGCCGTCAGCCGGTGCTTCGCATCGGCCTGCGCGAACACCATGAAGTTGTGCCCGAAGCGGGTGAAGAGGTTGACGTAACTAGATCCCAAATACGTCTGGAGGGTGTCATAGACATCGCCCACGGCCACGTCCATCGACTGCGCATGGTCGCGGTCGACCCGCACCGCGATCTGGGGCACCTGGGCGCGGAACGGCGTGAAGGCCATCTGGATGGCGGGATCGGCCCTGGCCGCCGCAACCAGGGCGTCGGCGGCCTGTTGCAGCCGGCCGTAGTCGTTGCTGCCATCGGTCAGCTCGAGCTGCATCTGGAAGCCGCCCGACAGGCCCAGTCCCGAGATCGGCGGAGGAACCAGGACCATGGTGGCGGCGTCCTGCACCGTGGCCAGTTTGCGCGTGAGATTCAGGTAGATGGAACGGAGGTCCTCGCCCTTGCCGCGCACGCCCCAGTCCTGGAGGATGAGGTAGACGATGCCGGAGTTGGCGAGGGAGGCGCTGTTGTCCAGAGGCGAGATGCCGCCGATGACCAGAGCGGTCTCCACTCCCGGGACCTCGCGGGCCAGGCGCACGATGTCGTCCATGACCCGTTCCGTGCGCTGCAGGGCGGCGCCATCGGGCAGCTGCACCGAGATCATCAGGTATCCCTGGTCCTCGGTCGGGATAAACCCGGTGGGGATCTTCGTCAGCCCCCACCCGGCCAGACCGACCAGAACCAGCGCCACCGCCACCATTAGTCCGCTCCGCTGCACCATCCGGCGGATGACCCCGACGTAAAACCGCTCGGTCGGATCGTAGACGGCGTTGAAGGCGCGGAAGACGAGATTCTTCCGGTGGTGCGGGTCGTGCGGGCGCAGCCAGAGCGCGCACTGCGTCGGCTTGAGGGTGACCGCGTTCACCGCGCTGATGATGGCCGTCACCGCGATGACGAGGGCGAACTGGCGGTACATCTGGCCGGTGATGCCGGGCATGAACGCCGGCGGCAGGAACACCGACATCAACACGAGCGTGATGCCGATGATCGGGCCGAACAGCTCGCCCATGGCGTCCATGCTGGCCTGCTTCGGCGTCTTGCCGCGCTCGATGTGCTTGGCCGCGCCCTCAACCACGACGATCGCGTCGTCGACGACAATGCCGATGGCCAGCACGATGGCGAAGAGGGTGAGCAGATTGACGGTGAAACCCAGCAGCGCCATGCCGGCGAAGGCGCCGATGATCGTCACCGGCACGGTGGTGGCCGGGACCAGCGTGGCCCGCCAGTCCTGCAGGAAAAGGGTGATCACGATCAGCACGAGCAGGCCCGCCTCGTAGAGTGTGCTGTAGACCTCGCCGACCGAGGCCTTGACGAAGCCGGTGACGTCCCGCAGATCCAGCAGCACGTTGAGCTTCACCGATGCCTGATCCTTCTGCCAGCGGGCCCAGGGAAACAGCGCCACGCTCAACTCGATCAGGGTCGCGTCCAAGGCGAACAGGTCCGCTTCCAAGCCCAGTTCGAACGGAGAGTCCCCGTACAACCGCCAGCTCGACGCATGAGCACGAAGGCGACCTCTGCGAACACCCGCCAGTCTCGATTGTCGTTGGCGTAGGCCAGGTTCGTGCGCGTCACCCGGCCCCGGATGCCCATGTGGTAGGTGCGTTGCGAACGACATCCCAGACAGGCCACGATGCCGCGCAGTCCCTCGCGATAGGTCAACTGGGCGAAGACCATCGCCGCGAAATGATCGTGGACCGTCAGCGACCGGGACGCCCGCGGCATCGGAAACTTCGCCGCCGCGCGCGTCAGTTCCTTTGGGTCGAGGCCGGTGAGAACCTGAGCGAAAACGGTGGGAGGGAGATTCATTTCCGCGCCAGAATGGCGCGGATTCCGCCTTTTTAAACCATGTCGAGGACACCATCTCGGTGACGCTATTTGCCTTGAGACAAATCATTACGAAATCAAATCAGCTCCTTAACTGGACAGCCATGGGT
>CAVRNM010000162.1:0-6628 GCA_963722225.1 uncultured Verrucomicrobiae bacterium
TGGAGCAGAAGCTGGGAATTGATGTTTTCGTAGGCGGGGTCTGTCGTCGGAAAGAAATGGCCGATGTCAGGCAGCCCGGCCGCGCCGAGCAGTGCGTCACAAATGGCATGGGTCACGCAGTCGGCGTCAGAATGGCCATCAAGGCCGTAGTCGGTGTCAAACTGGACGCCGCCGAGCACGAAGGGGCGGCCCGCGACGAGACGATGGATATCATAACCATGGCCGATTCGGTAGGGCATCGGGATTGAGTGTTAGGCGAACGATGGTTCTGCACGATTCAAGAGGAATTCCAGGTAAGCCAGGTCCGCCGGGGCCGTGAGCTTCGGGTTCGGATGGGGATTTTCCAGCAGACTCACCCGCGCGCCAAGACGTTCGACCGCCTGGACGTCATCCGTGATGCGCCAGCGGCGGCGTTGCACCTGGGCATAGGCGCGCACGATGAGATCGCGCGCAAACACCTGCGGTGTCTCCATCGCCCAGAGCCGGGCCCGATCCAGGGTGGTGGTTCGCGCCCGCGCCAGCACCCGGGACCGGACCGGCCCCGCGGGCAAATGCGGGCCGGCGATTTGCTTGATGGTGTCGACCACGCGGTGGGCCAGGGCCGCGGCGTCATCCCGGCGCACCATCCGCAGCAGGGCGGAAAGCTGCGCGGGCCGGACCAGCGGTCGGGCGCAGTCGTGGATGAACACGTGGCGGATGTCGTCGGGCAGCGCTGCCAGGGCGTTGGCCACGGAATCCTGGCGCTCGATGCCGCCTTTGACAAAGAGCGCCGGCGTCGGCGCATAACAGGAGAGTTCGAGAGACTGGCGCGCGTCCCGGTAGACGATCACATAAAAATCGGCCACCCCGCTTGCGACGAACGCGGCTGCCGAGTGGGCGAAAACCGGGCGGCCCGCCAGGGGCGCCAGGATCTTGTCGGCGGCGGCAACCTGCATGCGGCGACCCTTCCCGGCAGCGAGGAGGATGGCGGCGGTGCGGCTCATGGGGAAAGGCGGAAGGACGGAAAAGCTGAAGGGCGGAAAGAGGAAAAACTGAACGGGAGAAAAGGATGTTGGCAACGGACGATCGGGTTGATCCAGCCCTTGAGTCCTTCAGTCTTTCAGCCGTTACCTCCGAGTTCGGCGAGGATCGCGGCGGCGGCCGCGGCCGGATCGGACGCCTTGAAGATCGGGCGGCCCACGACAATGAAGTTGGCGCCGGCGCGCGCGGCTTCCCCGGGTGTCATCACCCGCGTCTGGTCGTCGCCGGCTCCCACCCCGGCAGGCCGGATGCCGGGCACCACGAGCTTCACGGACGGTGGCAACCGGTTGCGCAGCGGCTTGATTTCCAGCGGCGAGCAGACCAGGCCGCTCAAGCCGCATTCCACTCCCAGCTGGGCGAGACGCAGCACCTGGGCCTCGGGGGTGGCGCCGACGCCCACCTCGCGAAGGTCCTGTTCGCCCAATGAAGTCAGCACCGTCACGCCGAGCAGCAGCAACTCGGGGGCCCACTCCTGCCGGGCCCTCACCGCCCGTCGCACCATCTCGCGACCTCCGGCGGTGTGGAGGGTGAGCATCTTGATTGGGAGTCGAGCCGCCGATTCAACCGCCCGGGCCACCGTGTTGGGGATGTCGTGGAGCTTGAGGTCCAGAAAGACATCGAAACCCAGGCCGGCGACTTCCTGGACGCAGTCCGGTCCACAGGCGCTGAACATCTCCAAACCGATTTTTGCCCACCGCACGTGTCCGCTCAGCCGGCTCAGGACGGGCGCGACTTCGCGGGGGGACGGGGCGTCAAGAACGAGGATCAGGTCGCAAGCCATCGCAGACCATGAATGACACGAACGAGCATGAACTGAAGAAGAAAAGTGGTTTTATGTTTATTCGCGGGCCGGAGCGGTTAAGACCTTTGGTCCTGTGAGCCCGCCGCGAACCGCCACGATTTTCTCTCCGGCGAAGATCAACCTGTTTCTCGCCGTCACCGGACGGAGAGGTGACGGCTATCACGATTTGGTCTCGGTGGTGGCGCCGCTGGATTTCGGGGATCATCTGATGGCGGAAACCGGGGAGCGGACAACGAAGGCCGGAAGGCAATTCCGCCTGGAATGCAACGACCCGGAAGTGCCGCTGGATGGCAACAATCTGATCTGGAAGGCCGCGGAGGCGTTTGTCGGGGCGACCGGCTGGATGGAACCGGTGGCTTTTCGACTGGAGAAACGCATCCCGGTCGGTGCAGGACTGGGCGGAGGCAGCAGCAATGCGATGGCCGCTCTGCTGGCGTTGAACCAGTTGAGCGGCGCGAACCTCGGGCGCGCGGAGCTGGCGGCGCTGGCCGCGGGCCTCGGGTCGGATTGCCCGCTCTTTCTGGAAGGCGGGCCACTCATCATGCGGGGCCGGGGTGAACGGATCGAATCATTGCCCGATCCGGCGGCGCGCCGGCTGCGCGCGCGGAAGGTGCTGGTCTTCAAACCGAGTCTTGGAGTGAGCACCGCCTGGGCCTATGAGCGCATGGCAGCCGACGCCCCGCAGAGCTATCTGGCGGCCCAGGAAGCCGAGCAGCGCCTTGCCTCTTGGATGGGGGGCGACGCGGACGCTGGAGAGTTGCTGTTTAATAACCTGGAGCCGGTGGTCTTTCGAAAGTTCCTCGCGCTGCCGGTCTTGCTGGAGGGCCTGCGGCACCGGTTCGGGCTGGCGGCGGGAATGAGCGGCAGTGGCAGCGCTTGCTTCGCACTGGTGCCGACCGGCGCTCCCGTGCCGGAGATGATCACGACGATACGCGAAGCCTGGGGGGCGGTTTGCTTCGTGCAACTGGCCACGATCGCGTAGCGGATTGCCCGCCTGCGCCAGGGCGACAGTACGGCCAGTAGGAGGCTGGCCGGACGGATGTCCGACAGCCTCCTAGATCAAGGGGGAAAACCGACGTCCGCCGGACCGGCCATGAAGCAGCCCGGGATTTCGTCCTGCCCGCTGCGAGATCCGTGTTGACCCTCTGGAGCCGGGGCCGGATAAAGAGCTTCCCGCGCCCGCCCTTCCCCGTTTCGCAGCGCTAAACAGTCCGATCGCCACGATGGATCCTCGCCAGAAAACCGAGACCACAGTCCAGGGTATCTCCGCGTCCAATGGCATCGCCTATGGCGAGATCTTCCTCTATCTGCAGACAAGTTTGGAGGTGCCAATCTATCAGGTCGACGCCAGCAAGCGGATCGAGGAGATTGCCCGCTTCGATCAAGGGCTCGTCACCACCCGTCAGCAGATTACCAAGATCAAGAATGAGGTGGAGCAGAATCTGGGCCCGGATGAGGCGCGGATTTTCGATGCCCACCTGATGGTGCTCGAGGATCAGGCGCTGATCGGCGAGACGATTCGGGAATTCGAGGCGACCGGCGCCAATATCGAAACGTGCTTCAACAACGTTTCCCAGCGGTACGTCAAGGCGTTCGACGAGATCAACGACGAATACCTGCGGGAACGGGCCGGCGACATCCGCGACGTCGCCCAGCGGGTCTTGCGAAATTTGCTGGGCCAGGCCGCGCAGCATCTGGGAGAACTGGCGGAGAAACGGGTGGTGGTCGCCAACGACATCACGCCTTCCGATGCCGCCGGGATCAACCGCAGCACGGCCATCGCCATCGTCACCGACGTGGGGAGCAAGACGAGCCATGCCGTGATCGTGGCGCGCTCGCTGAGAATTCCGGCGGTGGTCGGAGTCCGGGACCTCACCACGCGGGTCAGTAGCGGCGACCGGGCGCTGGTTGATGGCTATGAAGGGGTGGTGATCGTCAATCCCACCGAGCAGACCTTGTTCCGCTATGGCCGGATTCAGACCGAGAAGAAGAGCTTTGAATCACGCCTCCTGACCGCCAGCCGCCTGCCGTCCGAAACGCTGGACGGCGTGCATGTCGTCCTGCTGGCGAACCTGGAGAAGGTGGAGGAGAATGACCTGGCCCGCGATTCCCACGCGGAGGGCGTCGGACTCTTCCGCACCGAGTATCTCTACCTGAATTCCTCGCGACTGCCGGGCGAAGACGAGCAGTTTGCGACCTACCGGGCGGTGGTGGCGGCGTTTGCGCCGAATCCCGTGGTGATTCGGACGCTGGATCTGGGCGGCGACAAGCCGCTGGAAGGCTTTCCGGGGCTGACCCGCCAGGAGACCAATCCGTTCCTGGGTTTCCGGGCGATCCGCCTCTGCCTCGAGCACCCGGAGCTGTTCAAAGAGCAGTTGCGGGCCATCCTCCGGGCGAGCGCGTTCGGCCGGGTGCGCGTGATGTATCCGATGATCAGCGGCGTCGATGAACTGACGCGCGCCAATGCGATCCTGGCGGAGGCCAAGGGCGAACTCCGGGAGCGCAAGGTGGATTTTGACGAGCAGATTGAGGTGGGCAGCATGATCGAGATTCCGAGCGCGGCGGCCACGGCCGACCTCCTGGCCCGCCACTGCAAGTTTTTCAGCATCGGCACCAACGATCTGATTCAGTACCTCCTGGCCATCGACCGCGGCAACGATCGCATCGCCCACCTTTACGAGCCGACGCATCCGGCGGTGTTGCGCACGATCAAATCGGTGGTGGAGGCCGCCCACCGGAGTCACCTGTCGGTGGCGGTGTGCGGCGAGATGGCCGGCGACCCGATCTTCGCGCCCCTGCTGCTCGGCCTCGGCGTGGACGAATTGAGCATGGCCCCCCCGTTGCTGCCGGCGGTGAAATACCTGATTCGCGCCATGAAGATGACCGAGGCCAGGCAACTGGCCGCTGACGCCCTGGCGATGAGCGACCCGAAGGAGATCTACGCCATGGCCGAGACGTTCTATACGACGCGGGTGAAGATGGATTGAACGAACAGGCCCGCGTCACTTCCGCGCGTGCAGCATGATCTCGTTCCCATCGGGATCGCGAATAATGCCGCCGCGGCAGACGGGGGAATCGAACGGACCCTTGAAGATCGGCACGGCTCTGGTCTGCAAGCAGGCCAGCACGGCGTCGAGGTCCACGACCTCCAGACCGATGGTGGCGCCGTGGGTGCCGGCCGTGTGGGTGGCGTCGCCGGCGGTGATCGCCAGCGTGCCCTGGCCGATATCGTACTCCACCCATTGATCGTCCCAGTTGGCGGTAACCTTGAGTCCAAGGATTTCCTCGTAGAACCTCCGGGCGGTCTTCACGTCTTTCACCGGATAAATGACGAAGGCGACGTCTTTGAACAGCGGGGCGGGCGGGCTCATGGGCGGGGTGGGGTGAAGCAAAGGATCAAACGTGGCCGCGCGGTCCCAACAGCCGGGCCGGCAGGTAGAGCAGCGTCCGCACCAGGGAAAACATGGCGCCGAAGCAAAGGCCGGCGATGCGGAAGGGCAATGCGACCAGCCATACCAGCGGTGCTAGGAGCAGGGCCAGCAGGGCCAGCGGCCAACAGAGGACGAGGAGGAGGCACCAGACGAAGAAGATCAGCACCACTTTCATGACATGATGGCGGAACGGCGCCATCCGCAGCAAAACCTCCTGGCCGGCGGTTGGCGACACCGAAAATACAGGAGCGGCTGCGCAACCCAGGGCTCGATCATTCTTGGGTGGAATGTCCGGTCTTCACCCGTGGGGGCGCAGTCTCGCTGCGCCCTTTTCCGAGGGCGCAACAAGATTGCGCCCCTACGACAAAGAAACGCGCGTGGATGTCTGCGAGCACGAACCGGCTCTGCAGTCAAACCACCCTGGTTCGTCATTTCCCGGCCGATCCGGCCACCTCCAACGCGATGTTCTCCCGGTCCACCGGATGGACGCTCACCTGCTGGGGCGTCTCCTGTTCGACGAACTGGTTGACCGACAGCCGGTGCAACCGGACCGCGTCAACAGTCTCAAATTCGATGGTGAAGTCGCTTCGCGAGAAGAGGAGCTCGTTCTTGAGCGATTCGAAATCAGGCAGCAACGGCAGGAAGGCCGCCACGGCCTTTCCCCCGCTGTGATAGTACGGCTGGTAATGGCTGAGATGCAGGCGGCATTGCTGGCGCAGAAGACGGCGCGGGACTTTGAAAACAAGGATCACGATCCGGGCATCCTCCGGGGCGATCTGGATCGCGGCGTCGGGAGCATCCGGCACCGGGACGAAATCTTCCGGCACGAAATCGAGGGAGCCAAGATGCAATTTGGCCCCGGTGATCGCGGCAAAATCCTCGAGGCTGTCGGCTGATTTGGGGACGAAGACGGCGTAATAAAAGGGGATCTGGTCGGGCAGGGCGGCCGGCTCATAGCGACGCACATACCTGAAATCGTAATCGCCCTCCACGATCGCCAGGCCTTTGCCCGCGCTGACCCTCACGGATTCTGCGACCAGGCAAAAAGGCGACCGGAGGGCCTCCACCGGAATCACCTCGGTCGGAAGCGTTCCGGCCGCGAGAAAAGGAGCCAGCGCCATGGTTAGGCCTGCCATCAACCTGGTTTTCATGATACTGCCCGATTCCGCCGACTTCCAGCCCGGAGCGCCTACCCGGCGTCGGGATTGGCTGGTTTTCTCGCGCCGATAACCAGGAGAGGGGGCCTTCTGGCTGCAGCCCTGAGATCAGGCCGGTCCTCGGAAATGTTATCCCGGGCCCGGGGCTCAAGCAGGCCCGTCAGGCGAAAGCCGGCGCGGAGAAGGGTGTTAACGTAGGTTTCCACCGTCCGATGGTG
>CAVRNM010000163.1:0-9534 GCA_963722225.1 uncultured Verrucomicrobiae bacterium
TACGCCGTCTTCGAGGCGGTGTTGGCATAGTCGAGCCACAGCGTGGTCTTCAGGCCCGGCTTCAAATCCAGATTTCACCCAGACGATCGCCTCGTTAAGCAGCGGGTCGAATTTCTCGAGGTGAAAGGTCCGCGGAGTCTTGTCATCGGCGGCGATCGAAGCGCAGGTCGCTCCCGTCCGCCTGCGCGCTGGCGAAGCGGAAGTTGCCGTCGGGAGCCACACCAACACCGGCACCGAACCGGTTCGAATCGGTGATCGCCAGGCCCACGGCCGACGGGTCGAGCGTGATCTGCTTTCGCAGGGTCCAGTCGCTGTTCCACCATGCCTGGGCGGAAGCGGAAAACGCGATGGCCAGCAATCCACCCAGCAACGCCCGGCCCAGGAGCCTTCTTTGGCCGCAAAAAAACGCAGATATCGCAGAGCCCGGAAGCGGATTCTTTGCGCCCTTTGCGTTCTCTGCGGCGCATTGTTCGTGTGTATTTGTGTGCATTCGTGGGAAAGGGTGATCCGGTTTCCGTTCAGTAATCCAATCCGGCCTTGAAGGTGACGCGCGCATCGTTCGCCTTCGTCTGCCTCCTTGAGCTGGGGCAGGCCCGCATCGATCGAACCGCTGAAGTGGTCCAACAGCTGCAGCCGGCTGCCGATTCCGAAGCTGGCAAAGTCAAAGTGGTTCTTCTGGTCCGGCAGCGAATCGATCACCGTCAGCCAGCCGGCGTCGGCGAACACGTAGACCCGCCAATCGCCCTTCTTCGCAGTTACAAACCTGAGCAGCGAAGGGCTGCGCAACTCGACCGTGCCGAAGAGTCCGTTGTCGCCGACCTCCTCGGCTTCATAATAGCCGCGCACCGTCCCCAGGCCGCCGCCGGTAATCTGCTCGCTATTGAGCAGCGGCTGGTCGGCGATCTGGCCCTGCGCCTTGCCGAAGATCTGGAATCCCCCCGGCAGGTCCTGCGTGCGCGACAGATCGGCATGGAGGTAGATGAAGTTCGAATCGGCGTTGTAGCGGTTGTTGTTGAAATCCGCCGAGCCGCCTCCCAACCCTTGCAGGTGGAAGGTGACGCCGACATCCGCCTCGGTGGTGGAATGCTTTTCCTGCCAGGTCGCCGTGTAGGTCGCACCGATCGGATAGTAAGTGATCGGCGTGGCGACGGCGTTGCCACCGACGGTCACATTCTGGTCGAAATGCTTGTAGTCGATTCCCACGGAAACCGATTGGGTAAAATCCTTGTCCGCGGGCAGATTCATGATCGCGTGAGCCCCGAGCGTCTGGCCGCGCCCGGCCACGGCGACGTCGCCCAGCGTGGACACGTTGCTGTCCTGCTTCATGCCCTGCACCATGAGGCTGAACCAATCGATCCCTTCGAAGCGCGAGAGGTAATAGGCGGAGAACACCTTCACCTGGCTGAGATCCTGCGGCGACCCCTGGAAACTCAGGCCCAGCGAGTTGCCCGACTGGCCCAGATTGTTCGCGCTGAAGTTGCCGTTCACGCGCAGCGGCGTCGTGTTCGGCGCGTTGCGGTTGTTCAGCTCCAGGCTGGCATGCACCGGGAGCGTCTCCTTGACGTCGAGATCGACATCGACGGTGTCGGGCGCCACTCCGGCCTTCAGCGCCGGCGTCACCTGGCGGTCGGGCAGCTGGTTCAACGCGACGATGTCCTTGGGGACGTCGTTGAAATTGACCACCTGGCCCTCCTGCAGGGACGGGACCATCGACTTGATCTTGTCGGGCGAGGAATAGCGCGCGCCCTTGACGCGCAGGCGTCCCACCGGGATTTCGACGACCAGCAAATGCACGATCCCGTGCTCCCCCTTTTGCGCGGGTATCCTCACGGCGACCGTCTGATATCCATAATCGTGGTACGCGTTCTCCAGCGAAAGGCGGGCCTGCTCGACATCCTCCCGAGTCCGCCCCGGTCCGAGAAAAGGATAGACTGCCTTCTCGACCTCAATGCGCGGCAACTTGCGCGCCCCTTCCACGCGGTACTCGCGGATGAAGAGCGTCGGCTCCGGCGCCGGGACGGCCGGCTGGGATTGAGGCGACGAGGCGGTCATCGCAGGCGGAACGGGTTGGCTACCGGAAGATCCGGGCGTGGAGATCTGGGCATCGGATGCCGCCAAATGCGGGAGAAGAACCGCCAACGCCGCCGCGCAGGCAATACGCGACCAAAGCGGAAACTGGGCGGCAAAGCGGAAACTGGGCGGCAAAGCGGAAATCGAGAAAGCGAGAAAACGGGAAAATGTTTCGGCCAAACCGGGAAATCGGGAAACCGGAAAACCGAGAAACCTGGAGACCCATTCCAACGATCCATCCATCGTAGGGCGGGGTCGCCTGCCCTGAGCCGTTTCGACAAGCTCAAGGCCCCGAGCATGTCGAGGGGCCTGTCGAACGGGTTGCAACCCGCCTTTCTCTGGGGCGGGCCTAGGCCGAATCCATGCAGTCGGATGTAGGGCGGGGTCGCCGAACCCCGCCATGGCGCCAACAGGCACGCCCTCCTTCGCCGAGGCTCCGGAGGGCACGCCGAGCCCCGCCTGTCGGATAGACAAAAACGATCGGCGGTCATAGTGGTTGGAGGGCGGCGAAGACAATAGTTCGAGATGGTTGACAGGCGTTCCGAAACGCCCACCCGGTCCGAGTCGGTTCGGATCCGCATGAACGCGCCGGAGCGGTTTGACTGGTTTCGGTGAATATTCCTACCGGACTTTGACTTACGGCGCAGTGTGGGCCGACGCCGGCATGGGGTAATTACACCAGAGTCATGTTACAGACCGGTGGATATTCTGTCATGAAATGGTGACGATGACATGGCGGTCCGGGCGAAAGTCGCAAATCATTGGCACAGCCAAAATCGGAGGCATCGCGAAACCCATTCCAACGTTCCAGCTATCTATAAGGTGGGCTCAGGGAATCAGGCGCCTGGAGCCGCGACGCCCCAGTTGCGCACATGACGCCCTTACGCGACACGCCTCCGCCGCCGGGTCTATGGAATGGTGAGATAGAAACCAATGCGACACACAGGTCTCACGCGAAGCCGCGAACTCGCGAAAAAGAACCACAGCAATCGCATCCGGCTTTCATTTTCCCGCAATTCGCCTTCCCGATTTTCGTCTGCAGCTCCGCTTTCTCCCTTGCCTCCTGTAGAAGATTTGGGTCGGCTGGCAGACCAACCGATCAGCCAGTCTCTAAGGCTTGACAAAGTCCCGTCAGAGACTCCCATAAGTCCCATGAAAACGATCAGGATTTCGGAGGCCAAGCGCAATTTCACCAAGGTGTTCGCGAGAGCCAAGCGAGGTGAAATCGTGGTCCTTCAGAACGGGAACGACTTCGCCCAATTGGTGCCCTGGACCGGGCCGGAGCCAGTTCCCGTTCGTCCGCCAGGATATTTCCAGGTCGATGAGGCGACCGCCAAGATGCGCAACAGCCTCGGTGAAGAGAGCGGTCCCGTGCGATGAGCTTCTTGCCCGCCAGTGGGATGTCGTGTGGGTGAAAATCGATCCCGATCGCGACGCCGACAGCCATCCGGCCGTCGTGATCTCGGCGGACGAGATCTGCGCTGACGAGCGCCAGTTCCGCATGAACGTGCTGTTCTGCTCGAAGAAGTCACCGGCTGCCGCCAAGCGCGCCTACACGGTCCTGCTCAATGGCGCCGACGGGCTCGATTTCATTACCGAGGTGGACTGTGGTTTTGTTCACGTGGTATCGAAAGCGAGAGTCGTCGGTGCCGCCGGGCGGGTAACTGCCATGCGTCAGCGGGAGATCATGCGCAAGGTGATCGAATGCTGGCGGTTTCGGCTGTGAGATGATCTTTCGGGTTCGTACGCTTCCTGGCGAGTGTCCCTGTTGGCCACCGAAGGCACAAGAGGCGCACGATCCGCCTCGCTTCTGTGCCGTGTTATGCAGGTATCCCGTGAGCGAATGTGGAACTCAGGGAATCAGGTTTCCCGGTCGTCAATCTTTTCTTAACCCAGAGACCGCATAGGCCGCGGAGCGGATCGCCTTACGCCATTCCCGCTCCCCGCTTTTTCGCATCCCACCTTTCCGCTTTTTCGCCTTCCCGATCTTCGTCTGCTGCTCCGCTGCCTCCGTTACCTCCTGTAGAAGATTCGGGCCGGTTGTCCGTGTCATCCGGGTGTTCCGTGGGCAAATGTGGAACTCAGGAAATCAGGCCGATTCCTTTGGACGCGAGGGGCTGGCGCGGCGCATCCCCATGGCACCAAATCCCAGAAGGATTAGCCGCGCAGCAAACGAATGACACAAAGGCGATCCGTCGATTCAGCTTTGGCGTGGTCGCATTCAAGCCCGGCCCGCTTAAAGCTTCCAGCCGAAGGCTCGGTCGTCCTGCGGCCTCACGGTTGATTCCTCTTCAGGTGTTCGAGGAAGCGCCGGTCCAGGATGTCTTTTTCCCGCAGGCTGTCTTGTTTCATGCGCAAAAGAAGGCTGGCATTGGCGAATGGGATCCGCACTCCGTCGATTTCACTCCAGTCGATCTGCGTCTGCACTTCTTCAAACCCGATTCCGGAAGCTTCCGTCATCAAGTCCACGGTGATCTCGTCATTCACCCGCACCACGACCCACTGGGTTAGATCGTCGTCGCCCAACTCGCGAACCGCCTGGTCGGGCAAGATCTCCAACGCGCGCTTTACGCGCTGCTGATTGTCGCGATCCCGCGCGATCAAAAGGTCGATGTCCTCCGTGGCGCGGATAAACCCGAGCCGGTTCACCGCCACGCCTCCGATGACCACATACCGCGCATCCAATCGGTTCAGCTCCCCGGCCAGGCGAACCAGGTCCTGGTCGTCCGGCGGACGCGTCAACTCGCTGGGGGGCTCTTCCGCCACGAAGCCAATTCCTCCCAGGTCTTGAACCGGATCACTCCGCAGGGCTGTCCCGATTGAGGGGCCAGCTTTGCCGCCCGGCGCTGCACCCGGCCAAAGCGTCGCCAAGGCGTTGCTTTGAGCCGGCCAACTTCGCGCATCGGCAAAGGTGTTTTCACAATACCGCAGTTAGCAAACGAGACCGGCGGGGTCAAGCGCAGCACCACTTGATAACTACCCACCACTTTTCACGGCCTGGCGTGAAAACGAAGGGCGCGACCCGGTCGCGCCCTAAACGAAGGTGGCCGCCCCGTCAAAAGGGCGGCCACCACACCTAATCGACAATTCGGCCTGGAAGCCGAAATGTTTTGCTATGGCGAATCAGCTTACGCGGTCACCTGATGGCGGCGGCGCAGCATCACGAAACCCAGCGCGAACACGCCGAGGATCATGGCGTAGGTCGAGGGCTCGGGAATGGCGACCAGCGAGAAGCTCAGCACGCCCGAGCTGTTGAGCGTAAAGTCGCCCAGGATGGTGCCAGCACCGGACCCCGGTTTCAGCTCATACAGTGCCAGGCTCTTGCCGGAGGCAACGTCGCTTTCAATGACACTCGTTCCCCAATAGGTGTATTGGTATTGGGCCCCACCACCTTTGAGGATGTTCACGCTGTAGCTATCCGGGTCCGTATTGCTGATAAGCAGATCGTTTCCAAGGCTGGAAGCGGCGGTCTGGCCTTGCAAGGGCGTATTGTTAATGTCAATATTGCCAATAAGGCCACTTTGGTTGCTGCCTGTGGAACGGAGAAGAGCAACCCCGCTTGGCGCGACTGCCCAAATCGTGTTAGCGGGTGCAGCAGTGTCACCGCCAGAGTCGCCGCCGATAATGCTGAAGCTTACGTTGCCGGCGGTTTTCCAGGCTGTTCCAAACGCGGTGTTGAGATCAGCCGCCAAGTTCCACGAGTAGGTGTTGCCTGAGGACAGCGTGCTGAGCACGGCACCAGTGCCGCTGAAGTAATTGCTCGCGCTACCCAGGTCGACAAGCAGATCTTGGCTCACTGAAGGATCACGCACGCCGAGGATCAGATCCCCTTCGTTTCCAGGCCAAGTCTGCGCACCAGCCGACGCGGCAAGACCCGCAATGAGGAGGGTCGCGGTAATGATTCTTGTATTCATGATAAGTTTATTGTTTTAATGGAGATTGAATTAAATAATTCCGTCGTCTTTTCTTTGGATTCGTAACAACTGAATTTGGCTCAGAAGTTCTGAGTTACCGGGGCGCCAGCTTGCGAGCGATTGACGAGCACACTGGAGTTGTTCAGGACACCAGAAGCTCCGCTGCCAGGATTGAAGAGCGCTTGGGAGGTGAACAGGATGTCGGCGATCTGATCGGCCACATACGCGCAGCCATTGCCGTTGGCGGCATTATAAAGGGAAGAGTCGCCGCTGCTAATGATGTTTGTGCCGCTGTTCAGGTAGTAGCAGTGCTCGTAATTCCAGAACGTGTACGTTCCGTTCTGCACGTTGGCAGCGGAGTACGAAACCCCGTTGTAAGGCAGCACGTGCAGCGCCGAGGTGACATCGGCGTTCCCGAGATAACCAACAAGGTAAACCTTGCTGGTGCCCGTCCCGCCATTGTCAAACCCATCGGGAATTGGAGAAACCAGACCGGGGGTCAAACCGCCAAGCCCACCGTTAGTACCCACATTGGCATTTGGCGTCGTGCATGCAACCATCTTGGCGACATCGCCGCCGCCCCAGTAACCCGAGTGCCCTTTCGTATTCCAAGTGATCGTCGATTCCTTGTACAACGAGACACTGGCCGGCATCAAAGCTAGACCGGTCAGATTCGACGTGGTAATTGTGCCCGAGGGAAGGACACCATTAACCTCCAGCTGTTTAACGGTCGGGTTAAAGCCCGTCTGACCTTCGGCTAAAGCCTCAAGGCGAGTTCCAGAATCCTCGTTTCGGCCCACCAAGAACACGAAGTTGTACTTATCCGCCGGATTGCCGGTGAAGGCCATGAGAGACAGGTAACCGTTGTTAATAAGAGCGGCCGCCTGCTGCTGGGTCATGTTCGTGATCGGCACCGAACCGTCATCCGACGGACCAAGAACCCATTCGAATGTGACCAACGCGACCGCCGGTTTCGGAGCAGCCCGCACTAGGTCTCCGGCGTCCACAAAGGTCGCATTCTTGAAAGCGGTATAAGCACCTGCCTTGCCAGTTCCACCTGCTGAGGCGAGGACATAGCCCCCTTCGGTCGCGGGGCAATCCGCCATCGCCACGGTGGGATAATCCGTTGCGTCCGTCGCATAGCCGGTCGGCAACTGAGCCGTCGTGCCAGCAGTGAGGCTCGACAAAGTGCTGTCAGCCGGGAAGGTATTGGTAAATGCTTCGGCCCCGGAAAGCTCCACAATACCAGCTACCGAGCCCGTCCAAGCACACTTAACGACCGTTTCCGTGCCGTTAACCGTGCCATAGAAGATGGCGAAATTGAATTTCTTGGCGGTGTCATTACCGCTGTCATAAGCCAAGGTGTAATTGCCGCTGCCACCCATGGCTTGCTCGATCGATGCCGACACGGCGGCCCGGAAGGCCGTCGAGCCGATATAATAGAGATGAATGGCGTTTGCGGATGGCGTAACTGCGAACGCCGAACTGGCGACCGCCGAGGCGAGAAGGCTCGCCGCGAGGAGTTTGAGTGATTTCATTGTCTGCTGGGACTGAGGTTTTGGTTCTGTGTTTTGCTGGGACTGAAGTGGAGAAACACCCCGCCAATGGTTGCGGTGGATACCCCATTTCGCGGCTGAGAGTATCCCCCCATTGTGGCGTCCAGCCTGCCATTAAGTGACGCTTGCGAAAACGTTTGGCGGAATTCTGTGTGACAGGAAGGTTACAGGGCGGGAAAATCGGGAAAGCGCGGGGAAAAAAAGCCGGAAAATCGGAAAAACGCGGGGGGCGGGGGGAAAACCGGAAAATCGGGAAAGCGCGGGGGAAAATCGAGAAATCGGGAAGCTCTGTCTCGCCTCTTCTGCGCCCTTTTCCGGCCTCCCCTTGGCTGCGTGCGGCGGCGGGTTGCAGCCAGCTTCGCCTAACCTGGGCCGGCCTCACCGACGCCGGCCAAAACGCAAATGCGCTCCCCGGATCAGCTATAGGCCAACAAACCGGGAAAGCGCTCGGGCAAGCACGCGCTTTGACGATTTCACGATTTCTCGATTTCCTCTTTCGGCTCCTGCGGATTTCTCGTGATTGCCTTTCGAGCGCCATGCCTCTACATACTTTGGCAGCCTTGGTTGTCGCCCCTTCCCCGCCATTGCCCCAAAGTGAAACGTCCCCATTTCGCCTCCACTATCCTGCTGGCGCAGGTTGTGGGTTGTTTTCCTCCGCGTCTGGCAGCAGGCGCCTTGGTCAATAGATACGCCCCAAATGGACGTTGAACACCCATGAGCCCCATTCAATCACTCCTTCACTTGCTCTCGCACTGGTTGATCGCGGACGGCTGTGAGGATTGGAGCGGCTTCCACTACTGCCAGAGGTGCGAGTGCTGGATCAGTGGCCATTGCTGCGCCAAATCCTTCCCGCCCGTGGTTCGCGGTGTCGTGGACGGCGTCAACGACTGAACGCAGGTCGGCGCGAATAGCCTAAAGGGCCCGATGCCCGACAGGCTGCTAATAGGAGGCTGGCCGGACGGAAGTCCGACAGCCTCCTAGGCAATAAAAAACCCGCCCCGGCTGTGGGGCGGGCGGTAAGGTGCTTTTCTTCACTCAACGGACACGGCGGCGGAACCGGCGGAGACTTGCCAGACCTAGTGTCGCCAGACCCAACATGGCGGCGTAAGCCGACGGTTCGGGGATCTGGGTAAGAGTCAGTGTACCAGCGTCACCATATACATATACTCTACCCTGTCCATCATTTCCCACTTCAGCCAAAGTGTAGCTTCCGGGTGAGTTACCCCAGATGTTTACCATATAATCGGGGTTGTTGTCGGTAGAGGAGACAAACCCCAAGCCGCCAACCGAATCAAAGACAGGATTGCTGTTGGGGTAAACCAGATTGTCAAAGATTATGTCGTCTCCAGCAACGTTCCTGACGGTGGTCAGCTGCCCGACAGGATTCTGCAGCGCCGCCAAAGAAAGGGTTCCATTCAAATAACCCGAAGGTCCTGAAACTGTGACGCTGCCAACAGTTGCTAAGCCATCCGAAGTGTCGAATGAGAATGACCCAGTGGCACTGACTAGACTGTTGGAGGTGTCGGTAAAAGTGAAATCGTAGTAAGTGACGGTTTGGGCGAGCGCCGCTGGAACGAACATTATCAGCAGTACGAGCAAACCGGCACCCAAGGGTAGCGAGCATTGGTGCGTGTTCATGAGAGGAGAGAAAATTTGAGGTTCGGCCAACTAATCTGAGGACGTTAGCAGATTCTTTACGCTAATGATGTGACAATTAGGAAAACTCTGACTCAAGTCCGCCAAGCAGAGGCATTCAGAGTCCGGATTCAGCAGTGGATCCTCGTGACGCTGGCCTACAGCCCCTGGCGGCTTCACACGATCGGAGCAGTCCTCAAAGCGGCCTGAAGCCCTCTGCGGGGGCAGTCCCGGGGCAGAAGATCGCAGCCGGATCAAGAAAACGGACGCGCCTTCGATCACCTCCGAGCGGAAAATCTGGAAAACATTCACCCCCTTCCGCGCTTCTCCAAAATGGCGCCGCCATTTTGTTTATTGAG
>CAVRNM010000164.1:0-4839 GCA_963722225.1 uncultured Verrucomicrobiae bacterium
GACGATCCAGGCTACCCCAAACCCCGGCGTCTCATCTCCTGGTCGCCTCTTCGCCTTTCGGACCTGGTCATCCGGCAACTAGGGCAGACAAAACAGCCAGCCGGCCACGGGATACGCACAATAGCACCAACAGAACGAACGCCAGGGGCGATAACGACCAGACGAGCAACCGGACCGCGCACGGGGATTTAATCATTATCGGCAGATCAATCCAATTTCTTGCCCACGCAGGCACAAGGTCGAATGGATTGGAATTTTCCATCTTGCGGCTAGAGCTTTGATTCGTCAATTCCCGCCGCCCGGTCCGGGCGGCTGCGAGGCTTAGTCCCTTCAGTGCAACCTTTCAGGCGTAACGCGGGCACCGGGCGGCGGGAGGGCGGGGCGCAAAATTGGCGACGGTCAGGAGGCAAGCGCCCGCTGAAGCAAGGCGCTGAGAGCTGGCACGGTCGGGGCCAGACCCAGCACCAGTGCGTCCAATTCGGACTGAGTCGATATTGTTTCCCGCTACTTTGTTCAGGACGAAGCCGGCGGATTTAGTGACGTTGGCCGTGGCGCTCGGCGGAGGATCACCGGTCGGCGTTCCGCTTCCTCGAGTTTCTGGCTAAGGTGGTAGATGGCGTCGTGGTCGGTCTTGCCGAGCAGGCAGGCATGACGATAGATCCGGCGCGTGAAGATTAGGGTCCGCCCTTCAAGACGGTAGGCCACCATGGCCCGAAAACCGGGCAGTTCCTGATGCCAATCGGACGGCAGGCTCTCGGCAACAAAACCCTCGGGGAGGAGCAATCGGTCCTCCTCAGTGACACCTTTGGCCTGCAGCCAGACCACGCCCTCGCAGTCGGTTCTCCAAAGGTCGTAATGGAAGTCTCCCCCCACCAGACGGGGCGAGAGGAGCACGGCATCGGAGCCGACCGAGCGGAAGACATGGTCGGCCCGAAAATGGTAGGCGAGTTGGGAGCTGGCCTCCGCTGCGTCCCATTCCTCTGTCCAGCTCAAGTCCGAAAGACGCTGCAAGAAGGCATGGAGCGTATTCTCCAGTTGCTGGCGGAATTTCTCGGCGCCCATTTTGACCCGCGCCCCATGGGTGCTCCCGGAACTCCAACCGACCAGACGTTCCTCCACGTCGGCTTTCAGCTGACCATCGGCGCTCAGCTCGCCGGTCAGGTGCCGCGTCAGGCCGCCGACCTCTGGGTCCTCGGTGGGCAGGGCGACGAGTTCCCGGCTGTCCTCCGACACAATCAACCCGAATCCGCCCTGGTCGCCTTGGGGCAGGGCTCCAAGCGGAGTGTCAGGGTCAGTTGGATCAAAAAGGACCAGCCGGCCCAAGGCGCCACCATCCACGACGGGCCAGCGGGCGGGTATGTCACCGTTGGCGGCAATACCTACCACCACGTGGTTGAAAACGAGCGAGGGCCACGTTGGCTCCACTGCCCGGGGATTGCCAAAGAAGACCAAGATGGCGCACGCTTTCTCCCCGGCTGAGCGTAGCATCGTCGCCAAGAGGGCGCTCTTGTCCTTGCAATCGCCGAGCTGGCTCCGAAGAACATTTTCCGGCGGCTGGGGTCGCATGTCAGCCAGGGAATCCTTGTCCAAGGTCACGGAAAGGTACGAGATTCTCTTCTGCACGTATTCGCAAAGGGCGCGGATGCGTTCCCATCGAGTGACTTTCCCTTTGAGCACCGCATTCGCCTGCAAAACGACCGCCGGAGCCGCGAGCATCCGCGGCTCGATAATCCCGGCGGCCCGTCCCGCAATCTGCTCCCAAGTCGGTATCGCGTCGGCTCGGGAACCAGACGTCTGGCTGCGGACCATCACGGTCAGGGGATTGGGGATGAAGCCGTCGGGCAGATTGCTTGGCAGAACCGCGATATTCTGCATCTCCCAGCTGAGGCTGCCGGGCGTGCTCCCGTGAACGGGAGCCGGAATCAAGGTGCTGCTGGCATGGTAGGCCAGTTCTTGCCCAGGCAGCGGAACCACCTCAAAGTGACTCCGTCCCACTGGATGCCACTTGCGGAACTGCCAGCTGGTGCCAACGAAGCCGGTCTCGCGCTCGATGTCCAGTTCTACCGCAGCGACGCCACCGACCTGCAGCTTTTCCGTAGGGACAAAGCAGATGACCCGGCCGCTGTGCCAGTAATTATTGTTCGCCTCAGCCACAACATCGAGGAAGTTGCTGCGTCCGTAGGCCTCGGTCTTGTGCCCGTCCGGCGAAACGACCCAAGCCTGCGCCTTCAGAATGTGGTCGGTGTTGGCATTGTAAGCACTGCCGGACAGAAATACGTTATTCGTGTTACTGGTTACGATTCTGGTGACCTGGCGGTCGGTTTCGCGCACCTTGCCGCCCGGCAATAGCTGGAACCTGCTTTCGTCGAGCAGCATCACCGCAGAGCTTTCCAAATTTGCCGCTGGCGCAGGTGCGCTGAGCAAGGGGGTAAGCCATGCGGGGGTCTGGGCTGCGGTCGCCCTCGACACCGAGGCCAGCAGCACAGCTGCGAGGATGGCACCGGCTAGACCAGCGTCCCTGCGCACCTGGGGCTTAGGCAGCGCTTTATTCATGGCTTGGTGGTGGGGTCGGTTGCGCGGCTTCAGGCGCCTCAACCAGCATCAAGTTATGCTGGTCGCAGTCGGCCACTGCGTCGTACCAGTTCTTGAGGGCGGTGTAATTCTTAGCCCCGATAAGGACTGCTCCCGCAGTAAAGTCCCGGGAGACATGCAGGACCATGTGTTTCTGATCGAGAGCCAGGGCGACCTTATATGAGAGCACCGGTCCCGGATGGGACGGCGGCATTTCCTTGGCCTCTAGTGAAAAACCTGCCGGCAATGCGATGGTCAATTCGTCGACCTCTTGCTGCCGGAAAGGGAAAACGATGTTGCTGCGACGATTTGTGGCGGCAAAGGGGGAGTGCGCTGTCGTGCGGTAGGCAAACGGACGGAAGATCATGCGGCGATCCGTTGTGACGCCAAACCCCGGCCAGTTGACCTTGAAGGCCACTTCCAGGGGCTGATAGACATCATCCACGTTCCGCAAATCCGTCACCTCGATTTCCGCCCCGTCAAATTCGCCCCCCAGCGTGTGCTGGAGCAGGATCAGTTGCGCCTCCCTCGCCTGGCCAAGGAGTTTGGCACGGAGCAAATGGCTCTCATGCCCGTGGTAGGTGTATGTACTCTCGCCTGTCAGGGTGCCGCTCGGATCCAAATGAAACGCGCCGGTGCGGTAAACCAACGATTGCGCCGCGGAGGCAGAAGGCACCTCGATCAGTTCTTGCTTGTGGTCCAGGGCCAGCAAACCACCCAGACCCTCGTTTTCCCAAGGCAATTCATCAAAAGCCAGGGGGATCCGATCATGGGGCATGGAAAAATGCCAAGCCTCGCCGATCCGGACGGCCGCGGCGCGCGCCGGGAGAAAAGCGGGGGCAATTCGCTGGGGACTGAACAGTACCTGGTTGCGGTCGGGGAGCAGGATTTCCTCTGTCCGGAGGCCGGCCGCCCGGTAGAGACTGATTGCCAGCCAGAGAAAATCCATCCTGGCCAGGTTCTCCGGATGCATTTGAGCGAAGTCCAGCACATCATTCATCTCGATAGGACGGAGCGACCATGCATTTGGCTCTGCACCCGTGACAGTGTGGATAAAATGCTGATGCAGGCCCTGCACGAAATCGTGGATCCGCCGGGCCTTCTCGGCGTCCGAGGCCGCCCCCTTCGTCAGATCGGCCGCGGTCTTCCGCACCTTCTTCGTGAGGTCGACGTGATCCGAGGTGATCCAATAGTCGAGGGTCGCCAACGGGGCCCATGGCTCGTTGGCGGCAAATTTCTGCGGCGCCGTCTCCACGGTCGATTTTTGCCGGACGTAGGTCGTGAGCACGTAGCAGTCGAGCAGCGTCACGGCGCGGTCGGCCAACGATCCGCTGAGCGGCTCTTCCGACAGAGACCGCAGGTCGTGGGCCTGGGCCGTGATGATCCGGTGGTCCGGGTCTTCCTGAAGCTTCACTTTGTCGGAATTGAGGACATAGAGCAAGTGGAACAACCCCAGGTTCTGACGGGCGGACTGCTGCCGGTAGTACACCTGCCGGACCGGGATGGAATCAAGTTGAAGGGAGTGGAAGCTGGCCCGCCAGTTCCCCCGCTCGGTCACGACCACACTGTATTCCAGGATCGCCCCCGGAACGGCTCCGACCACGGCAAGGAACTTCTCTTTGACCACCAACCCTTCGCTGCCGAAGAACCGGCGCCAGGCGGAATCCGCCGAACCCTGCTTGACCACGTCCCTTTCGCGCACGCTTTCCGCGCCGAAGTCCCGGACGGAGCCGTCAGGCAGGTGCAGGCGGCCCTGTATCTCGACCTCCCGGAGAACGGTTCCGTTGTACGAGACGATTGGCTCCGCGAGGCGCAAGAGCTGCTCTGCCTTCTCGGGGGCGTAGATCTTAAATCGGACGTATCTCTCGATGTGCCGCTTCCGCGGCAAATCGTCGTCATCGACGTCCCAACGACAGACGAGGGCCTCGGCGGGGGCGTCCGGCTCGAGGGTCGACTTGGTGGCGGCCAGTTCCTCCGGCGCCACGGGCTGCCAGACCTCCTTGGCCGCGGTGCCCACCGGCCGAGCGAGAAAGAGCAGGAGCAGGGGCAACTGGCCCCAGGAGCACAGAGAACGACGGCGCCGGGCGGCGCCGGCTAGTCCCGGCAGGTTAGGCCTGGTGCGGATTCCTTTACGCGCGGGCAAAGAATGCATACATGTGGCACTCCGCTGAGCAGCCCGGAAAGATCCGAACGGCTGAAATCGATGGCATTATTCGGACTCCTTTCCACTGAACAGCACTTCGTCCTCGAACAGCTTGGGGTTTTTTA
>CAVRNM010000165.1:0-8050 GCA_963722225.1 uncultured Verrucomicrobiae bacterium
ATAATGCACTTTGGTTTTAGGCTTGATTGAACCGGAAACGATTCGGCGCAGCCAGATCTCGCGCCAATAGAGAAAGTCATCGCGCGGACAACCCCCAAAAGCATAAATGGCGCTATTCGAGAGGGCCGTTTCAAGGATTACCGTGTTCTTGAAATGTCGCATGAGGCCTGTCGCCTCAGTGATGAAATTGTCTGCGCGCGACCTGACCCGCAAACGACGGCCGCAGTAGGGAACCATATCCGCCGAGAAATGGAGACCACGGTTCTTGCCCTTTTGATCCAGGGTCTGAAGGATCTCGGGGAATGTCTTCACTTCGACCCATTCCCCCGCCTGCAAACCAAGGCTTTCCGACGGTGTGGAAGCTTGTTTTCCGCGCGGCCACGGCCCGATGATTTTGGTTCGGGCCCGGCACCAGGCCCATACCGCCGTGTTTCTTACCACCTGCAGGGGTCCGTAATTGCCGATGACAATGGTTCGGAACAGATTCTCGATCCGCTTTCCGAACGAGATTGGCTTGGTCGAATTGCGAAACTCGGTTGACTGGCAGAAATAGCCGCCGGATGCGGTCACGGTCTGAATTGGTTGGTCGGGCTGGGGAGCGGAGGCGCTGTCCGGCGACGATTCTGCAGTCGCATCATCAACCCGCTTGAGCCACGCCTCTTTCCAGAAGAGCATACAGGCCCGCTGGCAGCCATCATGATTCTGTCCCGAACAACGGAGTCCCTCCAGCAACACCACGTCGTCATGGCGAAATTCCCTGACATAGGACTCGGCATAATGGGACAACGAAGCGCCGTCGATTACAGCCTGCACGACGTGGTTGTAAACGCGGAATCTCCGGCCGCAGAACGCGAGCATCTCGGGCATGAAGGGCAGACCGTCCAGCGTCCTGGCCCCGTCCAGGGTTTGCGTGATTTCGGACCAGGGGCGAACTTCAACAAGATCCCCGCGGCGAAAACGCGACGGCGATGGCTTAGGTTTCATCGGTCGGCGCTTCAAGCCGGCTATGCGGGCACCGCGATTTTTCGTAATTGGACCTGGTCTAAGCGCGACTTCAATTCGGCTGCCAACTGCCGCACATAGGGCTCAACCAGCATCGCGTGTGGGTTTGTGGAGACTTCAACGATGTCAAGGCCCAGCACGAGATCACCCCAGCCCATGTTGGGATCGGGATAGAACTTGTAGTTGGCATGGGGCTTGAAAAGGGTGAGACGACCCGCGAAGGGTTTAGGCACGTAGACTTCTGCTGCGTGATCATTGATGGCCTGGACGGACGCTTCAACTCCTGAGGTTGCTCGCGCCACGCCCTCTTCGGTTGCGGAACCTGGTCTGGAGGTGAAGATGTTGGCCAGTTCGCCATCGTGGGCCACTCGGGCCTTTTCCTTGACATATCGCCACATTTCCTTCGGGCGCAGCTGAACGAAGTTGCCGAAGTGAAATCGAGTCTTCTGCCAGATGAATCCTGCGAAGCTAGACTTGAGCGCCCGACTGAAATTGTAGGTGTCCAGCATGGCCACCAGAGCCACTTCCTCGCCCTCGCGATGGAGGATTTGGGCGATTTCATAGGCCACGGTTCCGCCCAGGCAATAGCCTCCCAGGAAATAGGGACCCTTCGGCTGAATGGTCCGCATTTCCCGCAAATACTCGACTGCCATTCCCTCGATCGTGTGGTGCGGTTCGCTCTTTCCATCTAGACCTCGGGATTGCAGCCCGTAGATCGGATATTCCGGTGCGAGGTGCTCTGCCAGCAAGCGATACAGAAGCACATTTCCCCCGGCGCCGTGAACGAGAAACAGGGCCGGCTTGGCGCCATGCGGTTGGATCGGAACGAGTGAGCTCCACTGCCCGGACACATTGAGCTTCGATTTCAAGGCCACCGCGAGCTGCTCGATCGTCGGGGCACGGAAAAGCGTGGCGAGCGGCAGCTTTTTTCCAAAAGTCTGTTCGATCTTCGAGAAGAGGGCCACGGCAAGCAGCGATTGCCCCCCGAGGGCGAAGAAGCTGTCCCGGATTCCGACGCGATTGATCTTCAGAGTTTCAGACCAGATTCGCGCAAGGACTTCTTCGATCGGATCCCGCGGTGCGAGATAGCTGGAGGGCGCCTCCGAATCTTCCGATCGGGGAGGAGGCAGCGCATCCCGGTCCATCTTCCCAGTCGGGGTATGTGGCAGCGCACGCAAAAGCACAAACGACGAGGGCAGCATGTAAGCCGGCAGCCTAGCGGAAATCAATTGCCGCAATTCGGCCCGGAGGGCTGATGCGGTCGCCCCGTTTGCCTCCGATTTTCCGCTGTCATCGACCGCCAGGTAGGCAACCAGTTTCGCGTCGTCGGGGTCGTCCTGGCGCATCACGACGACGGCTTCGCGCACCGTTGGATGATTTAGCAGGACGGATTCAATTTCCCCCAATTCGATCCGATGGCCTCGAATCTTGACCTGGAAGTCCATCCTCCCAACGATCTGCACCTTACCGTCCAAGGCGCGGCGTGCCAGGTCCCCTGTGCGGTAGACCAATCTTTGCTGGGCGGAAGGCGTAGGATCTGGAATGAACTTCTCGGCCGTCAGTTGGGGAAGATTGTGATAGCCGCGGGCGAGTCCGAGACCACCGATGACCAGTTCGCCCGCCACCCCCACCGGCACCAGCTGCAGGTCTCCGTCCAGGATGTGAATCTGCGTATTGGCGATCGGTTGGCCGATCGTGATGGCATCAGCACTTTGGATGCGGCCGCAAGTAGACCAGACTGTCGTTTCGGTTGGGCCGTACATGTTCCACAACTCGCCACAACAGGCCAGCAGGCGTTTCGCAAGATCAGGAGGAAGCGATTCGCCGCCGCAAAGCACCTTCAGCTTCGGATCCCCAATCCACCCGGTGTTGAGGAGCAGCCGCCAGGTGGCCGGTGTGGCTTGCATGATGGTGATGCCGTGATCGACAATCTTCCGGCTCAACACCTGCGGATCAACTAGGACTTCGCGGTTCACGACGACTGTTCGCGCGCCGGTCGTTAACGGCAGGAAGAGTTCCAAACCCGCGATATCAAATGACAATGTCGTCAGGGCGAGTATAGCGTCGTCGGCTTTCATGCCGGGCACGCGCTGCATCGACTCGAGGAAATTTACCAAAGAACCGTGGGTAATTTCCACGCCTTTGGGCTCTCCCGTGGACCCCGACGTGTAGATGACATACGCAAGGTTTGAGGGACCCGTAGCGGCAGGAGGAAGCTCCGTGCTCTGCTGCGCAATCACGGGTTGGTCTTCATCCAGGCAGACCATCCGAGCCTTCGTCACCGGCAGGCGCGGCAGAAGCGAGCCTTGGGTCAGCAGAACCGGGGCATCCGCGTCGGCCAGCATGGCGATGATGCGTTCGGAAGGAAGGTCCGGATCGATCGGCACGTAAGCCCCGCCGGCTTTGAGGACGCCGAGGAGGGCGATCACCATGGCCGGCGTGCGCTCGACACACACGCCGGTCAGCGTGTCGGGGCCGGTGCCCATTGAGCGAAGCAGGTTGGCGACGCGGTTCGAACGCCTCTCGATTTCAGCGTAAGTGAGCTTCTGGCCCTCGAATTCGACCGCTACCGCGTCCGGAGAACGGGCCACCTGGGCCGAGACCAACTCGTGCACCGTGGCATTCCGCGAGAATTCGCAGTCGCTGTTATTCCATTCCAGGGCGCGTTGCCGCCGGTCCAGCACGCTCAACAAAGGCAGGCGTCGCAACGACTCCTGCGGATCGGCCACGATTCCCTCCAGGAGGGTCTGAAAATGCCAGAGCCATTGGGCGACCAATTCGGGCTCGAAGAGGCTGTTGTTAAAGTCGCACTCGGCCAGCAACGTGCTCCCTTCATTGACCAGATTGAACCCGAGGTCGTATTGAAAGTAGCGTCGGGGTCCGGCCTGAATTTGCTGGCGGCAGCCGGCGAAATGCACCTTGGTCAGAGGCAGGTCGAGATTGAACGTGACGGAAACCAGCGGAATTCGACTTGGATCCGACGGGGCGGAGAGTTTTTGAACGACCTTCCCGAAGCTGTAATTCCAATGCTCCTGGACGTCGAAGAGCATCTCCTTGGTCCGGCCCAGCAGGCTGGCGAAAGATTCGTCAGGATCCAGCTTGATGCGCAGCGGCAGGGTTTGGACGCACTGTCCCACCAATCCTTCAAGGGCGGCGCCGCTTTGTCCTGCGAATGGCACGCCGATCACCAAGTCGCTGAGGCCGCTCAAACGGAACAGCCAGGTTTGATAAGCGGCCAATAGCAGGGCGAACGGAGTGCTCTTCATATCCTTGGCCGCCCGTTTAATTTCTGAGAAGAGTTTTTCCGACAATCGCAGGTTCTGCCGGTCGCCGGTAAACGATCGCCTTGCCGATCGGGGCTTGAAACCCGGCAGTTCGAGAGGCGGTGGGAGGCTCTTGAAGCGCTCGAGCCAGAAGGTCTCGCATTCCTTTGCTTCCGGCGTATCCTGTTGTTGCTGCTGCCAACGGACATACTCGTGCATGGGGATGGGCGGCCCCAGTGACAGTTGCTTCCCCTCGATGAGCGCCGAGTAGGCGGCGCTAATCTCTTCCAGGACGACCGTATAGCCCCAACCGTCGCAGATGATCATCTGGACCGTGAACACCAGCAGGTGCTCGGCGGACGACAGTCGGATTAGCTGGGATGCGAACAGCGGCCCCTTGACCAGGTCGAGAAGCCGCCGTCCCTCCTGATCGAGAAGTTGACTGACGCGGGAGTCGCGCTCCGCTGGAGGCAGCCCGCTCAGGTCATGAAGCGGAACGTCGACGCTCACGGAAGGTGATACGATCAGCTCCATGCCATCCGGGTCGAATGTGCTCCGGAAGGCCTCATGACGGTTGACGATCTGGAGATGGCTTTTCTCAAGGCGGCCACATCGAGCGCTCCGTCCAAGTGCACGACGTTAGTCCCATGATGGGGACCAGCGGCCGCCGGGTCCATCTGCGCCGCCAGCCACATTTCCATCTGCCCTTCGGCCAGCGGAAATCGATTCGGCACGGGCTGGGCCGCAACCGCCGTGGCTGCTGGCTCCGCCTCCTTGGTCTCATCGCCCGACTGGGCCGTGACAGTCTCAAGGCGGCTCGAATCCGCCGTCGCGCCGTTGACTCCCTGAGCGGAGGCGACCACGGAAGGCGGGTGGTCACCCTTGTCGGCATTTTTGTCCGGTGGGGGAGAAGTGCTATCGCTGACGGGCAGGAACCCGTCATCCTGCATCTCAGCTACGCTTGCCTTGAAGGCGCTGAGGAGGAACTCCATGTCCTGATCGGTGTGGGCAATGGTCAGTTGCCCGACCCGACCCTCCCAAATATGCACGCCCCGGTCCCGCATGTAGTAGAACAGCAGAGGAGCGTATTTGAGATCGGGGTGAAAATCGTAGAAGAAAAGCGCGCTGAAGCCCTGCAGCCGCATCGGCAGGCGGCGCTCCTCGAAGAAAGCATTCATGGCGCTGACAAACCGCGCCGTGCGCTCATTCGTTTCGCGCTGCAGGGAGGGGCCCCGCTCCTTGAGGAATTTCATCACTGCCAGCCCGGC
Organism: uncultured Verrucomicrobiae bacterium; assembly: GCA_963722225.1. Taxonomy (GTDB): domain Bacteria; phylum Verrucomicrobiota; class Verrucomicrobiia; order Opitutales; family Opitutaceae; genus Fen-1467. Next base: position 5,534 of record CAVRNM010000165.1, read on the forward strand.
GGCCATGGCAAGCGGATGCCGCACAAAAGTGCCGGCAAAGAAGGTGACCCCGGTCGGCGGCGAGGAATCGTCTCCGTACTGCCAGAATCCGCCATCCAACGCATCCATGTACTTCGCCTTGCCCGCCAGCACACCAATCGGCATGCCGCCGCCGGCAATCTTCCCATAGGTGCCCAAGTCGGCCTTGATCCCGAAGTATTCCTGGGCGCCTCCCGGCGCCACGCGGAAGCCGGTGATCACTTCGTCGAAGATCAGGGCGATCTCGTGCGCTTCGGTGACGCGCCTGAGTTCGTGCAGGAATTCCCGGGGCTGGAGGTCGGGATGCCGCGCCTGGACCGGCTCCACCAGAACCGCGGCGATTTCCTGGAAGTGAGCCTTGATGGTTTCCAGGGCTGCGGGACTGCCGTATTCCAACACCATGACGTTCGCAAGGTGAGGAATTCCGGGGCGATCGCCATCGCGCCCGGCACATCGTCGACCATGGCCGGACGTCCGAGGACCTCGTCGAATATGCCGTGATAATCGCCGTGGAAGTAGACAGATCTTGTTGCGGCCGGTGACCGTCCGGGACACCCGGATCTCAGCCATGACCGCCTCGGAGCCGGTGTTGCAGAACGTGGCGCGTTCAAATCCGGTGATCTCGCAGAGCAACTGAGCCATTTCTCCTGCGAGCGGCGACTGGGGTCCAATCTCCACCCCGAGTTTCAATTGGTCGTCGAGAGCGCGCATGACAAAGTCGGGCGAATGGCCGAGGTAATTCGCGCCAAAACCCGTCGTCACATCGAGATATTCGTTCCCATCCAGATCCCAGATTTTCGCGCCTTTGGACTTGGCGCAGACAATCGGGTAGACCATCTCCTTCCAGAGCTGGCGGAAATTCCCGGCTGCCCGGGGATCGCAAAATTGCTTGCGGTAGCGTTGGGCGTACTCCTTCGACTTGGCCGTCCGGCGGTTGTATCGCTTGATCAGGGCAGCAAGGGCTTTCTCCTGATGAGGGGTCAGTCCTCCGCTGGGACCTTTCTCGATGCCTTTGAACGGACCGAACCGCTTCTTTTCATCGCCATCGCTCTTGACGGCCTTGATCACCGGGCCCTTCGCGATGGGTGCGACCGCGGCGGGTTGAGCGGCGGCACTCGGCGGTGCCGCAAGAACCGGTGATACCCCGGCATCAGAGGACGGAGCGCGGCGCTGCAAGAGCGCGAGCTGTTGGGTCATCAACTGAAGTTGCTGCCGCACTACCCGCTCGAGTGCTCCACCTTCTCCCGAAGGAAGCGAACCTGCGATAGGAGCGAAGGCTGGCACCACCTGGGGAAGTGGCGCGGGCGCGCCGACAGCTGCAGCCGGGCTCGGCGCGGTGGCGGTGGCAGCGGTTTGAATCATCGGAGCCGGTGCGACCGCGCCAATCGTCGCGGGTGGCGCCGGGGTGGCGGCCGGTGTCGGGACGTCAGCCGCCATCTTGCCATCGAGAAAGCCCGCGAGCGCATCGAGTGAACTCAAGTCGTTCATGATCTGGCGAAAAGTGACCTTGACACCGAACTTCCCTTGGACCGATTGGCTGACCTGCGTTAATATGAGCGAATCAAGTCCCAGGTCAATGAAGCTGGCTCCCTGATCCGCGCTGTTAAGGTCTTCTCCTGTCACTTCCCCGAAGAGACTCTTCAATTGCAGGATTAATCTAGTCTTTCGATCGCTCATATTCTTTCCTTACTGCTCAAGCGCTTCCAGCTGGGACTTCATGAGGCGCAGCTGTTCGTCGATGATCTGTTCGACCGATGTGGGAGGCGTGGCCCCGCCGGACACCGGCCGCGGGCGCGACGCTGATGATTCCGCTGGTGTCGGTTCCCGCTGTTTCTGATCCGCGATTGGTTGACCGCCGTTGGCCCTTATTGACTGGTTGATCTGCCCGTCGGGCAAACCGGTCACTTTCACCGGTTCAACCCAGAAACGTCGGCGTTCAAAGGGATACGTGGGCAAGGGGATCCGACTTCGTCGTTCCCGTGAATAGAAACCGTCCCAGTCGACCGCCACGTCCGCCAGCCACAGCCGTCCCAACGCCGTCATCAGCGCCTCGGCTTCCTCGGTGTTCTCAATCGGAGGCATGGACGCAATAACGAGCTGCTTCTTTTCGCGATCCGGGCGTTGCCGGATGATATCGGAGAGCGTCTGGCCCGGACGAACTTCGAGCAGCACATGATCCGGACGTTTAACGAAGATCTCCGGCGTCGGCAAACCGCACGGCACGGGCAATCCGATGAGCCCAGTAGTCCGGCTCCAGTCCAAGGGTTCAATCCAGTTCCCCGTCAGGGTTGAAACAATCGGAATCTTTGCCGCGGAAAGCTTCACCTCGGCGACACGGTGCGCAAACGGCTCCACAACCGGATCCATCATTGCGGAGTGGAACGCGTGCGAAGTCCAGAGCGTCTTGCAGGCGAATTTTTTTGCTTCAAGCCCGGCCCGAAGCGCGTCCAGTTCGTCATGGCGACCGGAAACCACCGCCAGCTTCGCAGAGTTAATCAC
>CAVRNM010000166.1:0-22686 GCA_963722225.1 uncultured Verrucomicrobiae bacterium
CGCTCGCATCTGCCCCTCACCCAACCCTCTCCCCATCGTGAAAGAACGATGGGGAGAGGGCAGGCGCGCGGGCGTGCCGAGCGCCGTGCGAAGGATGCAATGGCTATGATCTCGATCACGCTCGAAAAGGCCCAGCAAGACCTTCCAACCCTGGTTCAGCGCGTGCTGGCCGGGGAGGAGATCGTCATCGGGGCTCCCGGCGCCGCAGTAAAAGCTGACCGCGGTGGCGGCCGAGTCCGTCAGAACGCGGGCTTCGGCCAGCCCGCGCGCAAGAGCCATCGGCGGACGCGGCGTTCTCAAAGGCCAACTTCATGTCGGGCCGGAATTTTTCGAACAGCTGAGCGACCCGGAATGCGGAGTCCGCGGCGAACCCTATTGAGACATGAAAGTTTCCGCTCGACGCCGACGGTATTTTAGTGGTCGAAGACAATCCATGGCTGCCGGCGTTCTTGCGTCCCCTCTTCGGCTACCCGCTCCACGACCAGAGATCGCGGCCTTCTTCGCCCAGGAAACGCGCCAGCACCATGTTTGTGGACTTCGGAGGCGCCGTCGACGAGGCGGGCGGCCCGAGCGGCGCGATAGATCCATTCCAGGATGGTGTCCTTGGAATAGCCGCGCGCGCCGTTGAGCTGGATCGCGGTGTCGCAGACATTGTGCAGCGTGTCGGCGACATGCACCTTGGCCATGGAAACTTCCTTACGCGCGCGGTCGCCCTGATCGAGCTTCCAGGCGGCGTGCATGGCGAGAAGCCTGCCGATCTGGATCTGCTGCGCCATCTGGCCGAGCTTGATCTGCACGCTTTCGCGGTCGGCGAGTTTTATGCCAAAGCCTTCGCGATGATTGACGTAGGCCTCGCGCGATCTCCACGCAGCGCTTGGCCTGGCCGAGCCAGCGCATGCAATGCGTCAGCCGCGCCGGGCCGAGCCGGATTTGGGTGGCATTCGAGGCCGTCGCCGACGCCGAGCAAGAACGTTCGTCGTCGGCGACTTCGAGGCCGTCGATATTCCAGCTCGCAATGGCCGCCGTGCTCTTCCGGTCCCATGATCGGAATGCGGCGGGTGATGCGCCAGCCCGGCTGGTCGCGGCCCGGGCGATGTGCAGGTTCAGGGTCGGCTGCCGGTGGGCTTCATTTCGGGCGTGTACCAGCGTGCGCGCCTCCTCCTCGTCGGTGGTGCGCAGGCTGATCTGGCGTCCGTTGACAGTGTCCTGGCAGTAGAACCTTGGACCGCGTCGAAACAGGGTGAACCGTGGCTTCATTTTTGATGAGCCCGGATCCTATCAGCGTCCGAACCGACCGCGTTAGCGGGCAGTGGGCGAGTTTCAGCAGAGTATCGGACAGTTATGGGCGGGTCATCGGCCGCATCCACAACTGTCAGTAACTTTCACTGACAGTGGCCCTTCCGATCAACGTAACTCTCTGCGCCAGAAAGCGTAGAAACTGGAGGCGCGGGTCGGAATCGAACCGACGCATAGGGGTTTTGCAGACCCCGGCCTTACCACTTGGCTACCGCGCCTTTATTATTAACTAAAAACAACTTACTAAGCTAGATTTAATTACGATTTGCATTTTCTACACCGCTTTTCTACGCTTTGAAGATGAAAACGGTCAAAGGTAGGAAAACGTGGGAAAGAACAAATGTAACGAACCTGCTGCGCAACGGACAGAGTGGGAATTACTACGCCCGCGTCAAAGTCAACGGCAAGGAAAAATGGCGGACGCTCAAAACCAAGGTATTCTCGGTTGCGAAGTTGAAGTTGGGCGACGTTGAGCGGGACGAACGTTCGAAGGGCATGGTCGCGGCGGCTGAGTCACTCCCGCAAGGCGGGGAAACGACGGTTGAGCGGTTCATCAACATCTACCTGGCGCGGACGAAGAACGATCCGGCTTTAAGGCCGGCGACAAAAGTCCGCCGCGAAACCGCCGTCAAAGCCATCCTGAAGACCTGGCGCGACCTTCCTCTCCGCGATGCCCGCCGGGTCACGCCCACGGATTGTCAGCAGTGGGCCGTCGCGGCTCTGCGAGAGGGAACCGGGTTCGTCGCGCCGATGGCCAAGACCATTCGCAAGGGAATGTCGGCATCGGCGTTCAACAAATGCGTCGATACGCTGCGGACAATCTTCGAGATCACTCGCGAACACGGCGTCACCTACCAGAACCCCGTCGCGGGCGTTTCCAAGGCCAAGATGCGGCAAAAGCGCTTGGAACTGCCGTCCGTCGCGGCCTTCCATGCCATCGTCATGAACGTCTCAGAAGCCGGCGCACGCCAGTCCAAGGACTGTGCGGACCTCATTCGATTCCTGGCCTATTCTGGTGCTCGCATCAAAGAGGCGAATGGCGTGCGGTGGCGCGATTTCGACCCGGAGAAGGGTCGCTTGGCAATCGCAGGCACAAAGTCGGCCTCCAGTGACCGGGTAGTCCCGATCTTTCCGCCGCTTGCCGAACTCTTGAAGGAAATACGGGGGCGGCGGGGCGACGAGCCGGAGGACGCACCGGTGTTACGCGTCCGGGAATGCAAAGGGGCGTTGCGCTCGGCGTGCATTGCTGCCGGGGTGAAGCCGATCACGCACCACGATCTCCGGCATCTTTTCGCCACACGCTGCATCGAGTCGGGCGTGGACATTCCGACTGTCTCACGATGGCTCGGACACGCCGACGGCGGCGCCCTGGCGATGCGGACGTATGGCCATCTCCGACAGGAGCACAGCGCCGCCCAAGCTGCGAAGGTTCACTTTTAGGTGCTTTAGCTCATCGATTGGCCCGGCGACCCATTACAAGTCCGACTCACTCTGACCGAAACTTTGACTGAAGCGCTCACGGGGTTCGAGTGCCTCAGTTAATGCGAACATGAAGAACGAATGAAAGAGTCGTATGGATATGGCTAAAACCCATATCATTGCTCCAGAATAAACGGCATCTGCGATTCCGCGCGCATCCAAGCAACTTGCATTATTGCCTCTTGGCGCAGCCGGGCCACGCGGCATTTCTCAGCCCGCCAGATGGCCTCGAGCCGGGCAAAATCCTCATCCGGCGTGCTGGTGACAATACAGTAATCGTGTTGCGTCCACTGTTCCATCTCGAGGAGCGAAATCTTCAGGCGGTGGGCGAGATCTTCCGCGGTATCATGTCCACGGGCCTGCAGATACTGCTGAATCACACTGATGTCGGGCGGCATGACGAAAACCCGCACCAGCCGGCTGCGCATGGAAGCATTGCCTTCGATCGCCTGCCGGTGAAAGCGCGCGCCCCGCACGTCAACATTGATGACCATGTCGACCTGGCCGGCGATTTTTGGATTCAGGGCGTTCTTCTTAGTGCCGAAACGGGTGCCGCCTACCTGGGTCCATTCGAGAAATTCGTCATTGGCCACCGCTAGGTCGAACTGGACGTCACTTAGAAAAGAATAGTCAACACCGTGCTCTTCGCCCGGACGCGGGACACGGGTCGTGCAGGTGAGGACGCGCTCCACTTCTGGATGGGTGGCCACTAGCCGTCGACACAAGCTCGCCTTGCCTGTACCAACAGGGCCGGAGATTAGAACCAGCAGGCCGTGGACTTCTTTTGGCGGGTGTATCATCGTGAGAAGGCAGAATTCGATCAACCAACCCGGATGCGGCGTAAGGCATCGACCCCTTCGCTTGTTCAACTAGCAGGGTTACAGGTTTATTCAGTGGTGAGCGGAAAGCTCACTTGGCTAATAGTGCCTTTGCCTGCCTCGCTCTTGAGGCGAAGTTCGCCGCCGAGGTGTCCGACGAGCCGGTGTACGAGAATCAGACCGAAACCGAGATCCTGCTGCGTCCGTACATTCCCCTCAAGGCGCTGAACCGCGGCGATCTGCTCCAACTGTCGATCGGTCATTCCGCGACCTTCGTCCGTCACGGTGAAATGCACCGCGGAGCTGTCCGCCCAGGAATGGACATGGACCGGCGTTCCCTTGCGGGAGAAGCGGAGGGCGTTGTCGACCAATTCCTCGGCCACCATGCTAAGGTCCGCCGGGTTGATCCGTAAACTTGCGCCCGCGAGCTCACGGATAATGTCGGTGGTGCGGTGATGCAGCTCGCCCGCCGTGTTGATCCCGACGATCAGTCCGTCCACCACCATCCCGCCGTCAAGCAACGTGCTGGGACGGACGAATCCTTCGAACTCGAGTTCCAAGAGGAGCAGGTAATTGCGCAGGCTGCGGTGCAGTTGCCGGGCGACATCATGAATATCGCGCAAGTCCCGCCGGATTTCATCCTTGCTCAGGGAGTCGAGCCCTTCCTCCAACAGCCAGGAGACTCCGAGGATGCCGGCCAGAGGGGTGAAAAGCTTGTGCGGCAAGGTCGGCTGCAGGCTTAGCCGCAACTTGGCCAACAGGCGGTCATTAACGCGCCGGCTGAGCGCGGCGCGATGCAGGCGGGCGGTGACGCACTGCAGAAGCTCATTAAGCGCGAGCGGCTTCAGGAGAAAGTCGTCCGCGCCCAGATCCATCGCGGTTCGCGAATTTGCCAGCTCGGCCTTTCCCGTCATGAGCACGAATGGGCGGTCGGCGAGCTCGGGATCCGCGCGCATCTCCTGCAGAAGACGGCGACCGTCCTTGCCGGGCATTTCGATGTCGCAGAGAGTGAGGTCAGGCAGGTGCGCCCGGGCGAGTTTCCATCCTTCGATGGCGTCGGCTGCGCACCAGACGTGGTACCCATTGGCCTCAAGACCTGCGGCCACAATTCCCGTCAGATTCACGTCGTCATCGATGACGAGAATCGATTTGAACGAGATCGCAGGGATCGAGGCAATGGAGGCGGTGGATTCGGTAGTCATTGGGCCCATTCAAACGATGTGTTTTGTTCGACTTCCTCAATGGTGGTCAGGCCGAGGAGCACTTTCTTGAGGCCGTCGTAGCGCAACGGCCGGTAGCCGACCTTTCCGGCCGCCCGGGTGATCTCCTGAGCGCTGCGGCCCTCGGAGATCATCGAGCGGATTTCCTCGGTGATCAGGACCAGTTCATGGAAGGCAACCGGCCCTTGTAGCCGGTGCCGCGGCACTTGGGGCAGCCGCGCCCCCGGTAGAACGGCACTTCCGCCGGCGCGTCGTCCAGGAAATAGCGGCGCAGCGTCTCGGGCGGGGGATAGTAGGCCTCCTTGCAGTGCTCGCAGATCCGCGCGGCCAGCCGCTGCGCCAGCACGCCGATGATGGACGGGGCCACCATGAAGGGCTCCACGCCGATCTCCAGCAGCCGAACGATCGCCTGCGCCGCGGTGTTGGTGTGCAGGGTGGCAAAGACCAGGTGCCCGGTCAGCGCCGCCTCCGTGGCGATCTTGGCGGTCTCCAGGTCGCGGATCTCCCCGATGAGGATGACGTCGGGATCCTGGCGCAGCAGGGCGCGCAGCAGGGTGGAGAACTTCAGGTCGATGTGGGCGTTGACCTGGCTTTGGGTCAGGCCGCCCAGCTGGATCTCGACGGGGTCCTCAATGGTGGAGATGTTCAGATCGGGCTTGTTGATCTCGTGGAGCGCCGCATAGAGCGTCGTGGTCTTGCCCGAGCCGGTGGGGCCCGTGACAAAAACGATGCCGTTGGGGTTCTGGATCAGGCGCCGGAAGGGCTGCAGGACGGTCTGCGAGATCATCATCTTGTCGAGGGTGACCATGGACTTCCGGCCCGTCGTCGCGAGGATGCGCACCACCGACTTTTCGCCGAACAGGGTGGGGATCATCGAAACCCGGAAATGGGTCGTCCCGCCGCCCACGGCCATGGAGAAGCGGCCGTCCTGCGGGAACCGCGATTCCGAGATGTTGATGCTGCACAGGATCTTCAGCCGGGAGATGATCGCCCGGTGGAGTTTGCGGGAGAAGGTCAGCGCCTCGCGCAGCATGCCGTCGACGCGGAAGCGGATGCGCGACTGCAGTTCCTGGGGCTCGATGTGGATGTCGGTCGCCCGCTCACGGATGCCGAAGTAAATGATCGAGTCGAGCACCTGGATCAACGAGGCGCTTTCCGCCAGGGCGGCGAGCTGTTCCTGGGAATACTCAGGGCGATTGAAAAGATCCTGGTGCTCCAGCGCGCTGAGCCGGTTCTCGATGTCCTTGTCGTTCGAATAGTGGATGGCGATCGCATCCTCAATCTCTCGCGGCGAAGCGAACATCGGGCTGATCGGCAGTTGCGCGATCTTGCTTAGGCGCCGCCGGAGCGTCTCGTCTCCGGGCGTCGCCATCGCGACAGTAAGGGTCCCTTCAATCAGGTAGAGGCCGATGGCCAGTGTCTTCCGGGCCACCTCCACCGGCAGCTTCTCGACCGCTTCCTCGGTGACGATGGAGGCGAAGGGATCGACATAGGCGAAGCCGAGGGAGTTCGCCCACTGGCGGCAGGCTTCCTCCTTGGTGAGCAGGCGAGCTTCAATGATGGCTTGCAGCAGCTCCGCCGTATCGGGGCCATGCCGCTCGACGAGTCCTTGCAGTTCATCCGTGAAGCCGAAACCCGGCACCTGCCGCACCAGCTCGAGGAAGCTTTTATTTTTTGTTGCGGGCATCGCGGCGCCTCCGGTTGGCAAACATTTTCTGGATCTCAACCTGATCGAGCGTCTCCATCGCGAAGGAGGACTCGCGGCGCTCCACCTCGATTTCCCGCAGCAGCTCGGCGAGCGAATAGCGGACTTCGCTGATTTGCTGGCGGCCCTCAGGAACGGGCGCGGGATTTTGGTCGGGCATATTGGTTCAGGTGGGGTTGAGATTTTCGCTGACAATGGCCGAGAGCTCGGCGAGGATCGCCTCCTTCGGCGTATCCTTGCGGATATAGCCCACCGCACCCAGCCGGAGACTTTCCTCGACGGTTTGACGGTTGGCCAGCGATGTGAGCATGACGACTCGGGCGTCCGGATTTTGCGCCAGGATCATTTCCAAGATCTGGAGGCCACCCATACCAGGAAGGTTCACATCGAGAAGCACCAGGTCGGGCGATTCCTCGGCATATCTGGCCAGGGCTTCATCGCCGTTGGCGGCTTCAATGATCTCAGACGAACCGAGGCTGCGGGCGATCAGGCCGATGAACGTTCTGATGTGCGCCTCGTCGTCGACGAGGAGGATTTTTCCGGTGAATGTCATTGTGAGGAGGGGAGGGTGACGCGGAAGACGCATCCGCGCTCGGCCAGGTTGTCCGCCGTAATGGTGCCGTGGTGGCCGTCCACGATCTTGCGGCAAATGGCTAGGCCGAGGCCGGTGCTCTTCTCCCCGCCGGTCGGTTGCACCGAGGTGCGGCCAAAATCCTTGAATAGCTTGCCGCGTTCGGTTTCCGGGATCCCTGGACCCTGATCCCGGACGGCGACGACGATCGCGCCGGTGACGGCTTCAACTTCGACGGTGATCGTCGAACTTGGCGGGGAGAATTTCACCGCGTTGCTCAGCAGGTTGTCCACAACCTGGCGGATCTTGGCTGGATCGAGGCGGTGGGGCGGTGGCCGATCATGGGGTACGATCTCGATCTTGGTCTGCTTCGCCTGTGCCTCGATGTTGGCGAGATAAACCGCCTTCTCCACGATCTCGGCCAGGTCGGCCATTTCCAGGGAGATTCTAAGCTCACCCGCTTCAATTGTGGCCACATCGAGGAGTTCGTTCACCAGTACCAGCATCTGCTTGCTCGCCGTGTGGATGGTTCCCACGAGATCAAGTTGCCCGGGCGTGAGCTGGCCCACGACGCCTTCGCGCAGGAATTCGGCCAGCCCCCGGATGGAGGCGAGTGGGTTGCGCAGATCGTGCGCCGCCATGCCCAGAAACTTGTTCTTGGCCGTATTCGCATTGCTGAGCTGTTCCACGAGCAACCGCTGTTCCGCCAGCAACTGGCGGATCTGCAGGTGGGTGTGGATGCGGGCCAGCGCCTCCTTGGCCCGGATCGGCTTGGGCAGGTAGTCGACGCCGCCGGCGGCCAGGCCTTCCACCACGTCGTCCGACTCAGCTTTCGCGGTGATGAAGATCACCGGTGCCGCGCTGTCGCCGTAGCGGGTGCGAAGTTCGCGGCAGGCCTCGAATCCGTTCATGCCTGGCAGCATGACGTCGAGCAGCACGAGTTCCGGTGGAGCGAGCGCGTAAAGCTCTAGGCCCTTTTCGCCGGTATCGGCTTCGATCACCTCGCACCCTTCGGGGCGGAGGATGGCCGCGAGCAGCCGGCGATTGAGACGATCATCATCAACCACGAGGATCCGCCTGCCCTTCAAAAGGAGGGACGACGGCGGCTGGGGCAAATCTGGCATAGAAGGAGTTCTGGTCATGCTTGGTGGGTGGTCGAGCGGGCGAGGGCAGCGGCCAGCTCGCTGGATTGCACCGGTTTGCTGATGTAATCATCCATGCCCGCGGCGAGGCAGGCTTCCCGGTCGCCCGCCATCGCGGAGGCCGTCATGGCTATGATGTATAGGTCCGCACGATTCCCACCGGCCGCTCGTCGCGTCTGTTCCCATACGCGCAGTTGGCGGGTGGCCTCATAGCCATCCATCTCCGGCATCTGGCAATCCATCAGCACGACATCGTAGGGATGTGCTTGCGCGGCCTCTAGTGCCGCCCGGCCGTCCACGACGATGTCGACCATGTAGCCCAGCCGGGCGAGCTGCATGCGGGCAACGTTTTGGTTCACCACATTGTCCTCGGCGAGGAGAATGCGCAGTGGCTTGGGTTCCGGCGGGAGGCGCGATGGCGCGACCGGGGCGACCGGGCGGGGTTTGCTCATGCCGAACAACGAGGCGATCGCCTCTTGCAGTTCTGCCTGCTGAACGGGCTTGGTCAGGCAGGCCGCCACGCCCGCGGAGGTGATTTCGCCGAACGGGGGCATGCTGCCCATGGACGTCAGAACCAGCATCTTGAGGCCAGCCAAGGCGGGGTCGGCCGAAATTTGGCGCGCCAGGTCTAAGCCGGACATGCCCGGCATCTGCATGTCGAGCAGGGCCAGAGTGAACGGCGGTCCGGCCTGCGCTGTGCTCCGAAGCAACGCCAGCGCCGATTCGCCGTCTGCCGCGCAGGCCGTGGAGACACGCCAGGCGTTCAGTTGGCGCTGCAGGATCTCACGATTGGTCTGGTTGTCGTCGACAATCAACGCGCGCTGGCCCGCCAGATCCACCCTGCGCGGAATCACGCGAAGCGCCGCCGGCTGCGCGGCCAGTTTCACCGTGAACCAAAACGTCGAGCCCCGGCCGACCTCACTCTCGACTCCGATTGCGCCGCCCATCAAACCCACCAGTTGCTTGGAAATCGCGAGCCCCAGACCGGTGCCCCCAAACTTGCGGGTGACACTTCCGTCGGCCTGCGAGAACGGCTGGAACAAACGGCTTCGCGCCTCCCGCCCGATGCCGATGCCGGTGTCGGTGACGGTGAAACGCAGCCACACGTTCTCGCCTTCTTCGCTCTCACGCCTGACCCGCACGACCACCTCGCCGCGCTCAGTGAATTTGAGGGCGTTGCCCACGAGGTTGAGCAAAACTTGCTGGAGGCGGCCGGCATCGCCGACGACCTGGACGGGGACGTTATCGTCGATGAGGTAAGCCAGCTCCAAGCCCTTCGTATGCGCCCGTTCCGCCATCAACTGCAGGCAGGTTTCCACAGGAACGCGCAGCGCGAAGGGCCGCTGCTCGAAGGTCAGCATACCGGCTTCAATCTTGGAGAAATCCAGGATGTCGTTGATGATGGTCAGGAGGCAATCGGCGCTCGTCCGGACGGTGTTGGCGAAGGTGCGTTGTTCAGACGTGAGTTCGGTGTCGAGCAACAGGCCGGTCATGCCGACGATGCCGTTGAGTGGCGTGCGGATCTCATGGCTCATGTTGGCCAGAAACTGGGATTTGAGCCGCACACTCGCTTTCGCCTCCTCCATCGCCATCCGCATCGCCTCCTGGGTGCGCCTGCGTTCCGTAATATCCCGGAAGATGCCGATGGCCGCCTGCCGCTCGTGGAGCGTGACCATGGACAAAGAGAGCTCGACCGGAAACTCGGCCCCGCTCTTTCGCAGAGCAGCGAGTTCCGCGACTTCCCCAATCTCCGCTCGGGTGCCGGTCTGTTGCAGTTGCGCGAACCCCTTGGTGAAAGCATCGCGGAAACGTTCCGGCACCACCAGCGGATGGAACTTGGCGCCAATCGCCTCGGCCTTGGTGTAGCCGAAAAGCCGAGCCGCCGCCCCGTTCCAAAAGAGGATCTGATCCCCGTCGTCGAACATGACAATGGCGTCTTGGGCAGAATCCGCGAGCACACGGAATCTCTCCTCGTTTTCCCGCAAGGCTTCCTCAACCTTCTTGCGTTCGGTGATGTCGCGCGAGATGCCCACCAACCCGGAAATGCGGCCATCGGCGTCGTGCAGAGGGACTTTCGTCGAGGACGCCCAGGTAATACGACCGTTCGGCCAGGTTTCCTTCTCCTCGAGGCCGATGATCGGCACGCCGGTGCCCATGATCCGTTGCTCATCCTCGTAAGCCGGCCGGGCGTGCTCCTCGGAGAAGAAATCGGCATCGGTCTTGCCGATTGCGTCGGCGGCATTCCGCAGGCCGAAAAATCCGGCCATCCGGTCGTTGATGCGGACAAACCGGCTCTCCCGGTCCTTGAAATAGATGTTGTCGGGAATCGTGCTGAGAAGGCTGCTGAACAGGAGATGCTCCATCCGCAACGCCTCCTCCGCCTGCTTGCGCTCAGTAATGTCCAAGCCGTGGGTAATGTAGCCGACAAAATTCCCCGTGCTGTCATGGCGCGGCGAGCCGTTGTGCTGAATCCAGCGAAATTCTCCATCATGCCGGCGCAAACGTTGGACCAGGCTGAAGGCCTCCCGCCGGGCAAAGGCGTTTGCATAGGTCTCGAGACAGCGGGCCCGGTCGTCCGGATGCACCCCTTCAACCCACCCGTCACCCTGTTCCTGTGCGAAGGTGCGCCCGGTAAACGCCAGCCAGGGCTGGTTGAAATAGTCGCATTTCTTGTCCGGCCCGGAGGTCCAGATCAGGGCTTGGCCAGAGTCCGCCAAAGTCCGGTAGCGCACTTCACTGTGATGCAGCACGGTCTCTGCCCTGACGCGCTCCGATTCGTGCGCCTGCAGCCGGCGCGTGCCAAACCCGATGACCCCTAGCCCCAACACCCAGATGGCGCCGTTGACGATCAGCAGCGCAACGAACTGGCCCTGCCCGTAAGTCTTCAGCGGCGCCAATGGCACGGCCACGGAAATGCCGCCTCGAATCTCGCCGATATTGTAATCTTGGGCGCCGTGGCACGACAGGCAACTGGCCTCGTTCACCAGGGGCCGCATGACGCGCATGTATTCCTGGCTATCCAATGTGGTGACGGACGCGAATTCGGTCTCCCCTTGCGCGAAGGCCCGGAGCGCCTGGGTCTCCCAGGCGTCAGCCGCGTTTTCGGGCTCCGTCGGTTTCAGACTGGCGAGGTGGTTGCGATTCCCCGCGGTCTCGGGGTTTCGCTCCAGCACTTGGCGCAGCAAGGGCTCCGAAGCCAATGCGCGCGCCAGGTCGGGACTCGGAGACATGTTGCTGGTGGCCGGCGCCGAGCCGCCGCGGCCATGCGCCCAGAATCGAAACAGCATTTCCTTTTCAGAACTGACCTGAGCGTCATGCCGAGCATGATCCAGCATCCCGCGCCGCTGCTCGAGCCTGCCCCAAACCAGGGACGCAGCGATCAACGCCGTCCACGCCAGCGCGGCGGCCAGCGCGAAGTTCCATAAATTGAGCCGTGGCGCAGTTTCGGCCCAGGGGAATCCAGATGGTTTTAGGTTCATTCCAGCGGTAGGCTGTTCATGGGGTTTGCTCGGCCTGGCTGCTCCCCCATGGAGCGGCGGAGACCCCACGCCACGGTGAGGCAGAACGCCTGACCTTGGTGCCCGGCGGAGCCTGCAGCACGGCATGCACCTCGAACGCGAGGCTGGCGCCAGTAAAGGGTTTGAGGAGCAGCGCCGACAGGCCGAGCGATTCAACGATGTCCACGGTGGTGCCCTCACCCACGCCGCTGATGCCGATGATCCGGATCCCCGGTTCGATTCGCCGCACTACTCGCACAAAAGTCGGTCCATCCATGCCTGGCATCAACATGTCGGTGACAATGGCGGCAATGTCGCTGCGGTTCTGCATGAATGCCGCGAGTGCTTCGGTGCCATCGGAGGCCGACACGACACGGTAGCCGAATACCTCCAGAATTTTGGTCGCCACCGTGCGAATGGCAATTTCATCGTCGACAACCAAGATTAGCTCGCCTTTGCCTTGTGGTGGCGCCGAGCGAGGATCTGGTCCCGCCACCGGTTTGACATCAAGAGCAGCGGGCAGGTAGACTTCAAAGCAGGTGCCTTTTCCGACCTCGCTCTTGAACTGGATGAAACCGTCATGGCTCCTCACTATGCCCAGCACCGTGGAAAGACCCAAACCGGTTCCCTTGCCCGGTGCCTTCGTGGTGAAGAACGGATCGAAGATCTTATCGAAGAGTTTCGGCGGGATGCCGGTTCCCGTGTCGGATATGATCAGATGGACATAGGGACCTGACTTGGCCCCGGGTGTCATCAGGGCGAACGTCTCGTCCAGCTCGATGTTTTCCGCGTTGAGGCCGAGTCGCCCGCCTTCGGGCATAGCGTCGCGGGCGTTGACGCACAAGTTCATCAGGACCTGGTGCAGCTGCGTGGTGTCGCCGAGGACGGGCCACAACTCCTTTTCCACGTCCATCTCGAGTTCGATATTTTTTGGGAAAGTCTCGCCGACGATGGTTGCGATTTCGCGCAACAGATGTCTTGGTTGCAGGGGAATGCGCTTCCCTTCGATACCCCGGGCGAAGGTCAGAACCTGGCGGATGATGCCGGATCCCCGCCGGGCACACGCCTCCATCGTGGTCAGCATGCTCCGTTCCGAGTCGGTCTGCGCTTTCCCCCGCAGTATGGCCGCAGCCATGAGAATCGGAGACAGGACGTTGTTGAGATCATGGGCAATTCCACTGGCCAACGCGCCCAGGCTCTCGAGCCTCTGCGCCTGCAGGAAGCGCGCCTCGAGTTGTTTCTTCTCGGTGATATCCGTGTTTATCGCAAAGACGGATCGCGGCTGGCCCTGCTGGTCGCGCACGAGCGTCAGCCGGCTGAAGATGTCCACCGCCCTTCCGCTCTTGGTGTTTTGCCGCCGCTCTCCGGACCAGCTGTCCTGCTTGAGCAGGAGCGCGGCCAGCCCCTCCGCGGCGGCGGAATCCGGGGAGATCAATTCCGTGGTCTTGCGATTCAACGCCTCGGCGCTGGTCCAGCCATAGACCCGCTCCGCACCCTGGTTCCAATATACAATCGTGCAGTCGAGGGTCGTTACATAGATGGCGTCATTGGCCGTGTCGAGCAGGGTAGCCTGCTCGCGGATGCGGTCCGCAGCCCGCTTGCGCTCAGTGATATCCTGCAGCGTTCCTTCGTAGTAGATCACCCGGCCGTCAGCGTCGCGCACCACCCGCACATTTTCCGAGACCCAAATCCGGCTGCGATCCTTGCGGTAGGCCTCATGCTCGAATGACTCTACCGCGCCGCGTGTCTCCATTAACTGCAAGAATTCTTTGCGTCGCGCTGCATTGACATAGCTCTGCCGTGAGGTGTCTGTTAGCTCGCCCATGAATTCCTTGGGCGAGTCATAGCCGAAAATGCGCGCCAAGGCCGGATTGGCGGTTAGCAATCCTCCCTCCGGTGTCGTCTGGAAAATCCCCTCCACGGCGTTGTCGAAGATTGAGCGGTACTTCTTTTCGCTCTCTAGCAGCTCACCCTCCGCCTGCAGGCGCTCGGCGATCTCGCGCTGCAACTCCTGATTCCTGACCTCCAGCCGGTTCCGGGCCTCCACCGCGTCTTCCATCAGATTGAGTGAGGCCTCCTGGGCCCGAATGGCCGCCTGGGCGCGTTTTTCCAATTCCGCGGTTTGAAGGCGCAGCGTTCGGGTCAGGGAGATGATGCGGGCAAAGGACTCCACCCGCGCGAGCATCTCGCGATTGGCGATGGGAAGGGAGATGTAGCCATCGGCACCTGACTCGAGTCCCTCCGCCTGTTCGTCGCTTTCCGCGCAGGAGGCTGAGACTATTACCACCGGGATGTCCCCCAGGGCCGGGTCTCTTTTGATCCGTCGGCAGACCTCAATGCCGTCGATGCCCGGCAGGTTGCGATCCAGCAAGATCAGGTCGGGGCGGCGGCGCTGAAGCGCCCGTAACGTATCTTCGCCGCTGGCTGCCGGATCGACGGTGTATCCCGCCTCCTTTAGCAGACCCAGGGTGCCGTTCAAGACGTCGGGATCGTCGTCCACGACCAGGATTCTGATTTCTGCTGGATTTACTGCATTCATCGGGCGTCGGGGGTATTTCGGGCTGGGTTGACGGGAGGGCGGCCTGCTGGCGGGGTTGATTCAAGGTTGCTTGACGGAGGCACTTCCTCGGATGGAAATCGGGTGGCTCCGGTCAGCCGGAATACGCCCGCAGGCCTTCTAGGGAGCGAAAGAGTGATGGGCGGCTGATTCATGCATTCAGTTTCAGCTCGGCGTGCTTGGCCGCTTCGTTCTCCGCGGCCCGGTAGCGGGGCGGTTCGCCCAGCTTCGCGCACAGCTCGTTCACTTCCCGCTTTAGCTCAATCATGCGCAGTTCGCGGCCGACGGCAGACTCGTTGAAGCGCGCTAAGCGGTCGCTGTGGGCGCGGATTTCCTCGTTTTTCTGTTCCATCGCCTTCTCGTTCCGCTTGCGCTCGGTCAGGTCGATGGCAAAGGCGGCGATCTCCTCATTTGGCCCGGGCAGGAGGGCGTCGGTCACCAGCATCGAAACTCGGGTGCCATCCGGCCGGAGATATTCCTTCTCGTAGGGTGTGCAGGAGCCTTGTTCGCGCAGTTCCTTGAACGCTTGCTCGGACGCCGGCAACCACTCGGGCGGTGTGGAGGATCGCCAGTTGATTTTCCCTTGGGCAAGTTCTTCCCGGGTGTGACCGATCAGGCGCAGGTAATAGTCGTTTGCCTCGATGATGGCACCGTCCGAGGTGGCAATCACGATTCCGATGATATTGGAATCGACTAACCGTCGGAGGCGCTCGTGGGCCACCTGCAACGCCTCCTCCGCCGCCTTGCGCTTGGTGACGTCGCGCGAGATGCCGACCAGCCCGGCGAAGTTGCCGTTGGCATCGCGCAAGGGGACCTTGGTGGTTGACACCCAGGTGATCCGGCCATCGGGCCAGGTTTCCTTTTCCTCGAGGCCGACAATCGGCATGCCTGTGCTTATGATCCGTTGCTCATCCTCGTACGCTTGCCGGGCGTGCTCCTCGGTGAAGAAGTCGAAATCAGACTTGCCGACCGCATCGCCGGGACCGCGCAGCCCGAAGCTCTGCGCCATCATGTCGTTGATCCGGATAAATCGGCTCTGCCGGTTTTTGAAATAGATGTGGTCGGGACTCGTGCGGAGCAGGTTGGTCAACAACGCCTGCTCCATCTGCAACGCCTCATCGGTTCGCCGGCGTTCACGTCGAACGTCCGCGTCGCGCAGTTCGCGATCCACGGCGGGCACCAGGCGCGCGAGCTTGCCTTTGATGATGTAATCGTTGGCGCCTGCTTGCATCATCTTCACGGCGATGTCCTCGCCAATCGTGCCTGACACGACGATGAAAGGTAGGTCCTTGCCACTCGCCCTCAAGAGTCCCAGCGCGTTTAGCCCGCTAAAGTGCGGCATCTTGTAGTCGGCGATGACGAGGTCCCATGGCTGGCGGTCTAGGGCCGCCTGCATCGTTTCAGACGTGTCGACGCGCTTTTGCGTCACGGTGTAGCCGCCGCGGCGGAGCTCGGCGACGATGAGCAGCGCATCGTCCTCCGCGTCTTCGACTATCAGGCAGCGGATCGATTTTTTCATAGGGTTTCTTTGATCGGGGGTGGCGTCTGATTAACTAAAAGCCAATAGAGGCCCAACTGGCGGACGGCCTCGGAAAATTCCACAAAGTCCACCGGCTTGCGGACATAGCTGTTGGCGCCGAGGGCGTAACCATCTACAAGGTCTTTCTGCTCCTTCGAGGACGTGAGGATGACCACCGGCTGGAGCCTTGTCTGGGGATCGTTGCGAACGCGGCACAGCACCTCCAAGCCGTCGATTTTCGGCAGCTTCAAGTCCAGCAGGACCAACTGAGGTTGTTGGCTGACGTCGCGGCTGGCGTATGCTGCCGGTGCCAAACAGGTAATCGAGCGCCTCGGCACCATCATGGGCCACTACGACTTCGTTGGCTACGTTATGTTTTTTCAACACCCGCAGCGTCAACGCAACGTCGTCAGGGTTGTCTTCGATCAGCAGGATGGTTTTGGGGTTCTTCATCAGTCACGCCTTGTCCTTTCCCAATGTGAAATAGATAGTGGCGCCTTTCCCGACAGCGCCTTCCGCCCAACGCGGCCCCCGTGCCTGTGAATGATTCGTTGCACGGTCGCCAGCCCGATGCCGGTGCCCTCGAATTCCTCGGTGTTGTGCAAGCGTTGAAACGCCCCGAAGAGTTTGCTGGCATAAGCCATGTCGAACCCCGCCCCGTTGTCGCGCACAGCAAAGAAGCGCTGGCCGTCCTGCTCACGCGCATCCACCTCGATGCGTGCCTGCGCGCACCGACCTGTGAACTTCCAGGCATTGCCCAGCAGGTTGTTCAGCACCACCCGCAACATTCGCGCGTCGGCTTGAACCACCATGGCCGGGGCCACGACCAACTCGACTTGGCGCTCCGGATGGGTCCGCTGGAATTCCGCTCCAATTTCCTCCGACAGCGCCGTCAGATCCACGTTTTCGCGCCAGAGCTCCGCCCGCGCCTCGTGGGACAGGTTCAGCAGATCGTCAATCAACTCCGCCATCCGCTGGCCGTGCCGCCGGCCCGAATGCGCCGCAGGTAATCCTGGGCCGTTTCATCGAGCCTGCCGGCACAGTCGTCCAAGAGCGCCTTGCTGAAACCATCCATGGCCCGCAGTGGTGCGCGCAAATCATGCGAGACCGAGTAGCTGAACGCCTCCAGTTCCTTGTTGACTGCCTCCAATTCGGCGGTGCGGTCGCGCACGCGCTGTTCGAGTGTCTGGTTTAATTGGCGGATCTCCTCCGCCGCCTGCTTGCGCTCGGTGATGACGTCAAAGACGGCGACAAAATGCTCCTTGGCCGGACAATAAACCGAGATCTCGAACCACATCTTCAGGGCAGTGACATAAATCTCAATCCGCTCCGGATCTCCGGTCAGCGCCACCCGGCCATAAACCTCGAATAGTCCAGCATCGGTTTCGCGAATCCCGGGAATGACTTCGGTCGCTCTCCTCCCCAACACATTTTTTAATCCCGTCAGGGAGCCGAAGGCATGGTTGACGGCCAGGTAGATGAAATCGCGTGGCTGCCCCTGCTCGAACAGCATCCGACAGTACGCAAAGCCGTTTAGCATGTTCTCGAACAAGAATTGGTAGCGCTGCTCTTTGGCCCGCAACGCCGCCTCCGTCTGCTTCCGTTTGGTGATGTCCTGGAAGGAACCGTGGAGTTGTACCACCTTGCCATCGTCGACGGTGGGCTGGCCGATGGTCCGGATCCATTTGTGGATCCTTTTCGCGGTCACCATTTCTAATTCGAGATCATACGGCTTGCCCAATTCGATGGCTTCCTTGACCGCCGTTTCGATTCTGGCACGCGATTCGCCACTGAAAAAGCTAAGCTCCAACTCCAGGTTTGTAATGCCAGCAGAGTCGAGGTCATGAATGCGGGCAACCTCCTCCGTCCATATCCCCTTTCCGGTGTTCACATCGAATACCCAGCCGCCTATCTGGGCGATCCGACCGGTATCCCGCAACAGCTCTTCGTGGTAACGCGCCGTTTGCTCTGCCTTTTTCCGTCCGGTTATGTCTTCAATCGTGGCAATGGTCCGCGCAGGTTGACCCGTCGCGTCCCGAATGATTGTCATGTTCACGTTCACCCAGGCGAGAGAGCCGTCCTTGCGAACATAGCGTTTCTCTCTGCGAAAATCGGGCAGCTCACCCCGCACGACGCGCTGGAAGGCCTCCCAGTCTGACTGCCGGTCGTCCGGGTCTGTAATCTCGGAGACTCCCATCCGCAGCAGTTCGTCGGCAGAATATCCAGTGATGGCGCACACCTTCTGATTGACACGCAACCAACGCCCGGTACGCGGGTCGGCCTGAGCGATGCCCACCGAGGCCAGCTCAAACATGGCGCGCAATTCTTCCTCGCTTTCGCGTAGCGCTTCAGCTGCCTCATATCGTTCGCGGTAGAACCGGATCCTTTGCTGTCGCCAAAGCAAACCCACACCGGCCCCCGCTCCAATTAGCAAGGCGGCGACGAGTAAAATTACCAACCTCAGCTGCTTACGCAGCGGCGTTTTCACTTCGGCAAAATCCATGCGAGCCACCAGGAACCAGGGCGAATCGGGGATCGCACGCAGGGCCGCCACCACCGGAACACCCCGGTAGTCGAGGCCTTCCACGACGCCTTCCTTTCCCAAAGCTGCCTGAACCGCCGGCATCTCCTTTTGATCCAGTGACATGCGCAGGGCCAGCGCGGCATTCTTCGCGAAGCGCAGATCATTCAGGAAGGTGACCTCCTTGCCTTCTTTGCGGACGATCAGGGTTTCGGCCGTCCGACTGGGCGTCGGCCAACGCTGGATGAAAGGGTAGAGATAGGCTTCCGGATCTATGCGCAATACGAGCACGCCTACCGGAGAGCTGACTTCTGACTGGTCGAAAATGGGAACCAAAATCGCCAAATAGACCCGTTGGTCGTGTTCATTTCGGTAGAAATCCTGAAACGTCAGCTGGCCCGACTGCAGGACTTTAGGAATGCGTCGCGATACGATGGATGACAGCGGCGCCCGATCGGCTGGCACTGACATGCGGGTGACTCCTTGGGAATCCAGCAGGCAAACTTGGTCATACTGATTTGCCGTCTGGTAATTCTCGACCCATGCCTGAATCTGTCGCTGGGCGTTTGCATCTTCTGGTTTTTCGAAAAGCCGCCGCACCCAACCTGAAAAACTGGCGTTCTTAAAGAAAACGGTGCCATCGGCTAGCCGTTCCTTGCGCCACTGCACCAATTCGCCCACCTTCAAATCTGCAATGGAAGATAGCTGGCGCTCAACCTCGGAGCGGTAATCTTTCTCGTAATTCCGATAATAAAAATTGCCGGCCACCACAATGCCCATAGCCATGCTGACGAAAAACAGGGCCAAAACGCTGGTGGCGCGTCGATCGATGGACTCAGGGTTTGGCATGATGCTTGGACGATCCATGCGCCGGGCTCGCACACGTTCTGAGCTGGGCCTCCACGGCGGTTTTCAATGTCCCTGGCGGTTGCGAATGGATGTGCTCGTGAAAGTCGTGCTCATCCTCGTAACCCACGGGCGCATGATGGACAGCACGGAGGAACGCGGCCCCGCCAGTCAGCAGGAGGATTCCAAAAGCGATGATTGTGAGGCTGATCATGTGCGGGGCAGCGCGTCATTGTCGGCATCGACTTGAGTGTCGGTTAGTTTCTCTCCAGCCGGTCCGCGACCCGGGATCAACGACTGAACCAGGTCTGCCACCTGGCCGAATTCTTTCGCCTTGTTGAGGAACGCATAAGCGCCCGCGGCCTTGGCCCGGCGCTCGTATTGCGGGTACGAATAATTGGTTAGGACGATGACGCGGGTTTGAGCGACCTCGTGCCGCAGGAACCGGAGCACGTCCAGGCCGTTCCCGTCCGGCAGGCGCAGGTCCAGGATCATCACATCGGGCTTGAGCAATGGCACCATGCTGATCGCTTCCGCCATGGTCACCGCCTGGCCGGTGATCTCGACTCCGGGGATGTCCTTCAGCATCGGGATCAAGCGCTCACGGATTGCCGCGGAATCCTCCACAATCATTACGTTCATCATAACCTCGGTTGTTGGCTGTCGCACTGACGTGGCGTAGGCTATCCGCGGCGGCCGCTCTAGTGGAGATCGGCATTTGTGATTCGCGTGTCATGATTTCCACTACACGCGCCGACCGGGGCTGGGCGTAGACACAGTAGCGAGTAGCGGGTAGCGAGTGGCGGCGAAAATCCGAGCACTTCGGGATCTTGCACTTGACCAACGTCTTTCCACCAACGCTGGTCGGCACCGAATGGTGCGTCGGGCCGGCGCCGTTTCGACAGGGTCAAGCTATGATCGGGTCGAGGGGCTTGTCGCCGGGCCAATTGCCCGTTGGAGAAAGGTCCGACGATCCTCCCTCGCCAAGTCTATGGAAGACAGGCTGAGCGGCGGCCCTATGTCGACTCCCAGGAAAACAGCGCCTGCGTTGCAGCCGGCCTCGCGGAGGCGGGAATCCGACCGGTACCCGCTCGGAGCGCCCCACTCACTCGGCCAGGCCGTTGCTGATCGCATAGTGCGTCAGCTCGGCACTGGTTTTCATCTTCATCTTCTCCAGGATCCGCGCTCGGTAGGTGCTGATCGTGTTGGCGCTGAGGGTCAGCTCTACCGCGATTTCCTTCACCGTGTGTCCGGCTGCGATCAGCAGCAGAACCTCAAGTTCCCGGTCGGATAGTCCCTGATGCAACATCGCGCGCTGGGGGCCGCCCAGCTCCGCGACCAGCTCCTCCCCCAACGCGGCGCTGACGTAATGGCCGCCGGCGAGAATGTGCTCAACCGCTTTCACAAGTTCGGCACTCGCGTTGGCCTTCGTCAGGTAACCGGCCGCCCCTGCCCGGAAAGCCCGCACTGCGTATTGTTGTTCCGGATGCATGCTCAAGACGAGCACCGGCAGGCTCGACCGCTGGGCTTTGAGTTCCTTCAGCGCTTCCAGTCCGCTGCGCCCGGGCATGGAGAGATCGAGAATGACAAGGTCCCAATGGTGCTTTAGCGCGGCTTCGACAGCCCGCTGGCTGTCCGCGGCTTCGCCAAACTCCGTCTGCCCGAAAGCCTGGGCGAGGATTAACATCAATCCCTGACGTACGACGCCATGATCGTCGGCGATAAGGATTCTCATGGGTTTTCCTTCGTCCCGCCATTCCTTAAGGCCCGCGGCACGTGCACGGTCACGGTGGTGCCTCGGCCGTTTTCGCTCCAGAAAACCACCGTGCCGCCCAGTGCTGCGGCACGCTCGCGCATGCTGAACAATCCCAGTGACTTCAAGTCTGCAACTTGCTGCGGCTTAATCCCGCAGCCGTTGTCCGAGATCTCTAGCGTGAACTCATCCGCGGTGGCGTGCAGGCGGATTTCGACGTGCGAAGCTTGGGCGTGTCTGATGACGTTGGTTAGCGCCTCTTGCATGATCCGGAACAAGGCTACCGCGATGGCCGGATCCAGCTCAATATCGGCCGCCGGCAATGTCGCGACGCAAGCCAAACCAGTGCGCTTCTCAAAATCGGTCGCCAGCCACTCGACGGCCGCCACCAGGCCCAGATCGTCGAGCATTTCAGGTCTCATCGCGG
Organism: uncultured Verrucomicrobiae bacterium; assembly: GCA_963722225.1. Taxonomy (GTDB): domain Bacteria; phylum Verrucomicrobiota; class Verrucomicrobiia; order Opitutales; family Opitutaceae; genus Fen-1467. Next base: position 21,352 of record CAVRNM010000166.1, read on the forward strand.
ATGAAATCGCCTGTGTAGTCTCGATCAGTCGTTCCGCCCGCGGCACCATCGCGGCGATCTTGTCGCGCAGCACAATTAGATCGGCCGGACCGGCAGTCCGCAAATGGCCGTCCAGCCACGCCAGGTCAATCTGAAGCGCGGTCAGCCCCTGCCCGAGTTCGTCGTGGAGCTCCCGGGCGAGGGCGGTGCGCTCCTCCTCGCGGATGTGCTCGATGCGAGTCGCGAGTGCCCGCAGCTGCTCATGGAAAGAACGCAGGTTTTCCTCCACATGTATGCGCTCGGTGATGTCATGCACGGTCCCTTGCATCACGATGGGTTTGCCATCTTTGCTCCGCATGATCTCTGCCTGGGCGTGAATGATCCTCTCTGTGCCATCCGGCAGCCGAATGCGATAGTCGAGGTTATAGTCCTCGGCCCCGATCAACGCATTGGTCAAAGCCTGATCTACGCGTGCCCGATCCCCGGAGCGCCGCCAGTGTCGTCATCTTGTCGCCATCTGCAGCCCAGGCGGCATAGGTTGCCTCAAATCTGCCGAATAGGCCGACAGCGTCGCTCAGTTTCGCCATCAGGGCGTCGAAGGTCTGGGCGATCTCCCTGTTGTCGGCGACTTGCCTCTTGAAGCGGCCAAAACGCGCCAAAGCGTCATTGGCACGTACGGCGTCGCGGTCGATGAATGCCTCCAGTGTGCTAACGCGGATTGTCGACACCTGTTGCATGAGAACGAGGTCCAGCAGGGAGTCGTTGTCGCTGCCCGCGGCGTACTGGGCCAGGACCGAAGTCAGTTTTTCGAAGCCGGCGTCCGTATTCTCGCGACTGTACGCGATCTGGCCGCGCAAGGCATGAAGCGCTTCCGCTTCGGACCGGAAGACTTGGGCACGGCGGGCGAGTTCCGCCACCGACTCCGCAAAACCGGGCGGGACGAGCCCTTTTGGGACGAGATCCTCAGCTCGTGCGAGATCGCCCTGAAAGTCCTTTAGCCGCGCAAACCCCTGTTCGTACGATCCCGGGCGGTTGGTGAGGTGGTAGACTCTAAGGCTGTCCTGCGCGCCCGCCAGGGCCCGCTCCATGTCCGAGGCGATCTGCGCGCGGACTCGTCAAAGGGGGGGGTGCCGAAGGGGTACAGGTCTTCGGGATTTCGCGGATCGGTCGCGGCTCAGTTTCGAATGCCGCGTGCTTACAGAGCCGCGACCGTGAGGGAGCGGTCGCCGGGCCGGATTCCCGAGTCTGTTTAAACACCCGGTCGAAGGGGTATCGGCGTGTCGGGCCGGCCTGAGCGGGGGATGAGCCCGGCGATGTGATATAAGGAAGATCGATAGGGAGGGTTCGGGAGGCGGG
>CAVRNM010000167.1:0-6458 GCA_963722225.1 uncultured Verrucomicrobiae bacterium
ACTGATTTGACTGGCGCGGGCAGCACCACGAACCTCCTGGGGACGATCGTCAATAACGGCAATTTGGTGGTGGATGGAACGGGAAACCCCGCCCTCTACGCGACCTTGTCGTTCAACACCAATACGACGCTGGAGGGCACGGGCACAGTGTCGCTGTTGGTAACGGGCAACAACTACAACGCCGCGTTGGCTGAGAATAGCCTCGATCCCGACCACGGCCCTTAACAATGTCAGCAACACGATCCAGGGAGCGGGCTCCATCGTGGCCAACGTCCTGAACAACGAGGCTGGCGGAACGATCAATGCCAATTCGTCCGTTGCCGGTCAGGAGCTGGCTATTTACGCCATCAGCTCAAATCCAGCGGTGTATCCGCTGACAATCAATAACGACGGGATGCTGGAGGCCAGCAACGTCGGCACGTTGTTCCTTGGTGCAGGCACCGGCGGCAAGAGCATTACCAACAACGGCACGATTGAAGCCCGTGACAGCGGCACGGTGGTTAGTCAAGGTTTCGGGGTTGTCACCAACAACGGGACGATCGCAGCCCTTAACAACGGTACGGTGGACATTGACAACGGGACCTTCACTAACAGCGGTGCGATAGGAGCCGTTAACAACGGCACGGTCAGCATTGTTGTCAGCACACTCTCCAACAGCGGCACGATCGAATCGGCCAACAGTGGTCTGCTGCAAATTCAAAACGACTACGGAGGCGATCCCACCACCGTTTTGACCGTTACCAATTCGGGGCTTATTCAGGCAAATGACAGCAGCACACTGCTGATCGGCCAGCCGGCTGGTCAAGGCACAGTGACAATTAACAATCTCGGCGGCAACATCACGGCCAGCGGTCCGTTGAGCACAGTCCAGTTCCAGAACACCACGATTCAGGGCGGGACGCTCAACAACACGGGCGGCGGGACCATGGAAACCGTGGGCACCGCAACCCTGGATGGAAGCACGAGCGGAGCGCTCACCCTCAACGGCACCTATCTGACCGGTGCGGGCAGCACCACGAACCTCCTGGGGACGATCGTCAACAATGGCAACCTGGTGGTGGACGGAAGCGCGGGTGCGGCAGGCCTGGCGCTCAATGGCAACACGACACTTCAGGGCGGCGGCGCGGTGACTCTTCTATCTGGCGCCAGCGGCGGCGCGGTTATTCAAGCGGGTGCTTCGGCATCGGGTGCCACGTTGGACAATGTTGGCAACACCATCCAGGGAACGGGTGTCATTGGAAACGGAACCGCCATGAACTTGGTTAATGGAGCTGGCGGTACATTGGCTGTGAATTGGGGCGATACGCTGCTTATTAACGGTAATGGAACCGTTACGAACAACGGCACGATGGAGGTTCATCCCACTGGCACGATGCACGTGACCAGCAATTTAGCCAACTTCAGCGGCAATACCCTCACCGGCGGCACCTACAGCGTACAGGGATTCTTCGGGGAAACCGGGGCTTTGCAGATCGACTCGTTTGGCAACAATCCGGGCGGCGAGATTGTGAATAACGCGGCCACCATCGTGCTGAATGGCCCGACTGCGAATGCCCTTTTCGTCGACGCAGGCGGCAACGATGCTCTCGCACCGCTTGTGTCCAATCTCGCGTCCGGCAGCCTGACGTTCGAGGGCGGCTACAGTTTCCAGACCGTCGGCAATTTCAACAATGCGGGCGTCTTGCAGATCTTGGGATCATTCGACGTTTTGAACGTTGGATCTGGCGGCACCGGCACGTACACCCAGACTGGAGGCAGTCTCCTCGTTGGTGCGAATGCTGCCCTCAACGCGGGCACGATCGTCTTTAAGGGCGGGAGCATTCAGAACGATGGGACGATCGACCCGGTTAACTTCCAGGTTTCCGGCGCGACCCTTGCGGGAACTGGAACGATCGTTGGCAATCTCATAAATGATGGCACGGTGATTCTGGGCGATTCGGCTACCAGCCCCGGCACACTGACCGTGACCGGCAATTACGTTCAGAAAAAGCGACGGCACGTTGCTCGAGGGCATTGGCGCCGGTAATAGCGGTCTTCTCTCCGTCACGGGTGACCTTACCCTGGACGGCATTCTTGATATTAACCTGCTAAACGGATTCACGCCGACGAATGGCGAGACCTTCGAACTGATCGGCTATACGGGCGTGGAATCCGGCATTTTCTCAACGATCACGGGATCGGATGCGGGATTCTGGACCGTGCTTCTAGAAAACGATCAAGTGGACCTGGCGTTCAATTCATCCGGTTCAACAACCACTTCCACTGTGCCCGACGTTGGATCGACCTTGCTGTTGCTCAGCGCAGGTTTGGCGGGTCTGGCGTTGTTTGGCTGCCGGGGCCGGCGCAAATCCGCGGCTTGATCCGGCTCAGCCCGCGGGGACGAGGGCCTCCAGCGCCGCCTTCACCCGGGCGAACTCGAGCTTGAGCTCCGGCAGATCGGCCGGTACCTCGCCCAGCTTCCCGTCGCGGCCGAGCCGTTCGATCTTCTCGCTGATGGCGCGGAGCGGGGCGGCGCCGAAGTTGGAGGAGCTGCCCTTAAGGCTGTGCGCCGCCCGAGTCAGGCGGAGAGCGTCGCCCTCTTCCAGGCAAAGTTCGATTTCCGCGATGCGTTGCGGCGAATCCTCGAGGAAGATCTGGATGAGCTCGCGCAGGAAGGAGTCGTCGCCGGGATTCATAGCGCGCAGTTCTTCGATGGCTTGAGGGTCGATGGGGGAGGCCATGTTCAATTTTCCAGGGGAGGGGTCGGTTCAATCTTGGGCGGACCCGGTCGGACGCTGGCGCCGCCGGCTCAGATTCTTTTTGCAGAGAAAGATCCGTGATCATTGCGCCCATTCGAAGGAGGTGTTTTGCTCGATCTCGTCGATCGTGGTCAGGCCCAGGAGCACCTTCTTGAGCCCGTCGTAGCGCAGCGGCCGGTAGCCGACTTTGGCGGCGGCCCGGGTGATCTCCTGAGCACTGCGGCCCTCGGAGATCATCGAGCGGATTTCCTCGGTGATCAGGACCAGTTCGTGGAAGGCAATCCGCCCTTGTAACCAGTGCCGCGGCACTTGGGGCAGCCGCGCCCCCGGTAGAACGGCACTTCCGCCGGCGCGTCGTCCAGGAAATAGCGGCGCAGCGTCTCGGGCGGGGATAGTAGCGCCTCCTTGCAGTGCTCGCAGATCCGCGCGGCCAGCCGCTGCGCCAGCACGCCGATGATGGACGGGGCCACCATGAAGGGCTCTACGCCGATCTCCAGCAGCCGAACGATCGCCTGCGCCGCGGTGTTGGTGTGCAGGGTGGCAAAGACCAGGTGCCCGGTCAGCGCCGCCTCCGTGGCGATCTTGGCGGTCTCCAGGTCGCGGATCTCCCCGATGAGGATGACGTCGGGATCCTGGCGCAGCAGGGCGCGCAGCAGGGTGGAGAACTTCAGGTCGATGTGGGCGTTGACCTGGCTTTGGGTCAGGCCGCCCAGCTGGATCTCGACGGGGTCCTCAATGGTGGAGATGTTCAGATCGGGCTTGTTGATCTCGTGGAGCGCCGCATAGAGCGTCGTGGTCTTGCCCGAGCCGGTGGGGCCCGTGACAAAAACGATGCCGTTGGGGTTCTGGATCAGGCGCCGGAAGGGCTGCAGGACGGTCTGCGAGATCATCATCTTGTCGAGGGTGACCATGGACTTCCGGCCCGTCGTCGCGAGGATGCGCACCACCGACTTTTCGCCGAACAGGGTGGGGATCATCGAAACCCGGAAATGGGTCGTCCCGCCGCCCACGGCCATGGAGAAGCGGCCGTCCTGCGGGAACCGCGATTCCGAGATGTTGATGCTGCACAGGATCTTCAGCCGGGAGATGATCGCCCGGTGGAGTTTGCGGGAAAAGGTCAGCGCCTCGCGCAGCATGCCGTCGACGCGGAAGCGGATGCGCGACTGCAGCTCCTGGGGCTCAATGTGGATGTCGGTCGCCCGCTCGCGGATGCCGAAGTAGATGATCGAATCGAGCACCTGGATCAACGAGGCGCTTTCCGCCAGGGCGGCGAGCTGTTCCTTGGAGTATTCCGGGCGGTTGAAGAGATCCTGGCGCTCCAGCGCGCTGAGCTTCTCCTCGATGTCCTTGTCGTTCGAATAGTGGATGGCGATCGCATCCTCGATCTCCCGCGGCGAGGCGAACATCGGGCTGATCGGCAGCTGCGCGATCTGGCTCAGGCGCCGCAGGAGCGTCTCGTCCTCGGGGGTAGCCATCGCAACGGTGAGGATCCCTTCAATGACATAAAGGCCGATGGCCAGCGTCTTCCGGGCCACCTCCATCGGCAGCTTCTCGACCGCTTCCTCGGTGACGATGGAGGCGAAGGGATCGACATAGGCGAAGCCGAGGGCGTTCGCCCACTGGCGGCAGGCTTCCTCCTTGGTGAGCAGGCGGGCGTCAATGATGGCTTGCAGCAGCACCGTCGTATCGGGGCCATGCCGTTCGACGAGTTCCTGCAGTTCATCCGTGAAGCCGAAACCCGGCACCTTCCGCACCAGCTCAAGAAAGCTTTTATTTCTTGTTGCGGGCATCGCGGCGCCTCCGGTTGGCAAACATCTTCTGGATCTCGACCTGATCGAGCGTCTCCATCGCGAAGGAGGACTCGCGGCGTTCCACCTCGATTTCCCGCAACAACTCGGCGAGCGAATAGCGGACTTCGCTGATTTGCAGGCGCCCGTCAGGCGCCGGCGCTGGATCGGGATCGGGCTTCATGGCGCAGGATCGTTGGGGCTGTCGCTGACGATGGCCGAGAGCTCGGCAAGGATCGCTTCCTTCGGCGTATCCTTGCGGATGTAGCTGGCGGCGCCCAGCCGGAGGCACTCCTCGATCGTCTGCCGGTTCGCCAGGGACGTCAGCATGACCACCAGGGCGTCCGGGTCTTGCGCGAGTATCCCCGACAGGATCTGGACCCCGGTCATGCCGGGAAGGTTCACGTCGAGAAGCACCAGGTCGGGCGACTCCTGGGCGTAGAGCGCCAGGGCCTGCTCGCCGCTGGACGCCTCAAAGATGACCGGCGCGCCCAGGCCCCGGACGACCAGTCCGACATATTTCCTAATATGCGCCTCGTCATCGACGAGCAGGATTTTTCCGGTGAATGGCATGGTCAGGACGGAAGGGTAAAGCGAAAAACGCAGCCGCGTTCCGGCTGGTTTTCCGCGGTGATGGTGCCGCGGTGAGCTTCCACGATCTTGCGACAGATGGCGAGACCCAAGCCCGTGCTTTTCTCCCCGCCGGTCGGCTGCACCGAGGTGCGGCCGAAATCCTTGAACAGCTTGCCATGTTCGCTCTCCGGGATTCCCGGACCCTGATCCCGGACGGCGAATACAATCGAGCCGGCAACGGATTCCACCTCCACCTGCACCGTGGAACCCGGGGGGGAATATTTCACCGCGTTGCTCAGCAGATTGTCCACGACCTGGCGGATTTTGTTCGGGTCGAAGACATGGGGCTGGGGACGCTCGTGCGGCACGATCGCGATCTTGGTCTTCTTGGTGGTGGCCTCGATATTGGCAACGTAGACCGCCTTTTCGACGAGATCGAGGGGGTCGACGGTATCCGGGTAGATCTTGAGCTCGCCGGCTTCAATCGTCGCGACGTCGAGGAGTTCGTTCACGAGCACCAGCATCTGCTTGCTGGCGGTGTGGATGGTTTCGAGGAGATCGAGCTGGTCGTGCGTGAGCGTCCCGACGACGCCGTCGCGCAGCAATTCCGCGAGCCCCCGGATGGCCGCCAGCGGATTGCGCAAATCGTGCGCCGCCATGCCGAGGAACCGGTTCTTGGCGGTATTCGCATTGCTGAGCTGTTCGACGAGCAACCGCTGCTCCGCCAGCAATTGGCGGATCTGAAGGTGGGTGTGGATGCGGGCCAGCGCCTCCTTGGCCCGGATCGGCTTGGGCAGGTAGTCGACGCCGCCGGCCGCCAGCCCTTCCACCACGTCGTCCGATCCGGCTTTCGCAGTGATGAAGATCACCGGCGCCGCACCGGCGCCATAGCGGGTGCGAAGTTCGCGGCAGACCGCAAATCCGTCCATCCCCGGCAGCATGACATCCAAGAGGACGAGGTCGGGATTCTTCTGGGCGTAGAGCTCCAGCGCATTCTCCCCCGAATCCGCCTCAATAGCCTCAAATCCTTCGGGCAGAAGAATGCGCGAAAGAATCCGGCGGTTGAGGCGATCGTCGTCAACCACGAGAATCTTCCGGCTTCTTCCTTCCAAAAGACTGGCCGTTGCTGCAGGGGCGGGCATGGATTTTAGAGAATCCGGTCCGGGCGGATTACAGTGGAAGACAACGGCCGAAACACGTTCCGGTTTAGCGGCATTTTTGCCCTAGTCATATCATCAGATGCAGATATGTTGATATTTTACTTGCCCTCGGATGAATCGACGTTCTTTTTAGGCAAAAACCTATGGCCAATTCATTCGTCTTCTCTTCGGAGTCGGTGGGCGAAGGGTGAGCAATACAT
>CAVRNM010000168.1:0-5997 GCA_963722225.1 uncultured Verrucomicrobiae bacterium
CAGACGACCGGATGGTCGAGCGGATGGTGCAGAGCGGCACCGCCCTTCGCCTGGACCCGGTCAAACGACCCAACTGCATTTACGTGCGCTCGGATCCTTCCGACGTGGCCCGGGTCGAGGACCGCACGTTCATCTGCAGCCAGCGCCAGGAGGATGCCGGTCCCACGAACAACTGGAGGGCGCCCCGCGAGATGCAGGCCACGCTGCACGGCCTTTTCCAGGGCTGCATGCGCGGACGCACGATGTATGTCATCCCGTTCAGCATGGGGCCGCTCGGCTCGCCCCTGTCGCACATCGGCGTTGAGATCACCGACTCGCCCTACGTCGTGGCCAACATGCGGATCATGACGCGCATGGGCGCGGCGGTCTGGCCGGTGCTGGGGGACGACGGCGAGTTCGTGCCCTGCCTGCATTCCGTCGGCCGTCCGCTCAATCCCGGGGAAAAGGACGTGCCGTGGCCGTGCCACCCCACGAAGTATATCGTGCATTTCCCCGAGGAACGGTCGATCTGGTCGTTCGGCAGCGGTTATGGTGGCAACGCTTTGCTCGGCAAGAAATGCTACGCCCTGCGCATTGCCTCCTGCATGGCCCGCGACGAGGGCTGGATGGCCGAGCATATGCTCATCCTCAAGGTCGAGGATCCCGAGGGCACTGCGACCTATGTCACCGCGGCCTTCCCCAGCGCCTGCGGCAAGACCAACTTCGCCATGCTGATTCCCCCGGCCCATTTCAAGGGCTGGAAGGTCACAACCCTCGGCGATGACATTGCCTGGCTCAAGCCCGGCGCGGACGGACGCCTCTATGCCATCAATCCGGAGGCCGGCTTCTTCGGCGTCGCCCCGGGGACGTCCTACGACTCCAACCCGAATGCCATGGATTCGATCCGGACGAACACGGTTTTCACCAACGTCGCCCTGACCGATGACGGCGACGTCTGGTGGGAAGGCATGACCAGGGAGGCTCCGGCCCACCTCACCGACTGGCAGGGCCAGAGCTGGACGCCCGGATGCGGCCGCTCCGCGGCTCACCCGAACGCCCGCTTCACCGCGCCGGCGGCCCAGTGCCCGTGCCTCGACGCCGACTGGGAAAAGTCGGACGGCGTCCCGATCAGCGCCATCGTTTTTGGCGGTCGTCGCGCCACCACGATGCCACTGGTCTTCCAGACCTTCAACTGGGTCCACGGCGTCTTTGTCGGCGCCACGGTGGGTTCGGAAACCACGGCCGCCGCCGCCGGCGCCGTGGGCAAGGTCCGCCGCGACCCCATGGCGATGCTGCCGTTTGCCGGCTACAACATGGGCGAATACTTCGAGCACTGGCTGCGGATGAGAAAACTCATCAAGCGCCCGCCGAAGATTTTTCATGTCAATTGGTTTCGCAAGGACCCGAACGGCAGGTTCCTGTGGCCCGGCTTCGGCGAGAACATGCGCGTGCTCAAGTGGATCGTCGACCGCTGCCAGGGCCGCGTCGCCGCCGAAGAGACCCCGCTCGGCTGGATGCCGTGGATCGAGCAATTCGACATCGCCGGGCTTCCCGGCTATGATCGCGACAAGCTCAAGCAGGTGCTGGCCATCGATCTGGAGGACTGGAAGCAGGAAGTTCTCATGCAGGACGAGCTTTTCCTGAAACTCTACAGCGATCTGCCGAAGGAACTGCTCTTCCAGAAAGAGTTGCTGATCGCCCGCCTCTGAACCGCGCCCCGGTTTCTGCCTCCGCGGATCTCGCAACCTCCGAAAGCGCCGCGGCCCGCGGCGCAGTTCGTGCGGCCCGCGGGCAGCGTTGCTATTGGGTCAGGTTGGAAAAGAAGCGCCGGATGGTCAGCCCTTTGGAGGTGCAAGCTCCCCGCGGTTGTCCGCGGGGAGCTGCGCACTTAGTCCTCAATCACGTGAATCACGCAGGTCTTTCCTAATCGTGTTCACCAGCCGCCCGTGGATTAATCCAGGCGGAATTGTCACGAACCGGCACCCCTGACAGCAGCGATTCCAAAATCATTGACCGGGGCGCCTTCTCCAAGGAACACTCGGATCTGGGGTAAGCAAAGAACTACGATGCTGGTGTACTCCAATCCCCCCCACCTTGCTTCGCACCGCTTGCCAATTGATGAGCGTATCTTGCTCTCCCCAGTCAAATCGACTGCGCGCCGGGTAAGCGCACGATCTTTCGCAAAATCTGCGGAGCCCATCCCGCTCCCGGCTGTTATAACAAGCCGATGAGCACCATCCTCGTCCCCATCGATTTCTCCGAGGAAACCCCCGAGGTCATTGAATGCGCCGCGATGCTGGCGCGCCGGAACCGGAGTGAACTGGTCCTCATGCACGTCTCGCCCGGCGGGAGCGGGCTGGCCCCGGGCCTCGTCCGCGGGGAAGAGGCCGGCGAAACGGCCGCCAAGCTCGAGCGGCTGGAGCGTTATCTGCGCGAAGAGGGTTTTCAGGTGTCGACGACGGTTCGCGCCGGCGAGCCCGCCCGGGAGATCGTTGAGTTTGGCGGCAGCATCAATGCCGATTGCATCATCATGGGCCGGCATGACCATGGCGCGGCCGCCACCGCGGCCAAGAGCCCGGTCACGAGTTACGTGGAAACCACCGCGCGCTGCACGGTCGTCGCGGTGCCCTGAGGATTCTGGCGGGAAAGATTCCGCCAGAATCCTAACTCCCGCCCAGCGACAGCAATTCCTGCACGGCCGCCGTCACGGGAATCTGCCCGTCGAGGATGGCCCGTTCCCAGGCCGCGCGTCGCGCCGCCACTTTGGGCTGACGGAAGAAGCGACTGCGCAACGTCTCCTCGATCATGGATTGCGCCCATGCGAGATTTTGCCGACGGCGGCGTTCCACCAGCGCCCCGTTTCCGCGCGTGAGACTAAGGAATTCCTCGATCATCGACCACAAGTCGGGCACGCCCTCGCCGCTCCGCGCCGAGCACGTCAGCGCGCGCGCCGGCCAGCCGGGGGTCGGCGGCGCGAAATAATGGAGTGAATCCTGGAGCATTCGCCGCGTGACCTGGGCTCGGGTGACGTTTTCTCCGTCAGCTTTGGCAACGGCCACGGCGTCCGCCAGCTCCAGCGAGCCGCGCTTCATGCCCTGCAGATCGTCGCCGCCGCCGGTAATCGTCAGCAGGAGCAGAAAATCGACCATGGAGCGGACCGCGATCTCGCTCTGTCCCACGCCGACCGTTTCGACCAGGATAACGTCGTACCCCGCCGCTTCGCACACCAGGATGGTCTCGCGCGTCTTGCGGGCCACTCCGCCCAGCGCACCGCCGGAGGGAGAGGGCCGGATGAACGCATTCGGTTCCCGCGCCAGCTGCTCCATGCGCGTCTTGTCGCCCAAGATGCTCCCATGGCTGACGCTGCTGCTCGGATCAACCGCCAGCACCGCAACCTTCCTGCCCTGCCGGCACAGCCAGGTGCCAAAAACCTCGATCAGCGAGCTCTTGCCCGCCCCCGGCACACCAGTGATGCCGACGCGGACCGATCGACCGGTCCGCGGCAGCAGGAGGGCGAGAATGCTCTGCGCCTCGGCAATGCGCGCCGCGGCATCGCTTTCCACCACGGTGATGGTCTGCGCGAGCAGCGTCCGATCAGCCCGCAGCACGCCATGGGCGAATTCCTCGGGCGAAAACTGGCGCCGTCGCGATGGACGGGGTGGCCGCGCGGTCGCCGGCGCGGACCGGGCCGGAACGATGCGGACGGCAAACTCCGGCCCTGCGTCCTCAGGCCGCCAGTCCGGGTGTTCAGGAGGATGTTTCATCAGCAACAGCGGGCGACAACGATGGAGCTGGTCCCGCTGATGGCAATCTGCGATTCCAGGCTAAGTCCCGCCTGCAATCAACCCGGCCCAATGGGTGGGACGCGTTATCCTTAACGCGCTTGAACCGCTTTGCGACAAGCGGTGCCACCTGGCTGTGCAAATCTCAACCTGGCGGCCACTCCGGCTCAATCGACGAGCAGGCGCATGACCTCCCGCCCGGCGACGGGGAGCTTGGTCCCGGGGCCGAAGATGGCCGCGGCCCCGGCGGCTCGAAGCGCATCATAGTCCTGTTGCGGCACCACGCCGCCACAAACCACAAGAATGTCCGGACGGCCGAGTTTCTTGAGCTCCTCGACCAACTGGGGCAGCAGCGTCTTGTGGCCGGCGGCGAGCGAACTCATGCCCACGACATGCACATCGTTCTCGACGGCTTGGCGGGCCGCTTCATCCGGCGTCTGAAACAGCGGCCCGATGTCGACATCAAACCCGAAATCCGCATAGGCGGTAGCGACCACCTTGGCGCCGCGGTCGTGGCCATCCTGGCCGAGTTTGGCGATGTAGATCCGGGGCCGGCGGCCTTCGCGGGCGGCGAATGCGTCCGTCAGGGCGCGGACTTCCTCGATCTCCGGGCTGGCGCCAAACTCGGACCGATAAACGCCGGCGATGGTGCGGATGACCGCCTGATGGCGTCCATACACCGCCTCCATGGCATCGGAGATCTCGCCCAGGGTCGCGCGCGCCTGCGCGGCGGTGACGGCCAGCTCAAGCAGGTTGCCCGAACCGTCGCGGGCCGCGGCGGTGATGGCCTCAAGCGCCCGCTTGACGGCAGACTGGTCGCGCGAGGCCTTGAGCTCGGTCAGGCGCTGGACCTGGGCCAGGCGCACCGCGGTATTGTCCACCTCCAGGATGTCCATCGGCGTCTCGTGCTCGAGCACGGACTTGTTGACGCCAATGATGGTCTCCTTGCCGGAGTCGATGGCGGCCTGCCGCCGGGCGGCGGCCTCCTCGATGCGCATCTTCGGCAGGCCGGTCTCGATGGCCTTGGCCATGCCGCCGAGCGCCTCGACCTCCGCCAGATGCTGGCGCGCCTTCTTCAGGAGGGCGCCCGTCAGGTACTCGACGTAATAGGAACCGGCCCAAGGGTCCACGGTGCGGCAGATGCCAGTCTCCTGCTGGAGATAAAGCTGGGTGTTCCGGGCGATGCGGGCCGAGAAATCGGTGGGCAGCGCCATCGCCTCGTCGAGCGAGTTCGTGTGCAGCGATGCGTCTGGCCGCCGGCCGCGGCGAGGGCTTCGAGGCATGTGCGGGCAACGTTGTTAAACGGATCCTGGGCGGTCAGGCTCCAGCCGGAAGTCTGCGAATGCGTGCGCAGCGCCAGCGACTTGGGATTCCTGGGATTGAATTGCGCCACCATTTCCGACCAGAGCACGCGCGCCGCCCGCATCTTGGCGATCTCCATGAAGAAATTCTTCCCTACGGCCCAGAAGAAACTCAGCCGCGGGGCAAACGCATCGATGTCAATGCCGGCCTTGACGCCGGTCCGCAGGTACTCGAGCCCGTCCGCCAGGGTGTAGGCCAGCTCAAGGTCGGCGGTGGCCCCGGCTTCCTGCATGTGGTAACCCGAGATCGAGATGCAGTTGAATTTCGGCATGTTCCGCGCGCAGTAGGCGAAAATGTCCGCAATGATGCGCATCGAGGGCAGCGGCGGGTAGATGTAGGTGTTGCGCACCATGAATTCCTTGAGGATGTCATTCTGGATCGTGCCCGCCAGCTCCGGGAGCTTCGCGCCCTGCTCCAGGGCCGCCGCGATGTAGAACGCCATGATCGGGATCACCGCCCCGTTCATCGTCATCGAAACCGACACGTCGCGCAGCGGAATGCTGTCAAACAGCTGCTTCATATCGAGGATCGAGTCGATCGCCACGCCGGCCTTGCCGACGTCGCCCACCACCCGCGGATGGTCGGAGTCGTAGCCGCGATGGGTGGCGAGATCGAACGCCACCGACAAACCCATCTGGCCCGCCGCGAGATTGCGGCGGTAGAAGGCATTGCTTTCGGCAGCCGTCGAAAAGCCGGGATACTGGCGCACCGTCCACGGACGCGCCACATACATCGTCGGATAGGGCCCGCGCAGGAACGGCGGGAAACCCGGCATCGAATCGAGCGGCTGCTCCACCGCGCCGATCTCAGCCGCCGCGCAGACCGGCGGCACGGCGATCTGCTCGCTGGTCATCCATGACGCCGCCACCGGGGC
>CAVRNM010000169.1:0-7612 GCA_963722225.1 uncultured Verrucomicrobiae bacterium
GCAACGCAAAACCGCCCCTCCGAAAGAGACGACGAGACCGCCCACCATTGAGAAACCACCGCCGGCCCCAAGCCGCAGGCTCTTGCCTCATCTCTGAAGTTTCTGGGAGCGGTTTTCCCAGTAGCCCGGATGCGCCGGCCAGCCCGCACGGCACTGGGGTCGGCTGCATTCTGCAGGCAGGCTATCGCGTAGAGTGTGAAACATCCGGGCTGGGACGCCGTCTCCTCCACCCCATGATTCGCCGCAGCGCGGGATGCTGCCGGTAATCCGCCTGCCCGACCATGCCCGCCAGATCGCATCGTGAACCGGCGCGTGGCATTGCCCGACTCGCCCGGTTCCTAATGCCGGGACTCCTGATGGCCTTCGCCTCGGGGTGCGCCACCATGCCCCCGACGGCACCCGCACCGCCTTCTTTCGCCTTCGAACATCCGGAAGCCACGCGCCTGGGGCGGGCGCTGGCCTCCGCGCAACAACGCCACCCCGGCGAATCGGGGTTCGGCATTCTGGAGTATGGGCTCGAATCCCTCGTGGCCCGCGCCGCCCTGGCCGACGCGGCAGAGCAAACGATCGATGCCCAGTACTACATCTACGATTCCGACGAAGCCGGCAGCATTCTCGCGGAACATCTGCTGGAGGCCGCCGACCGCGGAGTCCGGGTGCGTCTGCTGCTCGATGACTATAATCTCGGCAGCGACAGCGAACTGATCGCCCTCTCGGTGCACCCGAAGATCCAGGTCCGGGTCTTCAATCCCGTGGTCTTCCGGCCGCGGTGGGCCCGGTTCCTCGAATACGCGCTGCACTTTCGTCGCGCGATCAGCCGCATGCACAACAAGCTTTTCATCGTCGATAACGAATTCACCATTCTCGGGGGACGAAACGTCGGCAACGACTATTTCAACATCCGGGCCAACAGTGTCTTCCGCGATTTCGACGTCCTGATCGCGGGTTCGGCGACCGCCCAGGCGTCGTCCGCGTTCGACGGATACTGGAACAGCGCCTGGTCGGTCCCGGCCGCGGCCCTGGGCCTGCGCACGCGGACGCCCGCGGATCTGGAGAAACTGCGCCACAAACTGCAGGCCAGGGTCAGGAACGCCGAGCGGTTTGACGAGGAATACTCCCAAGGCCGCGACCGCTACCTCTCGGACCTCGCCAATGACGGAGAATCACTCGTCTGGGCGCACGGGGAGGTCGTCACCGATCCGCCGAGCAAGATCGCCGAATTCTTCGCCCGAGACACGACCGGTCGCCCAACGGCTCGACCAGGAACTCGAGCGGGCGAAACAAGAGATTCTCATCGAAGCGGCCTATTTCGTTCCCAGCCAGAATGGAATCGAGCTCTTCCAGCAACTGCGCGAGCACGGCGTGACCATCCGCCTGGTCACCAGCGCGCTGGATACCACTGATGTCTCCATGGTTTACTGCGCCTACCAGAAATACCGGCACGACCTCGTCGCAGCGGGGGTGGACCTGTACGAGTACAAAGTCCATCCCGCGCAAGAGCGCCGGGATCGCAAATGGTACCATCTCCGCCCGTCCTACGCCGCCCTGCATTCAAAAGTGCTGGTCGTCGACGGCCAGATCACGTGGATCGGAAGCTTCAACCTGGATCCGCGTTCCTTCGATCTCAATACGGAGGTCGCCGTGGTCGTGGACAGCGCCGAGCTCTCCGCCAAGCTCGCCGAAAGCATCAATGAAGACCGGCTGCCCACCAGAAGCTGGCGGATTCAGCTGCAGCCCGATCCCCGGTATGCGGCCGCCGGCCGCCGCGACCCGCCGCCGCCGATCGTCACGTGGACGGGCGAGGTCAACGGCGAGCCGGTCACCCTTTTCCACGAGCCGATGAATTTCGGGAAGCGGCTTGAGGTTTTCTTTCTGTCCCAGATTCCCGGCATCGACGATCAACTCTGAGCCGAAGCGAACCAACGCCCCGCTCGCGACCTTCGAAATTGTCTGGTGTCAGCAGCCGGAGCCTGCTTGCCGGCGATTTCCCGCCGGCAGTCGCCAGCGAGCTCGCTTTTCCAACGGCCCGACTAAGCCGGTACGATGCAGTTGAACCGTCGTTTCGCTCGCGATTTCTGAAACTGATTGGTGTAGGGCGGGGTCGCCGGACCCCGCCTCGCCTCCCGAGAACCGGCGGGGTCCGGCGACCCCGCCCTACAACTCCAACTGCATCGTTCCGGCTAGGGCCGGCCGCAGCCGCACCAGGGAACATCCCGGGCAACGTTACTGCAGGCGCAAGGGCAGGCTGAGCAGCCGGGATTTCATCTCGGCGAGGAGATTGCCCGTATGCTGGTCGAGGGTGCTCTCGCCGGTCTTGATCGTCTTGGCGGGCAGGAAACTGTCGACCACAGCGCAAAAATCGCTGTTGACCATGATGCCGATCAGCTCGCCGGTCTTCGCGAACACCAGATCGCCCGCCGTCGGGGTGAATTCGCCGATCAAGTGCTTGATGATCCGGTTGTCCATGCGGACGTATCGCGGCGTCTGGGCATCGAGCTGGAACGGCACCTCGCCGTAACCGCCGCCGCCATGACTGACCAGGACCGCCTCGGGGAACTTGAACGGCTCCAGCGCCGTCTTGTACACCTTCACGCCCAGCCGCGCGGCCAGATCGGCCTCGACCGGGATCACGATCAGGCGCGGGTCCAGGGCCAGGAACTGAAACTCCCCGATGGGCGCCGTCACGGGAGGGCGGCCGAATTCGCCGGCGATCCGCTCCCAGTCGACGGGTTTCTCCTCGCTGTTGGTCACGGAGAATGGCGTCTCGTTCGCGTGCAGCAGCGCGTAGACCGCCTTGCCGTCCGTCACCAGCACCGTCTTGGTCTCCCCCACGTGGTTGCCCGATCCGATCAGAACCTTCTTGTAGGCGGAGAGCGTGGCGGAGACGCGGTTGTTGAGGAAATCGCTGAACAGGGTGTTGGCGTTGATCGGCTGATTGGAACGAATCTCCTGGGCGATCTCGCCGGACTTCTGCGCCAACTGCCCGACGCCTTCCGCCAGCTGGCCGGTCTGCGCCATCACCTTCTGCCGTTCCACGCGCTCCGCCTCGACCTGCTGCTTGGCTTCATCGAGATTTGTCCGCAGGAGCGACTTCTCCTGCTCCGCAACTTTCACCGCCACGTTGAGCCCCTCAATGCGCTGCTGGACCTCGAGCTGCTGCTGGGCCAAGGCCGCGATCTGCTGGCGCTGGCGCTCGGCCTCGGCCTGCTTTTCCTCCAGCTGGCGCTGGATCTGCGCCAGGTGCTCCTTGGTGATGCTCGTTTCCTGCGCCGCCGCCGCCACCTGGTTGTTCAATTCGCGGACGTTCTGCTGCGTGGTCGTCAGCGCCGACTCGATCTGCGCCTTGGTCACCTGGAGCTGGGCAAGGTCCTGCCCCTTGGACTGGATCTCGGCCTGCGCCGCCTGAAGCTGCGTTGAGGTCTGTTCGCGCACCTTCTGCTCATCGGCCAGCGAAAGGCGCATGAGCTCGACGAGGTCCTGATCGCGCGGCGGCATGTTGCCGGCCATCTCCGGCACCGGCAGCTGTCGCGGATGGGTCGGCTCCGCCTTCTCCCACCGCGTCAGCGCGATGAGATTCAGGAAGAGGAAATCGACGATGATCAAAAGGAGCGTCCTGTTCATGACGCAAGCGGCGCGGTCCGGGTGGTCGGGGCGGTCGGGGCGGCCGGCTTCTGGGCCTCCATGATCAGATGCCGTTTATAGCCCCGCACATGGCGGATTTTCACAAAGGCCACGCAGACGATGCCGAACAGGTTGGAGGAGTAGGCGGCGAGCAGGTTCGGCTCGATGACGCCCAGCACCTGCAGCACGAGGGCGGTGGCGGTGCCCGTCATGCCGACGTACAGGCCGCTGTCGAAAAGATTCTCCTCGTTTTCCATCAGGCGCAGCTTGAGCGCGGGCGGAAGGTCCTGCCGGTCGATTTCACTGATTTTCATCAGGCAGATCAGGTAGATCACGACCTGAAACAGCGCGAAGATGCCGATGGAGATGATGGTGGATTTGTCCATAGTGGAGGGATTCGAGGTTGAAGGTGCTGGCGCCGGCGTGGCGATGTTGGCCAGAACCGGGATGACGAGCTTGACCCGGTATTCCGACGGCGGAGCGGCCCGGAGCAGGAAGGGTTCGGTCGTGATGATGATCACGAACGCAATGAGCAAAGCGAAGACGCCGCTTTGCACGCGCGGCAGCATCTTGATATCACCCGCCCGCCGGGCGGCCCGCCGCAGCGGGGCAAACCACCACCGGTCCAGACCGCGCAAGAGGAGGAAGGCGCCGAGGAAATAGCCGAGGTATTTTGCCACGAGGGCCAGCCGCGGGTGCAGCAACGGGAACGCCCCGGAGAAGTCGAGCGGGGCGGTCATCCCCCGGTTGATCGGCACTTGGCGGAGCAGCAGTTGTTCCACCGCCCCCTGCCGGTACCCCAGCGCCAGCTGCAGGTCGGCGGCGCCGACCTTGCCATAAGCGAGCAGGTATCGCTCCACGCTGTCGGCCGAGCCGGTGAACAGCGCCGCTGCATAGAGGAGCGGCAGTTGATCGGGCGCCACTTGCGCCAGATGCGCAAACCCGTTCACGGTCTGGGCGTCGTTGGTCAGGCGGAGCAATTCGCCGAGCTGAACCCAGTTGAGCCGGCGGCCGAGCGCCAGCAAGTCAAGGTACGTCCATTCGAGTTCGCCCAGCTGGCGCGTGCGCACCGCGTCATCCGCCAGCCGTTTGAGCTCGCGCTGGAACGATGGCGAAAGGCGCTCGCCCTGGTAGAGCAGGGCGGTGAGGAGGATGACGGAATCGAGGGGCTGCCCGCCGGGCTGGGTTGCCGGCACAAAGCGGGCCATCCGGGTGATCTCGCGTGTCTGCAACACGGCCTGGACGCCCGGCGAGCGGGATTTCGCCAGATAACGGCGCAGCGAATTACGCGCCTCTTCGGTGATGAAAAACGTCAGCACCGGCGTGCTCCCGGTCCGGCCGGTGTTCTCCTTGAGATTGAACAGGGGATCGAGAATTGGATCCCAGCCGCCCCAGGCGACGAATTCCCGCTGGCGCTCGCCAAACGCCGTCAGGGCGTTCGCCAGCCGCGCCGTGCCGGGGTCCCCGACCTTCTGGGCGGCGGCGAGGACGATCGCCGCCGGACCGGGTTTCTCCGATTCGACGAGCTGCAGGCCAAAATCCGTCAGCGATGGCGTGCTGTGGCCGGCTTCCCGCAAGAGCACGGGACTGAGCGACTTCAAGTTGACGGGCAGCGTCCACGAACCGACCAACAGAAGCACCCCGGCAAAGATCAGCGCCAACGAGGTGGCTGGCGGCAAACCGGCGCCTTGGGGAGAATGATCGCTCATGAACGTTTCAGACCTAAACGAACTTTGGAATGATCACAATTTAATTGCGGAGTCGAAATACTGACGCACCCTAACCATGCGATCGACCCATGTTGCTGGAAATTGTTCATTTCAACGACCCCGTCCTGCGCAAGAAAGGCGAGAAAATCGCCTCTTTTGACGTTTCTTTGGCGCAGTTGGCGGACAATATGGTGGAAACGATGCACGCGGCGGGCGGCATCGGGCTCGCCGCGCAGCAGATTGGCCAGGCAATCCAACTTTGTGTCGTCGACTTGCGGCAAGCCGAGGTCGATTACACCTGGCAACTCGACGGCAAGAAGCCGCCCAAGGAATTGATCATGCCGCTGACGCTGGTGAATCCCTCGCTCGCGGCCGAGCGCGAGCCCACCACGGAATCCGAGGAAGGCTGCCTGTCGTTTCCCGGCATCCGGGGCGATGTCATCCGGCCGGACCGGATCCGCGTGCGGTATCATGACGTGCAGGGCCATGCGCACACCCTGGAATGCACCGGCCTGCTTTCCCGCTGCGTCCAGCATGAGGCGGATCATATCAACGGGGTGCTTTTCATCGATCGCATGGACAAGTCGACCCTGGCCAAACTTGAACCCGCCTTGAAGGCCCTGAAAAAACAAACCCGCGACGCGAAGAAGAAATTGGTCTGAGGCGCGGCTCCGCCGCCCTCGAGTGTTTCAGTGTTTCCGCCTTTCCGCTTTCAGCCCTTTTCCGTCCATGTCCCGTTCCATCTCCACTCGCACCGGTGACGACGGCACCACCAGCCTGCTTTACGGTCAACGCGTGCCCAAGGACCATCCGCAAATCGACGCCGTGGGCAGCATCGATGAATTCAACGCCGCGCTCGGACTCGCAAAATCCACCACGCCCGACGCCAGCCGGAAGTCCACGCTCGAGCTGATTCAGCACGACTTGGTGGCGCTCATGGGCGAAGTCGTCTGCGCGGAATCCGACGCGGCGCGCCATGCCGCCTCGAAATTTGCGAAGGTGGGCGAAGCGGAACTCGCGCGGGTGGATGCGGCGGTCGCCGCCATCGAGGCGACGCACAGGAAATTTGACGGCTGGGCCACCCCGGGGGCCACCGACCACGCCGCCGCGCTCGACCTCGCGCGCGCCGCCGCCCGGCGGGCGGAGCGCCGGCTCGTCGCCCTCCCCCGCCACGGCAAGACCGTGCGACCGCTCTTGCTGCAGTACCTGAACCGCGTCTCCGACCTGCTCTGGCTGATGGCGCGGGAAGCAGAGACGGACGCCTGAACAAACCGGCCGCTGTAGGAGCCTGCTTGCAGGCGACAAAGACCATCGCCTGCAAGCAGGCTCCTACAACCCGTCCTCACGCCTCGTCCGCAGGCTTGGGCACGTCTACCGGGCCGGCGGCCCAGCCGGTCCGCAGCATCAGCCAGCCAACGGCCGCCAGCACTGCGCCGACGGCGACGAACCAGTCGCCGTGTTCAACGTAGAAGCTCTGGCGGCCGATCCAGCGGGCATCGCGCCTGACCGGCAGACTCTTTACCCCGCGGAAGTAGACGCTCCCGTGATCATCGAGCATCACGCCGCGGATGGCGCCGAATTCGTCGATCCATCCGCTCCAGCCGTTGTTGCCGCAGCGCAGGACGGGGCGGCGGGTCTCGACCGCGCGCAGCACGGAATGCGCCGCATGCTGGTAGGCCGCGCCGCCCTCGCCGTACCAGGCGTCGTTGGTCGCCACAAAAAGGAAATCGGCGCCATCGCGCACGTCGGCGCGGGCCAGCGACGGGAAGATGTCCTCGAAGCAGATGAGCGGGCCGACCGCCAGCGATGCCTTGCGCACGGGGACGAGCAGCGGAGCGGCCGACCAGCCGCGGCCGAAATCATCGTCGCCGATGGGGACGAACTTGTTCAGCCAGCCAAACAGAACGCGCAGCGGGACATATTCGCCAAACGGCACCAGATGCCGCTTGGCATAATAGGCGGTCTGCAGGCCCAGGTCGGGTGTCACGACCAGCATCCCGTTGTACCAGGCCTCACCCGGCTGGGCCGGATGTTCGATCACGATCGACCCGAGGACCAGCGGCGCCTTGGCGCGGGCGGTCAACGATTCGATCCAAGCGCGCGTCCTTTCATCGCCGCGCACCGCCCACGGCGTGCTGGCCTCCGGCCACAGGATGAGGTCGGGCTCGCTCATCGCCGCCACCAGGGTGCTCTTTTCCAGCGTGTCGAGAATAGCCGGCCCACGGGAGGGATCCCATTTCACCTCCTGGGGAATGGCGGGCTGCACGAAGGCAGCGATGCGT
>CAVRNM010000170.1:0-7000 GCA_963722225.1 uncultured Verrucomicrobiae bacterium
TGGGTCGCCCCCGGTTGCGTCCAGATGCGTGCCAATCCAGCGAGCGAACGAAGCGATGGTGCGGTCACGTAGTCGCTGTCGTTCCAAATAAAATCGCCCGACAAAGCTGGCAGGTAGGCAATCAGAGTCGCGCAGACAACCAATGTCCCGGGCAAAATGGTCCTGCAGGTAATTGAATGCGGGCTCGCCGCCTTGGAGGAAGTAGGATTCACGACAAACAAGAGCTGGCAATTCGTGCTAAACACCGCAATCCACCAAACTTATGCTGCATCATGATGAGGCCGGTCTAGGCAAGCTTCCGGACAACAACCTGACCTATCTAAGATTCGCGCATTGTTCCGAAACTCAGATCTCAATCATCCTCCGATGTTGGCTGGCCGGTCTGGTTCTGTTGCAGTAATCTCGCCTCCCGCTGACGTTTCAATGCTCTGAGACGCTCAAGGTCGCGAATCTCTTGAGGGGTTAACCTGTTCTCTGCGACTTGCTGGCCTTTGCCACCATCCGGATTACTGGGATTGAAGCCGCCCGCCGGTGTCATTGGATAATTAGCCGACAGCGCGATTCTCGCTTCTTTAAGCGTAAGGGTGTAGGTGAGGCTGTGCTGTTCGACCGTGATGGCGTTGTTGGCCGGATCGAATGCCTTCACCAGGAAATCATTGCCTGGTTCGTTCAAACGAATCCACGTGCTGCGCTTTTTCGCGGAGTCGTAAAGACTGAACTCATACTGTCCGCCTTCCTTCACAATGCTGCGCAGTTCCAGCGGGGCGGGTTGTTGCGCCGCGGCCGCCGCTTGACTGGTCGGAAGAAAAGGCGAGTTCTCCAGGAGATTGGAGTCCGCCCGCGCTGACCGGATTGTCGACATCAATGCGATCGCCAGCAGAGCCCGCTTAAGCACAAAGGCACCGACGCACGGAGAGGAAGGCCAAATCGACCAAAGCGGAAATCGACAAACCGAGAAACCTGTGTTTGCACTTTCCTGCGTCTGGCAGATTTTCGTGTCTTTGAGTCTCCGTGGTTCAACTGCCTCTGGGCGCGGTGGCGTCATGACGAACAGATTTGTCTCTGCGCTGGAATACCTGGCGCCAGCAGAATCCTGCGCCGCCGACGCGTCAAGGGGCGCTGCGTTACGATTGTGCTAACGGTGCGCTTCGTCACTCAATCTTTGCAGAGCTGTGACTTGTGGCGCCGCGGGTTTGAGACGAGAATGTGACATTTCTACCAGGGGAATCTTGCGCGATGAAAACGTGCGACCGATACGTCCGGTTGGCCGTGGTGCTCGGCCTCCTCGCCGGAAGTGCGCACGCCCAGCAGATCCTCTCGTATTTTGCGGCAAACGATTTTGAGGCGGCTGGTCTCCGCGGCGGCCGGTTGGACGGGTGGAATGACGCCGGCAGTACTGGCGCGGCAATCGCGTTCCACCAAGCCAGCATTCGTGGATGGTTTGATGAACCCTTGGATCTCCTGCGTATTTCGGCTGCCGGATTCAAAGGGGATGTCCGAACAGACCGGTCGCATAGCAGTCCGGAATTTCGGTCAGGCCCCGATGTCGAACGGAAGGTTTTCCCAGTGGCGGACGGAGGCGAATTCTGGGTCTCCCGGGGCCGGGAATATGGATTGGGCTACGACCGGGACAAGGCGGAAGGATGGCGCCGGGAAGCACATCCAGATACGGTGATCCCCGAACCGCCGATGGGCGCCGTGCTGCTCGGCGCGGCCGCTTTTGTTTTGATCATCGGGCGGCGACGGCTTCGGCTGAAAATCGGCCAAGGCTGAAACCCGGCTGCCGAAGCCGCCTCAAAAACGTTCGACGCTGGAATGCAGGCCGGGCCCGAGCGGGGCAATCAGTTCCATCACTTCCTGAAATCCCTCGTCATTCCAAAGGTTTTCGAGCGGGCTCGAACTCGCAATGCGAATGAAGTACTGCTCTCCCTTGTGATTCAACCCGAGTCGGAACAGCGCGCCGAGCGTGGTCAACTGCGAGTGGGTCCCCTCGGGACTATAGATGATCGCCCGGCCGTTGAGAATATGCCAGTAGAACACGTACTGGCGACCGCCCAGGCCGTCAAATTCCCGGTACTGCGCCGGCGCCAGCAAATGGCCCTCGAATTCCCGCTGGTAGTTATAATTGGCTGCACTCTCCGTCCAACCCACCGACACCCAGCACTGGTCGGGGACATGAAAGGCAATCTCGCGGGCCGGCATTTTTCCGGGCCGCCAGTAGCTCACATAGAGGGAGAACTCCCGTTCCCCTTTCCGATATAACCTCAGGAGGGTCTCATCGTAATTGAGGAGGCGCCTGACCCGTGCAATCTCTGCTTCGGTTTCCGCCGGCGGACGGTCTTCGCTGTGCCACCCGGCCATCTCGCGAGGAAAATAATCCGCCAGCGGAGCCTCCCGCTTCACCAGGGACGATTCCCGCTGGGGGAGGATTTGCAGCCCGATCGCCGCCGCCAACAACAGCGCCAGCCAAGCCAGCAGGGCGCCGTGCATTCGGCCCCGGAAGGCGGTTGGAGCATCGCGCCCATTGCTCGGGAAATCATTGGGTTGCGGCGCGACGCCCAAAGCACCGGCGGGAAGTCCTGTCCCCGACGCGTGGATCTCTGAATCTGCCATGGTGGTGGACATTGATTGGGCCCGGGGAAAGCCCATGCCAGGTCAGGGCTCAGCCTGGCGTGCTCACACCGCGGTTTTCACCTTCGGCGCCACTGCGGCCGGACCTTTGTGATCGTAATACTCTCTCACCCGCCGGTCATGGTAGTCCACGTAGTAATCGGTGGCGCCTCCGGTCTTCACATCGTTCAGGACAGCGCCAAAGACCGTGATGTTGGCGGACACCAGGCGCCGGGCGCAGCGCTGCGCCACCTTCCGCATGACGCGGTTAAACTGGATCGTGTAGATTGCTCCATCCATGAGGGGGAGGATATTCAAGACGTCGCTGACCGCTCCGATCGGCGGCGTATCGAAGACCACCCGGTCGTAGCGTTTGTTCAGCTCCCCTACCAGGGTCTCAAACTCCTTGGAGTTGATCAGGTGGATCGGATTGGTCGCGCGTCCCCCGGACCCGATCACATCAAGGTTGGGATGCACGTCCTTGGTGACGATCTCATCGAAGGGCGTGCCGTTCACGCAATAATCGATGATTCCCCTGGTCATGCGCATCCGAAACGACCTTTGGATGTTTGGCTTACGCAGGTCGCAATCCACGATGGCCGTGCGCTGGCCCTGGGAGGCGAACGCCAGCGCCAGATTCGTGGCGATAAAGGACTTTCCCTCACCGGGCAATGTGCTGGTGACGGCGATCAGCCGGGCGCTGCGGCTCTCCTCGTTGACCCGCAGCGTGGAATACAGCGACAGGAAGGCCTCCAGGGTCTTGGGATCGGCCCCGTTGGAAACAATCTGGGCCTTGTCCGCCGACTCCATCCGCTCCACCCGCGGAATGACGCTGAGCAGGGGAAACCCGACAAACGCCTCAACATCGAACGCCGTCTTCACGCGGTCCTCGATGATCGCAATGAGGTAGGCAACTCCGATCCCCAGGAGAATTCCGGCAAGCACTCCGATCGCGAGATTGAGGACAATCCGCGGCGAAATCGGTTTTTGCGATTCGGAGGCGGAATCGATTACCCGCGCGCTTTCCGTCTCAATGCTGCTCGTTACGGAGGTCTCGCGCATCCGGACCATCATCGACTCCAATAGCTGGTCGTTCACCTTGAAGTCGCGCTCGAGATTCTCATATTCGACCGCTGATTTGTCCAGGTCGAGGGATTTGTTCTCCTGCTCCGCCAGCGCCTTGCGCGCCTCCGCATCCGTTTCCAGCGCGTTCTCATACTCGGCCTTGATGGAGGCGGAGGCGGTATCGAGCGCCACCTTCATTTCGAGCTCAGCCCCGGCGAGCGCCTCGGTCGCCTCTATCAGCCGCGGATGCTTGTCTTTATAGCGCTGGCGCAGATCGGCCAGCGCGAGCTTCTGGGTGGTGATCTGCGTTATCAGCTGGCTCACCTTGGCCTGGATGGCAATGAACGGGAGTTCCGCCAGGGATTTGCCGGCCTTGGTCCACTCCTGGACCTGGTTCCAGCGCACCTCCGCCTCCTTCAGGCGGGCATTAGTCTCCGTCGCCATCATGTTCAGGGCCTTGAGCTTCTCCGTCACGATGTCCTTGCTCTGCACCAGGGAGATCAGGTTGCCGCGCTGGCGGAAGGCCTGCAGGGAGTTGGCGATCTCATCCACCCGCTTGCGTTGCTGGTCCGCCCGGTCCTTCAGCTCATCCACCGCCTTCATCGCCTCCTCGACCCGCAACCGGGAATTGTAGGCGATGTATTCACTGGCGATGAGATTCGTCACCCGGGCCGCAATCTTGGGATTCGGATGCGAAAACGTGATTGCGGTAATCAGGCTCATTCGTTGCGGAATAATCCGGCGATTCGCAAAGATTATTGATGTGGGGCTGGGCGGCTCTCCCGAACGTTTCGCGTACGGATCCGTCAGTTGTTTCAACTCGTCGGCGGACAGCCGGCTGACCACACTTTGGAGGATGGACCCGCTTTCGAGGATATTGATCTGGGTATTGAAATCCGCGTCGCTGGCGATGGTGTTGTCCATCACATCGGCCACCCGCAGGATCTGGGGCCCGTGCCGCAGCACCTGGACGGTGGCCTTTGATTCGTAGATAGGCGTGGAGAGAAAGGTATAAACCGCGGCGAGGAGGACGGTGACGAGGAAGACCGTGAGGACGTACCATTTGCGCTCCCCCACCAACAACCAGGCATCGCGCAGGTCCAT
This sequence comes from uncultured Verrucomicrobiae bacterium, assembly GCA_963722225.1. GTDB lineage: Bacteria > Verrucomicrobiota > Verrucomicrobiia > Opitutales > Opitutaceae > Fen-1467. The sequence continues at coordinate 4,780 of CAVRNM010000170.1, forward strand.
CCCGGCGTCTTCCTCACCGTATTCGGGAAGTTCGTCCTGCGTGGAGCCGCCATAATCCGGCTGATGGGAAGGTGATCTCATGGGATATAATTTGGCCGGCCGGGGCTGGTCAGAGCATTCGTTCCGGAATAAAGATGACGTCGCCGTCCTGGACGAGCCACCGGTTTTGGGAATCGCCCGACACCAGCTGATCGGCATTGATAACGAAGTTCTCCGTCTGGCCGTTCGCCCGGGTTCTGGTCAGGCTCACCCGGGTGCGGTTGGCGAGCCGCGAAAAGCCGCCCGAGCGCGCAATCGCGTCCAGCAACGTGAATTCCCGCTCGGGGGGAATCAAGACCGACCCCGGGCTATTGACCGCACCGAAGACGTTGACCGTCCGCTGGGCGTACTCGGTCACCGTGATATTAACCTGGGGATTCACGAGATAGTCGCGCCGGTAGAGCTCTTCGATCAGCAGTTCCGTGTCGCGAACCGTTCGATTCCGGACGTCGACCACTCCGATGAGCGGCATTACAATCGTGTGATCCTGCGACACCCGCAGGTCGCGCTCCATGTCGGGCTCCTGGAAGACCTGGACCTTCACGAGATCCATCGGGCGGAGCACATAAAACGCCAGCTTCGCATCGGGCTTGGCGTCAGCCGCCGGCGCGTGCGCAACGAGCGCCAGCGCGCCCACCAGACTGGCAGCGATCAACAAGGCCCTACGGAAGGTTGCTGTCACACGGAAATAGGTTCTGGGCATAGGTGCGTTTTTCAAGAAGGTTTCAATACCGCAGGCTCAGCATCAGGCCCAAAATGTTGTCAGAGAAATCCACTGCAGGAACCGTGGACTGATTGGTGCGATACGTGTAATTGGCGCTGGCGCTGAGGTGCTGACTATAAAGGTAGGTGATCTGCAACCCGCCTTCCCAATAGTCGTCTTTGCGCCGAATGGCCTCGGGGAAGTTATCCAGCGTGAAAACCGCCGTGCCGTAGTCGACCGTGCGATAGGTGAGGCTAGTTCCGACCTGCCATTGCGGGGTCAGATCCGTCGTCAGTCCCACTTGGTAGGAGCCATTCACGAGGGATTCGCCCAGCGCGCTCACGCTGAAGCCGCGAGACAAGACCAACACGCTATTGGTCTTGGGCGTAACTTCATAGGTGAAGGATCCATTGAACCCCAGAAGATGCTGGCTCGGAGTATCCGCGACTTCCCGGGTTTGTTCACCCACCGAGAATTCGGTCGACAGCTTGGGCGTAAGACTGCCGCGCAGGCCGACATTGTAATACAAATCCTTGCCGGTTGGTCCGCCGCCATCGGGCCGGTCCACGCTGTAGGTGACGCCCGTCGACAGGGCCAGTTTTGGCGTAGTAACAAAATAGAGGCTGAACGGCACGTCCTCGTGCTGGGTGTTGACCAGTCCTGTCGTCAGGTAATCGGTGTGGTTGTAATCGACGCCCAGCTTGGAGCTGATTTTGCCCGTCAGCTGCGCTTCCGCGCTGCCGCCCACGGCAAACAAATTGCTGCGCAAAAGTGTTCGCCGTTGCTGGGCCAGGATGTCGGGGTTGTTTTGATCCAATTGGTTGTAGGAAGCTGAGCCGGTCAGCGTGAGTTTGTCGTCGGCGTATCCGAAGTCCGCGCTACCCGTGCCGAGATCCACCTGTGGGGCGGAATTGTTCACGTAGCGTGCAATGGTTTCCTTGTAGGTGATCCCGCCGTGGGCGAGCGAGTCCTGGCCGAATCGATACTCCGCACTCGGGGCAACCGAGATGAGCGTGTCGGCCACCTTGTCCGTCTGGGTCCAAAATATATTGTCGTTATACTGTGCGCCCAGGTCAGCCGTGAGGTTGAACACCAAATTAGATCCGAGGGAAAACTTGGATCTGCTGGTGGCGGCGGGGGACGTGAGGCTCGTGCCGGCGGCGTTGTCGACGTCTGTAGATTGCGTCGCCAGCTCACTTGCAACAGGTTTCGTCGTCATTTCGGTCTCAGTGGGTCTCAACGGGGTCTCGGCGGCGGCAATTTCCGGGTTGGCAGACGGTGGCTCCGCCGTTCGGGCATATTCACCGATTGGAGCCCTTTTCTCGCGCCTGATTTCCGGTGTCTTCGCTGCCGCAAAGGCTGCAGTCCGGACGCGCGATGCGGCGCCGTCGATTCTGGCCACGGCGGGGGCGAAGGAAACCGCGTTGGCGATCACTTCGGTGAAAGGCGGAGCCGCCCGGGCGGCCGCAGCGGCGAGTT
>CAVRNM010000171.1:0-8413 GCA_963722225.1 uncultured Verrucomicrobiae bacterium
AGCCGACTCGATCCTTCCGGCCGCCGGATATCGTGACCACCGATCTTTCCCAGGATCCGCAGCGTCGCGCTCGAAGGCGGACACGTGGTTGGCATCGCCAAGGGCGCCGGCATGATCGAGCCCAATCTCGCCACCATGCTCGTATACATTCTGACCGACTTGGTCGTGCCGCGCGACGCCTTGCGCGCCATGCTCACCCGGGCGGTCAACGTTTCTTCAATTGCATCTCCGTCGACAGTGACACCAGCACGTCGGACACCGTGGTCGCGGTTTCGTCGGGTCGGGTGCCATGTCCCGACCTGGCCGCCTTCGAGACCGCGCTGACGACCGTGTGCCGCGACCTGGCGGAGGACGTCGTGCGCAATGGCGAAGGCGTCCATCACGTCATGCGCGTGCGGTGGCCGGCGCGCCCACGGCGGAGCTGGCCCGCTCGCTCGGCAAGGCGATCGTGAATGCCCCGCTCTTCAAGTGCGCGGTGGCCGGCAACGACCCCAATGTCGGCCGGCTCATCCAGGCCATCGGCCGCCACGTGGGGGCGAACCAGCCCGGGCTGGACCTGACGCGGCTCCGGGCGCGCATCGGCGGCATCGAGATCTTTCCCGCGGCGTGTTTCAACTCGATCCGGAGAAGGAGGCGGCGCTGGCCAAGCATCTCAAGGAGGCGGAGCTGTACGCCAGCGCGCCGCCGAAGAACGGGGTGTTTCTGCCGCCGGTGGATTATCCCACGCACGAGCGCTGCGCGGAAATCGAGGTCGATCTCGGGCTCGGCGACGCGACCGCCACCGTGCTCGGGGGCGATTTCACCCATGAATACGTGAGCGAGAACGCGGATTATCGCAGTTAGGAATCCGCCGGGCCGCGCCAGACCCAACGACGCCGGCCCTCCAGGGCTCGCCGACGGGCGGACGACGTCAGCCCAGCGGCCCTCGCTAGAGCGGTTTAAATTGCACTGTAGCCGAGAACACGAACGTAGCTGCGAGCGTCCAGCGAGCGAGATGGCTCGTCCACTCATGACGCTGGCCGATCTTCCTTCTCAAACCACTGTAGCGGAGAATACCAACGCTGACTTTTCAACTGCCATCGGCCGTATCGACGCCCCAACCCAATCCCCATTGGATTCCGTCTTACCGCCTCCGCGGGCCAACCCGCTCCCATTTGGTTGTACGGTCTCCCGCCTCGCAGCCCATGGTTGAACCGGGCAATCTCGCGCACGCTGCTCAGGTTGGCTTTCGGGGTGGCTGGCGTGGTGGCGGCGCAGGCCCAGGCCCACCGAATCGAGGGCGCGGCTCCGGGGTTGATTGAAACCGGCGCGCCGCACTTCGAGGTTCGCACTTACCAGACGCTCGGTCTGGACGCGCCTCTCCACCGATTTGCACGTGTTGCCGGACGGGCGGCTGCTGCTCGTCGCCGGACCGCAGATCGCCATTGGCGACGGCGTCCGCTGGGAACGCTTTCAGCAGGCGGCCGACGACCTACCGTCGGCCGCCCGGACGGTCGCGGTTGATGCTGATGGCGCGATTTACATGGGCGTGGTCGGCGGATTCGCCCACGTCATTTTTGGATCCGATGCCCGCTGGCGGCTGCGCTTCGTCGCGCCGTGTGCGAGCGAGGAATCCGGCCAGGCGCCCTTCCTGCACACGGCCATCCAGATCGGCGACGACTGGTTCTGGCACGGCGACAGCGGCGCGCTGGTCGCGTGGCGTCCCGGCCGGACCGCGCGCGTGCTGGGCCATGCCGACACGATCGAGCAGGTGTTCCGCTGGCGCGGCGTTTTCTATATGAGCGACCGCACGAACGGCCGTTTGTGGCGGCTCACTGGACAGTCGGCGGAACCGGTCAAGTTCCGGGCCGAAATCTCGGCGCGCGACACCTCGACCAGTGCGGTGATGCTCGGTCCGGATCAATTGCTGGTCGGCACGTACGGGCGCGGATTGATGTTGTTCGACGGCGCTGTCATGCGGCCGTTTCCCAACACGGGCCCTGTGAGCGAGGGCGCCCGGATCAATGCGCTCTGCGAAACCGCCGGCGGGTTTTATGCCGCCGCGGTCGAAGGATTCGGCCTCGTCTTCTTCGACCGGCAGGGCCGCACGGTGGAGGTGCTCGATCACTCACTGGACCAGCAGCTCAACCATATCCAGCGCTTGTGCGCCACCGGCGGCGCCATCGTCGGGCTGCTCGGCGAGGGCATCGTGTGCGTTGAGTTCCCGTCCCGTGTGTCGTACTTTGAGCCGTTGGCGGAGACCCGGCTGACCACCGCCCATCCGTATCGATTCGACGGCCGGCTCTGGCTGATGGCCGACGGCAACATCCGCCGCGCCGTTTACGATCCTTTCGGACGCCTCAGCGGGTTTGCCGTCGATTCGCCGTCCGAACGCTTTGTCTTCGCGTTCTACTCCGTGTTCGGCATGCCGGTCGCCACCACCGAGCGCGGCGCCTACCTGCGCACCGAGCGCGGCTGGATCCCGTTCGCGCCGGATTCAACCAACCTGCGCATCCTCGAAGCCACGCCGCGCAACGGGCGCTGGCTGTACGCCGCGGCCCGGGAAGTAGGCTGGTTGCATCCGACGGCCAACGGCATCGAAGTCGAGCGTTTCCCGGCGCCGGACCTCGAGAGTCCGTATAATGTCGAGACGGGCGACGACGGATTTATCTGGATCGAGCAGGGGAACGCCCGGCTGGCGCGGGTCCGCGTGTCCGGCGGCCAGCCCACCGTCGAAACTTTCGGCCGTCAGGACGGCATTCCCGAAGGCTGGATCCAGGTGTTTTTGCTCGATGGCCATGTCGGCTTCAGCGTTGACGGCAAGATTCTCCATTTCGTGGAGGCAACGCGCCGCTTCGAACCGGACGAGCAGTTCGCGCGCGACTTTCCCGGACTCACCAACATCATCGGCCGCCCCATCCGCGACGCCTTGGGACGCGTCTGGATCACCGCCAACGGCTCCGTGCAGGTGCTCGCCGGCGATCGCGGGCACTGGCGCAATCTCGGCGAGACGATGCCGCCCGGATTCCAGCCGTATTATTTCACCTGCGAAAGCAACGGCGTCGTGTGGATGCACTCCGACCGCCGCCTGGCGCGCTTCGATCCATCGCTGCCGCCGGCTCCATCGCTGCCCTCTCGCGCGCTCATCACCCACCTGAGTTTCTCCGGCAGCGGCCGCACGGTGTTCTCCCCGGGACGGGAGCTTCCGCCGATCGATTTCAGCGACAATTCGTTTGCGGCGCATTTCGTCGCGCCGAACTGCCCGTTCGGGGTGTCGGTCGACTTCGAGGTGCTGCTGGAGGGCGCGGAATCGCGCTGGGCGTCGACGGGCGCAGCCGGGTCCACCGTTTTCAACCACCTGAAGGAGGGTCGCTATATCCTGCACGTGCGGCCGCGCGCCGCCGGCGAAACCGGCGAAGAGGCGACGCTCGCGTTCGCGGTCTTGCCACCCTGGTTCCGGACACCGTGGGCCTACGTCGGCTACGTGCTGGGCGTGATCGGTCTCGTGATGTCGATTGTGGGCATCACCTCGTTTCTGCAGCGGCGCGAGAAAGCCCGGCTCGAGCGGCTCGTTGAAGAGCGCACGCAGGAGCTCAATGCCGGCATCGAACGCCGCCGCCGGCTGGAGGCGCAACTCCAGCAGTCACAGAAATTGGAGAGTCTCGGCACCCTTGCCGGCGGCATCGCCCACGACTTCAACAACCTGCTCACCAGCATCCTCGGCTATTGTGAGCTCGCCGGAATCTCTGCGGGCGACAACGCCGGTCTTAAGGCTGACCTGAAGGAAATCCGCACCGCCGGCCTGCGGGCGAGGGATCTCGTGGCGCAAATCCTCACCTTCTCCCGTCAACACAACGTCACGCTGGTGCCGATCGACCTCTCGGCGCCCGTCGGCGAGGCGCTCAAGCTTGTCCGCGCCTCCACGCCCGCCACCATCGAGATTGTCGCCCGGCTCACCAGTGGCACCGTTAAGGCCGATGCGACTCAGATTCACCAGGTCGTCGTCAACCTCTGCAGCAACGCGGCCCACGCCATGCGCAACCGCCCCGGCCGCCTCGAAATCTCCCTCGACCGCGTGGAGGTCGCCCCCAGCCTCGCCGGCGAGGTCCCCCACCTGCAGCCCGGGCCTGCCATGCGCCTGACGATCGCCGACACCGGCTCGGGCATGGACGCAGCGCTGTTGGAGCGGATCTTCGATCCCTTCTTCACCACCAAACCGCCCGGCGAAGGCACCGGCCTCGGACTCGCCATCGTTCAGGGGATCGTGCGCGGTCACCAGGGTGCATTGCGGGTTCACAGCGTGCCCGGCAGCGGCACCACCTTTGAGCTCTATTTCCCCGTCACCACTGCCAGCACCGTTGTGCCACCGCCCACCGATGCCGTGCCCCATGGTCAGGGCGAGCAGATCCTTGTCGTCGATGACGAACGGTCGGTCGTTGGGTTCGTGGAGCAACGTCTCACCCAGTTGGGCTATCGGCCGGCGATCTTCTCCGATTCACGATCTGCCCTGGCCGCGGCGGTCGCGGAGCCGCGGCGCTTTCATGCCATTGTGACCGATCTCACGATGCCCGGACTCACCGGCGAGGAGCTGATCCGGCAATGTCGCGCCGCCGGCGCCGACCTCCCTGCCGTGATCATCACCGGCTACGGCACTGATACCCTGCGCAGTTCGCTGAACAGCCTGCCGCGCTGCAAACTGCTCCCGAAGCCGTTCCACAGCGACGATCTCGTCCGCGCGCTCGCCAGCCTGCTCGGCCGAAACACCGTCCCCTAATCCGGATCGATGCGGTCGGGGCGATTCTTGCTCGTAGTTCGACGCACCGTGCGGTGGGGCGTTGTAGGGCGGGGTCGCCGGACCCCGCCACTCTCGGCAAATCGGCGGGATTCGGCGATCCCGCCCTACATTCGACTGCATGGATTCGGCTAATGCGGGGTTTGCCCGCAACGGTTCAGACGGCCGAGGGAACATCCCTGCCTTATAGTCGAGCTCCAGGAGGCTGTCGGACTTACCGTCCGGCCAGCCTCCTGCTGGCAAAACCGCCCAATCCAACCCGGGGAAACGGGCAGAATTTCGGCGATCCCTGCACGAATTTGAGTCAGATTGGCTCCTCGGATCATCTTCCCGGCCCCAATTATTGATCTTTCACAAAGGAATGGATGCGGATTTTCGCTCTGAAAACGGTATCAGTTCTATACTGAATGCTCAATAATGGGGCGGTTTTGCTTTTAGCAGCCCGAAGGGCTCGAAGCCCGACAGGCTGCTTACGAGCTTGGATTCAGGGCTGAAAAGAAGAGCGCCGCCGGCCGCAAGAGGGCGGCACGGCGGCGTCGCATTACCCCAAAACCACAACCACATAGAATTCAGCCCTTGGCCCATGAAGCACACACGGACTGTTTCTTGCGGTTATGAAGATCGCCATATCTCGCCGTTATTCAATAGCGGAAAGCGCTAAACTTTGGTAAAGAGTATATTGAAAATGGAACTTCGTTCCTCGGCCTCGCGAAATTCCGCTTCCGGCCTTTCAGAGGTCCCGCGGCCTGGGAAACGATCCCTGAGCCAAGGAACCACGATGCTGGCGGTCGGATCAGCGGGAGGGGAGAAACGTCATGCATTCCGGAGGCAATCCCGTGGTGCGAGATTCGGCTGGCCGCGGAGCCCGCCTGGGGGATGCTGGCAGCATGAAGTACGTCATCGCTGCTCTTCTTATCATCGCGGGCGCCTATTTGATCTACTGCGGGCACCGGCGTGCCGGCTCAATCGAGGGCATCGCCGAAAGAACCGGCAAGGACATCGCGAACGCATTTGACGGCCGCATCCGCCATCCGCATTACATCGTCTATTACACGGGCGGCGGCGGGTTGATCGCCGTTGGCGTCTGGGTAGTGCTGCGAAAACAGAAGGCCTGAGCTCCTCATGCCGTGGGATCACGGATTCACCCGGCGTGGTCGTCGGGGAAAAAAGAACCTCCATTATTCTCCTGCCCATGAAATCATTGCTCTTCTCCCTCGTCGCCGCCTCCACCTTGCTGGCCCGGCCGGCCCGCGGCCAAACCCAGTTCGAGGTGCTCGTGGTCGCCGTCCCCGAGAAATGGCACCGCGATTGCATCCCCGTTGCGAAGGAATCATTCCAGCAAATGGCCCTGCATCACCAGTTCGGTCTGACCTGGTCGACCGATGCAGCGGTGCTTGATGGCGACCTGAAAAAATTCGCGGCCATCGTCTTCCTGAACACGCCCAGCGAGGCGCTGAACGAGACGCAGCGGCAACGTTTTAAGGACTACATTCATGCCGGCGGCGGCTTCGTGGGGGTGCACATGGGAATCGCCACGAAGCGCGAATGGCCCTGGTACGAGCAGCTGGTCGGACGCTCGTTTCGCATCCATCCCTACGTCCAGACGGCCGTGCTGCAGGTCATCGATCGGAATTTCCCCGCGACGATGTCCCTGCCTGACCGTTGGATCTGGACCGACGAATGGTACGAATTCGACGCCCCGCTGGCTCCCGATCTCCATGTCGTCATGACCGTCGACGAGACCACCTACGATCCTACCCGGATCTGGGCGGGCCAGCACGCCGAGGGCATGGGAGCGTTTCATCCGGTTGCCTGGTACCACGTGTTCGAGGGCGGCCGCAGTTTCGTGACGGCCCTGGGTCACATGCCCGAGCTATACCGGGACAAGACCTTTCTCGACCATCTCTATGGCGGCATCTTTTGGGCCGCCACCGGCCGCGGGATTGCTCAAGGGAAATAGACCGGTCCCTGCGGCATTTCGGGTGTTGCATGGAGACGCGACAATTTGCTCCGTCTTCGCTCGGTCGGAAGATCATGTGGCGTCGGTCTCCGACTGGCGAAATCGCGGTTCGCAGACCGGCGCCACTTTTGGTTGCAGCACGGCCCACGCCATCAGCTACCTGGCTGACAAATCTGGCGTCGCCAGACGCACCACCACGGCGTGCGCGGCGGCAGCGAGCTGAATGCGTACATTCCCTTCAAAGAGTGTACGATAGGCCGGTGATTGCGCAGCGCTGAATCTCCCGTGATGATCTGCCGGTATTTGATCGGATAGTCCTTTGGCGCGAACCGCGAAATCGCTTCGATGAGAGGGCCGCGGCCGCGGCGCGAGCAATGAGTCTACAACATGCCTGAAGCCCGTCGGCAAGCGGCGGCCCTACATCGGCAAAAAATCCGGATCGCCTGCGAGCAGGCTCCTCCATTCGCGGAGACGGCGGGATCTCGCTCTGCCAAGACTCTTCTGGTCATTTTCCGCGCAGCGAGAAATCAAGGGTTCGGCGCAGCCGAAACCTGGTTCACGTGCACCACCGTCGCAGGCGGGAAGCCGTTGAAGTAGGTCGAGGAGGCGTGGCTGTAGGCGCCGATGTTCTCGCTGTAGACAAAGTCGTCGCGCTCGAGCTCGGGCAGGTTCTCCGCCATCGAAACCACATCGAGCGCGTCGCAAGTCGGTCCAAACACGGAACATAGGCTCGTCGGCCCCTTTTTAAACGCTTTAACCGGATACTTGCAGTGATCGAAAATGATGCCGGAATAAGTGTGGTAGACGCCGTCGTTGATGTAGTAGCAGGTCTTGCCGTCGCGGACCGCCTTGCCGATGACCTTCGAGACCGCCAGGCCGGCGGCCGCCACCATGAAGCGGCCGGGTTCGGCGAGAATCTGGATGTTCTTCGGGAAGAGGCGGTCGAGCTCGGTGTTGATCACCTTGGCCAGTTCGCGCAACGGCCGGACGCTGGAATCGTACGGTGCCGGGAACCCGCCGCCGATGTCGACCAGGTTCATCTTGGTGTAGCCCCGGTCCTGCGCCTCCTTGAAGACCGACGCGGTCAGGCTCAGCGCCTGCACGTAGTTCTCGAAGTTGGTCGTCTGGCTGCCGACATGGAAGCTGATGCCCTCGACAACCAGGCCGGCTTTGTCGGCGGCCAGGATCAGATCAACGGCCTCGCCCGGCGAGGCGCCGAACTTCGAGGACAGCTCGACCATGGCGCCGGTGTTCGGCACCTTGAGGCGCAGCGCCAGTCCCGCGTTGGGCGCGTGCCGCTTGATCTTCCGAATCTCCTCCAGGTTGTCGAACGTGACCAGCGGCTTGTACTGATTGAGCTGCTCCAGGGTCTCGGTGGCCTTGGTCGGATTGGCGTAGATGATCTTGTCCCAGATCCAGTCCTGCCGCTCCTTGGCCGGGAGGTCCTTGATGTTCTCGTGAACAATCATGAACTCGGGCATCGAGGCGACGTCGAAGCTCGATCCTTCCCGATACAACGTGCGGACAATGGCTGGATCCGGGTTGGCCTTCACCGCATAATAGACCTGGATGCGCGGCAGGTAGCGCCGGAATTGCCGGTAGTTCTTCCGGAGCGCGTCGTGATCGATCACGAACAGGGGCGTGCCGTGTTCCTTCGCAAGCTTCTGCAGCCGGGTCGGTAC
>CAVRNM010000172.1:0-4123 GCA_963722225.1 uncultured Verrucomicrobiae bacterium
CGGTGCATTGTCTCGTTTGTCATCATAATGCACTATAAGGGCCAGAAAAGAACAGAGAGGTGACAGGAAATCGCGGCAAAAGCGGCGGTCCGCCCTCAAATCCACGCCGCTGGAGGGCGGTGCGCCGTCACCGCCGATGTCCGATACTTCCGCCCCGGGGGCCGCCAGGCCGTTCCTTCTCCTCACCGCCCAGCCGGAAAAACGACTACATCCCGGGGAACCCGCCCTTGCCGCGCATGGCTTCCATTTGGCGCATCAGCTTTTTTGCGCCCGTGCCCTTCATCATCCGCATCATCTTCTGCATCTGCTGGAACTGTTTCAGCAGCTGGTTGACGTCGACGACCTTCACGCCAGCGCCGTTGGCGATGCGCATGCGGCGGGCGCCGTTGAGGAGGCCCGGATTGCGCCGTTCCTGGAGGGTCATCGATTTGATGATCGCCTCCGTGCGGCCCATCTGTTTCTCGGCCCCGTCGCCGATCTTCACCCCGCTCATCCCGGGCATCATGCCGAGAATCGATTCCATCGAGCCGAGCTTTTTCACCTGCTGCAGCTGGGCGAGGAAGTCCTCGAGGTTGAAGTCGGCCTTGCGGAACTTCTCCGCCATCTTCTCGGCCTGGGCCTGGTCGATGGTCTCCTGGGCTTTCTCGACGAGCGAGACGACATCGCCCATGCCGAGGATGCGCGAAGCCAGCCGGTCGGGATAGAAGGTGTCGAAATCCGCCGACTTCTCGCCGATCCCGATGAATTTGATCGGCACGCCGGTGATGGCCTTGATTGACAGCGCGGCGCCGCCGCGGGCGTCGCCGTCCAGTTTCGTCAGCACCAGGCCGGTGAGCGCCAGGGCTTCGTGGAACGCTTTCGCGACATTGACCGCCTCCTGGCCCAGGGCGCCGTCCGCCACCAGGAACACCTCGTCGGGGGCGATGCGGGCGCTCAGCTGCCGCACTTCCTCAATCAAATCGTGGTCGATCTGCAGGCGGCCCGCCGTGTCGAAGAGGATGGCGTCCGCGCCTTTTTCAGTCGCGAGCTTCAGCGCGGCGGCACCGATGGCGGGCACGTCCTTCGAGACGCGGTCGGCATAGAAACCAAGTTCCTCCTGGCGGGCCAGGATCTCCAGCTGATCGATGGCGGCGGGACGCTGGACGTCGCAACCGACGAGAAAAGGCCGGTACCCGCGTTTTTTCAGCAGTCGCCCGAGCTTGGCCGCCGAGGTGGTCTTGCCGGAGCCGTGGAGGCCGACCAACAGCACTTTGAGGGGACGTTTCCCGCTCAGCTCGGTGGCGCCTTCGCCGAGCAGTTTCACCAGTTCGTCGTGGATGATCTTGACGATCTGCTGGCCCGGCGTGACCGACTTCAGCACGTCCTGACCGACCGCCTGCGTTTGCACGCGCTCGACGAACTCCCGGGCGACCTTGAAGTGGACATCGGCGGAGAGGAGGGCGGTGCGGACCTCCTTGAGCGTCTCCGCCATGTTTTCCTCCGTGAGTTTGCCGACGCCGCCCAGATTGCGCAGCGCCTGGCCGAGACGTTTTGTCAGCGATTCGAACATGAGAGGCGGCCAGTAGAAACCACGGAGGGGCACAGATCAACTCGGATGATGCGGCGAGGACGACTCGTTGTGCATGCCTTGGTTTGAAAGACGCTGATGGCTGCCGGTTTTTTGATCCGATCGGACCATTTCTTTGGCATGCCGCACCCACGCAGTGCCATCGATGTGTTGTCGCGGCAAGCCGCAGGGCCTTGTGGCGCGGCGAGCCCCGGGGTCGCGCGGTATAGAGTGAATTGAGCATCGCGGCGCGCATTACCCCAAAACGCGTCGGAGGCGGAGCGTGGCAAAACCTGCCATTTCTGCCCCCGAAAACTCTGCCACTTTCTTGGTCCGATCGGATCAAAAAACCGGCAGACCTCGCCCGATGCTCATTGAGTGCTTGCGGCGAGACAAAAGGCGGTAGGTTGTGGCGCCCGGCCCGCAGGCTTGACAGGAGCCGGTGTAAAACTATGTTTAACGTCATGATCAAAACCATCACGAAGATCGGCAATTCGCAGGGCATCATGCTCGATGCGGCGTTGATGGAACTCGCCCATCTCAAGGTCGGGGACCAGGTCAACCTGACCGTCCACGAGGGCGGCGCTATCTATCTGGCGCCGGTCCATCCGGTGGTGGCGCCTGATGAGGCGGCAGCCTCGGCACGGCGGACGATCGCTAGAAACCGGGATCTGTTCAGCCGGCTGGCATGAACCGCGACTGGAAACACCTGACGGCGTCGGCGGTCAGAGCTATTCACGCTGAAGTCATCGCTGCTAATGGGGGCAGCGAAGGGTTACGCGATGAAGGCCTGCTGGAATCGGCGGTCGCGGCTCCCCGGGCGACGTTTGGCGGCGAGCCATTGATGCGGGACGCCGGCGAAATTGCCGCTGCCTATCTGTTTTATCTCTGTCGAAACCATCCGTTTGTTGACGGCAACAAGCGCACGGCGCTCGCCGCTTGCCTTGTGTTCCTCGAAGCCAACGGACTGCAGCCCAAGGGCAAGCTCCCGGTGGCGGCTTGGGAAGCCCTGGTGCTCGATGTCGCCGCCTCGCGGCTGGATCGAACGCAGACCACGCAGAGGCTGCGGCAACTGATTCCGAAGGCAAAACGTTGAGGCCGCTTGTGCCGAGGCTCGGAATCGCGAGCAAGCTCGCTTCCTACTATTCGCAGATATACGCCTGATCCGATCCGGACGCCATTCGCTCATGCGCATCATCGACGCTCACGTGCATCTATATCCGCCCGAGGTCGGACCCGACCCGGCGGCCTGGGCGGTGGCGCAGGACGAGCCGCATTGGGCGGCGCTCTGCACGCGCCGCCGGCGCGACGGCCGGCCGGTCCAGACGTTTCCTACGGCGGACCAGTTGCTGCGGCAGATGGATGGCCAACAGGTGGAGATGGCCGTGCTCCTCGGCTGGTATTGGGAGCAACCGGCCACGTGTGCCTGGCAGAACCGGTTTTTCGCGGATTGCCGGAGGGCCCATCCGGACCGCTTTGCCGCCTTTGCCACGTTGCATCCGGCGGCGGGAGCCGCGGCGGTGCGGGATGAGATCCGGTGGGCGCGGGACGCCGGATTCTGCGGGCTGGGGGAGCTATCGCCGCATTCGCAGCATTGTCCGGTTGATGATCCCGTGCTGGCGGTGGCCCTGGAACTGGCCGGCGAGCTTGGTCTGCCAGTCAATCTCCACGTCACGGATCCGCAGGGGAACAAGTATCCTGGCCGGGTGGAGACCCCGTTGGATGATTTTCGCCGGCTGGCCCGGACATTTCCGCGGACAACCTTCATTCTCGCCCACTGGGGCGGAGGGCTCTCGCTGCTCGAGACGAATCCGGGACGTCCGGAACGACCTGGCCAATGTGGTCTACGACACCGCGGCGTCGCCGCTCGTTTGCGACGATCAGATCTGGCGCCGGGCGCTAGATGTGGTGCCGGCGGGGAAGGTGATCTTTGGCAGCGACTATCCCCTGGTGCTCTACCCGAAGACGGAGCGCGAACCGGGCTGGAATGAAATCCTCGCGGAGATCGGCCGGGCGGGCCTGAGCGCCGTCGAGAAAACCCGGTTGCTGGCGGGAAATGTGGCGCGGCTGCTTAGGTTGTAGGGCGGGGTCGCCGAACCCCGCCGGGCACGACAAAACGGCGGGATCCGGCCTGCGGTCAGTAGCCTTGGCAAAGGAGGGCGATCCCGCCCTGCATTCCGCTGCATCGTCCGGCGGAGATCGACTGTGTGACACCAGCGATAAGTAAGTCGGAGATGCGACGCCCTCGTCGCGTCTTCAAGAAGGCAAGCATACGCCCCCGCCGCATCTAGGTCAACCATCCGGGTGGCGCTGCCGTTCGCAATCCCGTTGCGGTCGACGACGCGGCAACGCTTGAGTTTTTTGCGCTGCCCTGAGTAATCTGGCCCCATGAGCATCGACGCCCGGCTGGTGGAAATCGGCATAAAGCTCCCGACACCTCCCACTGCGGGGGCAGCGATGCGCGAACGGTCCGCTCCGGCCGGATGCCGTATTGCGCGGGCACCATTGCCTCGTGGAACGGCGAGATGACGCACTCCGGCCAGGTGGGACGCGAGAGACTGTCAAGGGCGGGCTGCG
>CAVRNM010000173.1:0-4748 GCA_963722225.1 uncultured Verrucomicrobiae bacterium
TTGCCCGCGCCATTCGGGCCGAGAAACCCGAAGATCTCGCCGCGGCGCACGGCGAACGAGATGCCCGCGACGGCCTGGAAGGTGCCGAAGTACTTCGTGAGATGCTCGACCTCGACGATGGATTCTGAGGAAGGTTTCGGTTCAGTGCGCACAGGAAAAAACGGATGTCATCTATTAAATGACAAAGCGGGCTTGGCGGACGGAGCCGGGCGGGTGGCGAGGACCGACACGAACACGTCTTCGAGCGACGGCTCGATGGCCCGGATGGTCAATGGTTCGAAGCCGGCGGTCGCCACGAGCTGGCGGATCCGGGCGGCGGCGACCTCCGGATTGCGCGAGGCCACGTGCACCCGGTCGCCGAACAGGCCGACGGAGGCATCCGGCAGTTGTTCGCGCAGGAGCAACGCGGTGCGGCGCGGGGCCGGAGTGCGGACCTCGAGCAATGCACCCGGCATCATCGCCTTGACTTCGTCGGGCGTGCCCAGGCCGAGCAGGCGGCCCTCGTGCAAGAGCGCCAGGCGGTTGCAGCGCTCCGCCTCGTCGAGGTAGGCCGTGGAGACGAAGATGGTCACTTTTTCCCGCACCAGCTGGTAGAGGATTCGCCAGAAATCGCGGCGCGACACCGGATCGACCCCGTTCGTCGGCTCGTCGAGAAACAGCACGCGCGGTGTGTGGATCAGCGCGCAGGCCAGGCCGAGTTTCTGCTTCATGCCGCCGGAGAGATTCCCGGCCAGGCGTTGTTTGAACGGCGTCAGGTTGCTGAACCCCAGCAGGCGGTCCGTCCGCGCGGCCAGTTCCCTCCGCGGGACGCCATAAATTTCGGCGTAGAAGGCGAGGTTTTCCAGCACCGTCAGGTCGGGATAGAGACCGAAGCGTTGGCTCATGTAGCCGATGTGGTCCTTGAGGCGTTCGGCCTGGCGGACGACGTCGAATCCGGCCACCTCGGCGGCACCCGCGGTCGGCGGCAGGATGCCAGTGAGCATGCGCATGGTCGTGGTCTTGCCCGCACCGTCCGGGCCCACGAGCCCGAAGATCTCGCCATCGGCGACGTCCAGATCAAGACCGGCAACGGCGATAAGTTCGCCGAAGGCGCGGCTAAGACCGTGGGCGTGAATGGCGGACATCGCAGAAGGTGAGGGCGAAAGTGAAAGTGAGAGTGAGAGTGAAGGTGAAAGTCGGAGAAGTTGCGAAACCGCGGGGGCGGGGCGGCGCCTCGACGGCCCAGAGCGCAATTTAATCAGCCTTCGGCCTTCCCCCCGTTCTTCCTCCCACTTTCACCTTCACTCTCACTCTCACTTTCACTTTCACCCTCACCTTGCGGCCGGAATGGTCGCGTCGGCCGGCATGCCCGGCTTCAGCTCGTCATTGGGATTGGGCAGATCGATCTTGATCCGGAAGACGAGCTTCACCCGCTCCTTGGTGGTCTGGACGGTTTTCGGAGTGAATTCGGCCTCGGACGCAATAAAGCCGATCGTGCCCTCGTACGACTTGTCGGGGAACGTGTCGGTGCGCACCGGGACCTTCTGACCGAGGCGGACGCGGCCGAGATCCGTCTGATTGACGTAGGCGCGAACCCAGACGTGGGCGATATCGGCGACCGTGACGATGGGAGTTCCGGGGGAAACGTATTCGCCGGGTTCGATGTTCTTGGAAAGCACGACCCCGTTAAGGGTCGAAACCAGCCGCGTGTTCGCGACCTGCGTCTCGGCGAGCGCGACGGCGGCGCGGGCCTGGTCGGCCCGGGCGCGGCCCTGGGTGACGTCTTCGGTGCGCGGGCCCGCCTGGACGAGCTTGAATCGCTCATTCGCCTCGACGACGCGGGCTTCGGCGACCTTAAGTTGGGCCTGCGATGCTTCGAGCTCACGGTCGGCGATGGCGTCCTTGCCGCGCAGATCCTGTTGGCGGGTGAAGTCCAGGCGCAGCCGGTCGCGGTCGGCTTCGACGCTGTGCAGGGTCGCCTCGGCCGCGGCAATTTCCTGCGGTCGGGAACCGGCCTGCAGGGCGGCGTAGGCCGCCTCGGCTTCGGCGAGTTCGGCGCGGCGCAGGGCGAGCTGCTCCTGCTGTTCGATGTCGTCCAGCCGGGCCACCAGCTGGCCGGCCTTGACGCGGTCTCCCTCGGTGACGAGGCGTTCCACGACGCGGCCCGGCACCTTGAAGCCGAGCTGGGCGTCGTCCACCTCGATGTTGCCCGAGAGCACCAGCGCACCGGAGTCGGAGCCATCGCGGCCGGAGCAGGAGCCCAGCAGCAGGGTGGCGGCCAGGCAGGCGATGGAGACGAGGCCGGAGCGTTGAGCAAGGCGGGCAAAGTGTGCCTGGCGATCAGAGGGGAGGGTATTTTTCACGGGAGGCGATGTGTTTGTCGTAGTCGATCCGGCCGGCGGGCGAGAGCAGTCCGTCAAAGAAGAGATGAATGGCGCGCTCGAGCGTTTGCCGCGGGGTGAGTTCCGTGCGCTCAAGCACGTCGGGATGAATGAGGCCGCGGATGGCCTGCAGCCAGAATTCCACGGCGAAGGCCGGATCGATCTCCGGGCGGACCTTGCCCTCGGCCAGACCGGCGCGAATCAGGCGGCCAAAAACATAAGGCACATTGCGCTGCCGCAGATCGTCGATCTTCCGATAAAGCTGCGGCGCGAACCGTTGCAGGTCGTGCAGCATGGCGGGACTGGCCAGCGCGAGATTCGACCCGACGACCTCGACCAGGGCGCACAGCTTCTGGGTGAAATTGAGTTTCGGATCGGTGAGGACAGCATCCATCCGGTCGCGAATGGCCTGCCCGATTTCCTCGATGATCGCCTCGATGAGCTCGTCCTTGCTCCGGAAATGGCAGTAAAGGGTCTTCTTGCTCATGCCCAGTTCATGCGCCAGTTCGTCCATCGTCAGCGCGCTGTACCCCGAGGCCAGGAGGCGCGCGCGGGCGGCATGGCGGATCCGGGCGGAGGGGGACAGGACCGCGGATGCGGCGGGACTGGAGACCGGGCTGGTCATAAGAAACCGTAGAAACTACAAGAGTATTATCGGTTTCCCAGCAAGCCATTTCCCAATTCGAGCCTTCGGAGCGCAGGCCGACCCCGGCCTGCCCGGCCTCAGCGAGGCCGGCGACAACCCTGGTGCGGCTTCCGAGAAGCTGGGCCAGACAACAAAAAAACCGGGCGTCCGAGCCCGGTTTCTGATGGAAGGGGAGGGAAAGGTTACCGGCGATAACCGCGATCACCGCCCCGGCGGTCACCGCGATCGCCGCGCCCGCCGCCGAACCCCCCGCGCCGCTCGCCGCCGCCCTCAAACTGCCGCGGGGCGCGCTCCTCCCTGGGCCGCGCCTCGTTGACCGTGAGATTACGGTTGTCCATGGCAAACCCGTGGAACTTCTGGATCGCCGCCTGCGCCTCGGCGGGAGACGACATCTCCACGAAGGCGAATCCGCGCGAACGGCCGGTGAACTTGTCGAAGATCAGGTCGACGCTGGCAACCGTGCCCGCCTGGCTGAAGAGATCCCGCAGGTCTTGCGCGGTGGAGGCAAAGGGCAGATTGCCCACGTACAGTTTGGTGCTCATGGATTGGCGAAGGAAGGCTGCTTGACCAGATCTTCTGCCCGTTCCCGACCGTCGAGTTTCGAATCACCACTGAACCGCCGTTCATCTGACAATCCACCAAGCAGACGACCCCAACGACAAGCGGGGAGGGAGGCTTGAAAACGCGTTCTCCGATGGCAAGGAAAAATCCGGTCGAGGGGAGGCTCAGCCGGATTCATGCAGTTGGAAGTGTAGGGCGGGGTCGCCGGACCCCACCAGTTCTCGGGAGGCGAGGCGGGGTCCGGCGACCCCGCCCTACACCAATCAGTTTCGGGAATCTCGAGCGAAACGACGGTTCAACTACATCGATCCGGCTTAGAGGCTCCAGTGCAGCCGGATGGCAAAAACCGAAACGGGACCGCGGGCGCGGTTGTACGCCGGATTCGCGACGAACTGGTAATCCAACGCGGCGTTCAGCTGGGGTGCCAGGCGAACGTCGTAATAGGTCTCCAGGATCTGCTCCGGGCCGTAGGAGAGCGCACCGTCGCCGGCGAGGATGCCGGAGCCGCCGGCGGCGAGGAACTCCCGGTGGGTGCTGGAAATGGCGTTGATCACTCCGGCGAGGCCGAGCGTATCTCCCGGCCGCCCCCATGCCTCGCCCTTGAAGCTCAGGCCAAGCGACGCCGTCCGGTCGACGTCGGCAAACACCCAGGCTTCATTCTGGCCGTCACTCCAGCCCAGGCGGGCGAAAGCGCCGATGTACTTAGCGAGTTCCTGCTCCGCGTTGACGCCATAGCCGGTCTTGCAGCGGTAGGCGCGGGTCTGCGTGATATCCACGTCTGCATCCGGCGTGTCGAGCGTGGCGGCGTAGCTGCCCATGTGGGCGCGGTTGCGGTAGACCAGAAGCCGGATGGCGCCCGGATGGCCGCTGATCGTGAAGCGGCGCTCCAGTTCGGTCACGGCGCCCCAGGCCTTCAGGTAATGCGCGTCCTGGGCCATGCCGTTGGAAACCTGGGGCATCTGAAAGACACCCCCGCGCAGCGTCCAGCCCGGCTCGTTCAGTTCGGCGGCGAATCCGGTCTCGAATCCGAGGCTGTCCGCGGGGTAATCCCAGGCTTCATTCGCCATCAGCGCCCAGTTCATGAACTGGGTGCGCGGGTCGTTGGCGTAGGCGTTGTTGTCGAAGATATCCTTCACGCTGATCTTCCCCAGCGTGAGGGTCAGCCGCGAAACGTCCTGCCG
>CAVRNM010000174.1:0-10217 GCA_963722225.1 uncultured Verrucomicrobiae bacterium
GCGCTACTGCGCGCGCCACGATCTCGTCGAGACGGCGGATCATCCCGATCGGACGGGGGCGGCAAAACTTGTCGGGAGCCCATTCTTCGCCGTCCGCATAGATGGTGCGCGGAATCACGCACGTGCCAAAAGCCCAGTCGGCCAGCGGCAGGCCGAAAAATCCCGAGATCGATTCATTGCAGTCAATGACGGCGTGATGGCGGAGATGGAAGCCGTAGACGGGGCGCCAGAATCTTCCCCACCGCGGATGTTCGATCAGCGGCGCCCAGGTCTCGAACGGCCAGTGATCGATGGCGTGGAGGATCTCGTAAAGCGCCAGCGAAGTGGCGAGCGCCGCGAAGCCGGAGAAAAACCAGGGGAACGAGGGCAGCAGCCACTGCAGCCCGGCCAGGAGCGGCGTCAGGAGGCCGGCGAAAATCGCCAGCGAATACCACGGGAAAAACGAGGCCTCGCCCTGTTCCGGGGTGACGATCGGATACTTGTTCTCGATGAACAGGATGCTTCTTCCGGCGCGCCCCGGTTTCTGTCCGATGCGGGTCAGCGCGTGATGCCGGGTGTGCTGGCGGTAAAGGCGCCGCACCCAGCGAATCGCCGGCTGATGCAGGACGTAGCGATGGAAGAAATACTCCTGGAAGCAGTTGAACAGGCTGATCGCGAAGAACGCCGCAATTCCTTTCCAGAGCGGGGCGAGGAGCTGGTCGGTCCACACCCCCGGGGCCAGCAGCCGGAGCGCGGCCAGCAGGCCGGCGACGGTGAGCAACACCGTGATGATGAAGAGGGGCAGGCTGAACTTCTCGGGTTCTGCCTCGGGCGGCGGAGCGGTTTGGGCCATGGAGGTGTTCTTGGAGGATGAGGCCAACGACGGCCCGGGCTCGCGGCTGACTTCGGCGCTGCAGGAGCCTACTGCCGGTTCCCGGGGGGATCAAATCGACGGGTGTGATTATTGGGCGAATACGCGGGCCGGAGAGCGAAAGTGATCGATGCCGTTGTCCGCGGGCGTGCCGCGGCGCCTCCACCCGGGCGGAGGCCGGGTTTGGGATAGGAGATGCGCACGCTTGGACAAGAAATGCATAGCAGGAAATGCGCGAACGGGCGAAGATGCGGCCATCCCAAGACTCCCATGACCCTCCTGCTGATTGTCCTCTTCCTCGCCCTGCCGGTGGCCGGCGGGCTGGTGGTGCTATTCGTGGCGAGACGCGCCCCGGAGGGCTATGAGGACGAGACGGGCTTTCATGGGTTCGCGACGTCGGACTGGGAGGAACGCCGCCTGGAGCTGGTCGCGGAGTCCGTCCCGCCGGATTCCGGGGTGTGTTTCGCGGAGGCGGTGGCCGTAGCTGATCCGGCGCGGACACCTGATCTTGGAGCATGCAGCCGGACTGGCCTTTCGAATGGTTGTAGGGCGGGGTCGCCGAACCCCGCTTCGTCTCCGGAGGAATGGCCGGGTTCGGCGGCCCCGCCCCACAGATTCAACTGCCTGATCCCGGTTCAGATGACGATGCGGGGGTGGCGGCAAGCGCCCGCGAGTGGCCCCTACCGGAAATCGTGCGACGCCTCGGCGGGCAGGTCGTCGCAGCGGAGGGCGCGAATCTCCTCCGCCTGGATGTGGATCACGCCGTCGTGCAGCTGCAGCCGGCCGGTGATGATCAGCGCCGGCTCCTGGGTGATCACCAGCCGGCATCGCTCGAAGAGCGGCGGGCGCACGACGGCATTCGCCACGCCGGTTTCGTCCTCCAGGCTCACAAAGACGAAGCCCTTGGCGGTGCCGGGACGCTGGCGGCAGATCACGCTGCCGCCGATGGTGACGCGCGCGCCGTTGCGGATGGCGGCCAGATCCGCGGCCCGGAGCACGCCCGGGAGCGTGGCCCGGATGGCCTTCATCGGATGTTCGCCGACCGTCAGCGCCTGGGTGTGGTAGTCCGCGGCGAGGCGCTCGAGGTGGGTCATGGCTTCGAGCGGGGAAAGTTCGCCGTCAGCTCCATCCTCGGCGACCGCGCTGAAAAGATCATCGGGGGCGGGGGCGCCTTCGACCTGCCAGAGCGCCGCGCGCCGGTGGCCGGCGAGGGCGTTCAACGCTCCGGCGGTGGCCAGGGCCCGGCGCTCCTCCGGATTGAAGCCGGTCCGCAGCAGGAAATCCTCCATCGAGGCGAAGGGTCGCTCGGCGCGCGCCGCCAGCAGCGCCTGCACCGTCTCCTCCCGCAGGCTTTTCACCCGGTGCAGGCCGATCCGGATGGCATCGTCCGCCTCCACCGTCGTCAGCCACTGCGACGCCGCGACGCAGACCGGTTTCGCCCGGACGCCATGCCGGCGGGCGTCCTGGACCAGGGTGGCGACGCTGTAGAATCCCATGGGCTGGTTGTTGATGAGGCCGGCGTAGAATTCCGCCGGCCGATGGACCTTCAGGTAGGAGCTGGCGTAGGCGATCAGGGCGAAGCTGAGCGCATGGCTTTCCGGAAAGCCGTAGAGCGCGAACGTCGCCAGCGACGTGGATGACCTCGTCAACCGCGGCCGGCGACGCGCCGTTGCGCGCCATGGCGTCGCGCAGTTTCTCCTGCATGCGCTCCATGCGGCCGGTCGAACGCTTGAAGCCGATCGCGCGCCGCAACTCGTCGGCCTCGGCGGCGGAGAATCCGCCCAGCACCATGGCGATCTTGAGGATCTGCTCCTGGAACAACGTGACGCCAAGCGTGCGCTCGAGGATCGGCCGCAGGCGCTCGTCGGGGTAGGTGACGGTCTGCCGGCCCGCGCGGCGTTCCAGGTAGGGATGCACCGCATCGCCGTGGATGGGTCCGGGTCGGATGATGGCGACCTCGACGGCGAGGTCGTAGAACGTGCCCGGCTTCATCCGCGGCAGGGTCGCCATCTGGGCGCGCGACTCGACCTGGAAGACGCCGATGGTGTCGGCTTTCTGGAGCAGCGCAAATGTCGCCGGATCGTCCTTCGGGAGGCGCGCGAGATCCACCGGCCGGCCGCGCGCCTGGCAGATTTCCAGCGAGTCCTGCAGGGCCGCCATCATGCCCAGGCCGAGGAGATCCACCTTGACGATCCCCAGGTCCTCGCAGTCGTCCTTGTCCCATTGCGCCACGACCCGTCCCGGCATCGAGGCGTTTTCGAGCGGCACCACGGAATCGAGCTGGCCCTGGCAGATGATCATGCCGCCGCTGTGCTGGCCGAGATGCCGGGGAAGCCCGCGCAGGCGCTGCGTGAGCGAGACGAGCGCGGGCAGGCGCGGATGGGAGGCCGGCAACCCCGCCTGCTTCAGCTGCTCCGTGAGCTCGATCGTGTGGGGGAAGTCGCCATGCGCATAGAGGCTGGAGAAGCGGTCCAGGATGTTCTCGGGCAGGTTGAGCGCCTTGCCGAGCTCCCGCATGGTGCTGCGGCCGCGGTACGTGATGACATTGGCGGTCATCGCGGCCCCGCGCGGGGCGTAGCGCCGGTAGACCTCCTGGATCACGCGCTCGCGGCGGTCGCCGCTGGGCAGGTCGAGATCGATGTCCGGCCAGGAAAACCGGCCCTCGCTGAGGAACCGCTCGAAAAGCAGGCGCCCGCCGACCGGATCAATGGCCGTGATGCCCAGCGAATAGCAGACCGCGCTGTTGGCGGCCGAGCCCCGGCCCTGCACGAGGATGTTCTGCTCCCGGCAGAAATTGCAGATGTCCCAGACCGCCAGGAAATACCCGGAAAAACCCAGCTTGGCGATGAGCGCCAGCTCCCGGTCGAGCTGCGCGCGCACCGCCGGCGAAATGCCCCCGTAGCGCTGCTGCGCGCCGAACCAGGTGAGCTTCCGCAGAAACGTGTCCATGGTCTCGCCCGGCGGCACGGGAAACGACGGGAATTCATAGCCGAGGTTTTCCAGCCCGAACTCCAGCTGTTCGGCGAAGCGGACGGTGTTCGCGACGGCCCCGGGGAGATCGGCGAACAGCTCCGTCATCGCCGCAGCGGGCTTGAGCTGCCGCTCGGCGTTGGGCGAAAGCAGCCTGCCCGCGGCGTCCAGGTGCGTGTGGTGGCGGACGCAGGTGAAGAGATCGAGCACTTCGCGGCCGGCCGGGTCGGCGTGGAGCACGCCGTTGGTCGCGACCAGCGGCAGCTGGTGGGCGGCGGCCAGCTCCACCCGCATCCGGTTTGCCCGTTCTTCGCCGCGGACAAAGTGCCGCTGGATTTCCACGCCCAGCCGGTCGCGGCCGAAAATCGCCAGGAGCCGCCGCAGCGTCGCCGCGGCCCCTTCCGCCCCGGCGCTCCGCCATGCACGCGACACCGGACCCTCCTCATCGCCGGTCAGGGCGAAAAGACCGGTCGAAGCCTCTGCCAGCTCCGGCCATTTCACCCGGCTCTCGCCTTTCGGCGCCCGCAGCTTGGCCGTCGTGATCAGGCGGCAAAGCGCCCGGTAACCGTCGCGGCTTGCCACCAGCAGCGGGACCACCGACTCGTCCTCCATCGTGAGCTCCACGCCCACGAGGGCGCGCAAACCGGCCTCGCGTCCGGAGGAGTGGAGCCGGACCGAGCCGTAGAAACCGTCGCGGTCGCACAAGGCGAGCGCGCCGAGTTCCAGGCGGGCGGCCTCGGCCGCCAGCTCCTCCGGCGAGGAACCTCCCCGCAAAAAACTAAAGGCGCTGCGGCCGTGCAGTTCGACGTAGGTCACAGGAAGCTTACGGCTTTAAGCTTAAAGCTTTAAGCCGCTAGTCATACATCCCCTCCACCCACCATTGCCCGGCGCGGAGGCTCAGGCGGAACAAGCCGCCGCGCGCGAGCTCAATATCCCACTCTTCGCCGGTCCAGCGCTCGGGTTTCCACCACTCGCCGGAACAGCGCCAGGGCCCGCGTCGTTGCGTCACCTCGCCCCGGACGATGCGGCAGCGCACGAACACCGGCCCCTGGGGACCGGCGGCCACCTCCGCTTCCAGAGGCGGCCGAAAACGCCGGAGCGGAAGCCCGAGCGGCGGCAGGATCGGCGGCGGTGGCAGCGGACCCACGACGTCGACCGGCTTCTCCAGAAAAAAGGCGTCGGGCCGGTGGGTCGGCTCCAGTCCTGGTGTCCCCACCCGGTCGCGGCCGACCACGGCTTCCACGCGGGCCAGGGTTTCCGCAAAGCCGTGCGGATCGCGCAGCCCGGTGTCGAACAGCCCGTGCTGCCGCACCAGCGGACGCGTCGGGGTGATCACCAGGCGAACGCCTTTGATGGCCGACGCCGTGTGGAGGGTCTCCAGATGAGTCTGCAGCGCGCGGAACAGGATGTCGGGGCTGGCGGTGGGCTCGGGCAGCCGGAAGCCGCGCGGATAGGCGGTCTCGTCCACCAGCAGGAGTTCGAGCGCGAGTTCGGCGGCCACGAGGCTGGCCTGGGTGAGTTGCAGCGCGAGACGGTCCACCAACCGCCGCAGGATGAACAGCAGCGGCTCCAGGGTTTCGACTTCGTGCTCCAGTTCCATGGCGGCGGCGAAGGTCGCCGCGGGCGCGCAGGGTTTGATCGGCCGGTCGGTCTCGCCGGCGGCGCGTTCCCAAAGTTCCATACCCGCCTGGCCGAGCCGGCGCCCGACCTCGGGCTTCGGCAACGCCGTCAAGGCGCCGAGCGTGCGAAGGCCCCAGCCAGCGAGAATGGCGGCGAGGGCGGGCGGAGGATCGGCCAGGGAGAGTGGCAGCGGCGAGAGAAAGCCCCGCTCATCCTGCACCTCGAGGACGAATCTTCCCATCGGCAACGATTCAGTCGGATGTAGGGCGGGATCGCCGGATCCCGCCATTTTGCCGGACGCGGCGGGGTGCGGCGACCCCGCCCCACAGCGCGGCGCCGGACTGCCGATGTCCGGTGCGCCGGCCCTTGTAGCCGGGGTCGCCGACCCCGGCCTGTCCGCCGAAGCCTCGGCGAAGGCGGGTCCGGCCTCAGCGAGGCCGGCTACAATTCCGGCCAGGCGCGCGGCAGTGAGCGCGAGGAAGGGCGTGCGGCCGAGTCCGGCCGTGGCCTGCAGCCCCAGGGATTGCAGCTGCTCCACGGCGGCGCGGCTGTGCGCCCGGTGCGTGGCCGCGGCCTTTCCCGCCAGGTCGATGGTGCAAATGCCGGCGGCGGTGCGTTCCACCCGGGGGGAAAGAGACCAGGCGACGGTGAAGAGCGCGGCTTCGGCGTCCTTTTCGGCCGCGGCGGAACGCGGCGGCAGGACAATGTCCGCGCAGCGCGCCATCGCCTGCGTGGCGGTCAGGCCCGCCGTCACGCCGGCGGCCCGGGCGCGCGCGCCGGCCTGCACGACCACCGCTGGCTTGACGCGGTCGTCGAGCAGCGCCACGGACTTTCCGCCGAGATCCCCCCGGGTGCGGACGACCGCCTGGAGTGCAAAATCAGAGACGTGAAGCACGGCGTAGCTCACGCCATCCTCCTTTCCTCGCGGGCATGGCGGCGCTGCACCTCAACCGGCAGACGGAAGGCCAGCCGGGCCTGTTCCCCGGCCAAGGCGTCGAGTTGGAACGAGCCGGCGAGGGTGAAGCGCAGCCGGGCGCTGCCCACGAGTCCGAGCGGCGCTGGATGACCCTTTCCGATTTCCGATTTGCGGTTTTTGATTTGGCCCGCCGTTTCTCGGTTTCCCAATTTCCCGGTGTCACGATTTTCCGATTTCTCGGTTTCCGGATTTTCCGCAGTGAACACCACCATCGCCATGTCGGTTCGCTCAAGGGCGCGCTGCAGGCGATACCAGGTGGTCGCGGGCACTCCGCGCAAGGCGCGCCCCGCGACGCCGCGGAGATCCACCATGACGAGGGCGAGATTGGCGTCCCGCACCAGGATGTCAGCGGCGTGCATCGCCTCGTCCAGGGTGCGGCAGCGGACCCAGACGAGGTGCTGCAGCATGGGCGGCTCGTGCGACTGGGGATCGAAGGCGTCGACGGCGTCCACGAGCGCCGTGCGCATCCGCCGCGCCCGCGTCGCCGCCAGCAGGCGGGCGATCAGCAGCTGGCCGCCAGTGCTCGGCGCGAGCGCCACGACCTCGGTGAGGCCTCCGACCGGCAGTCCCCCGTCCCCCGCCTCATCAATCGCCGCCACCCCGGTGGGCAGGGTGGCCGCCGGCCGCGGCGCGGCCTGGGGAAAGCGCTCGGCCAGCAGGAGCCGGAGCGCCGCGAGACTTTCGGGTGAGCCACGCATGACGGGAGCGGGGGCAGTTTCACAAGAAGTGTGGCCGCGAACGTGAGCGAGTGGACGTGCGCCGATGCCGCGACCCAACCCGAGGCATTTTACAGGAGGTAACGGAGGAAGCGGAGAGCATGGACAAAGGAGAATAAACTCCCCTCAGTTCCCTCCGTTTTCTCCTGTAAAGAATCAGTGGGTGAGATCATCGCAGGGTCGCCGCTTGCCTGTCCTCCGGAGGCTTAGCGAAGGAGGATCGGCGGATTACGGTTCCCCTTTCCGGTCTCCGGTTTCCGCTCTCCAGTTTCCGTGGACCCGCACATGGCCGACGTAGACGCCCTGGATGAGCAGTTCCTCCGTCGCCACAATCGGCCGATATTTTGGATTCTCGGGCATCAGCACGGGCCGGCCCCGGTTGATCACGAGCCGTTTCAGCGTGGCCTCGCCGTCGACGAGCGCGCCCACGATGTCGCGGTGCCGGGGCGGCCGGCAGGCCATGACCACGAGGTCGCCGTCCTGGATCCCGGCGCCCTCCATCGAGTCGCCGCGCACCCGCAGGCTGTAGACCTCCTCGCGCGGCTGCAGCTTGAACAAGGCCGGGTCGATGGCGAGATGCCCGTCGGCCATCTGCTCGTTGGCGGAAGGCGGGCCGGCCGGGATGGTGCCGAAGATCGGGATGTCAACGACCCGAGGCGCGTGAGGCAGCACGAGCCCGCGCGCCATGCCGGGGCGCCGGACGAGCGCGCCCTTCTTTTCCAGGGCGGCGAGATGGCAGTCGACCGCGTTGACACTGGCAAAACCGAAATGCGCCTGGATCTCGCGCTGCGACGGGACGATCCCGTGCTCGCGCTGATGCGCCTGCACGTACCGGAGGATCTCCTGTTGCCGCTTCGTCAGCATGACTGAACATTTGACCAGTATTTGGGTTTCCGCAAGCGGAAACCCACCGGCCGGTAAATGCGTTCTATTTTATCAGCCGTTTTGCATTAGAAGCGTCCGTTAATCAGTAATTGAATCCGTTGTCCCAAATAGGCTTCCGCTGCCTTCCGGGGGTGCCGACGGAATCATGAGGGGAGCCCCAAAATCCCTAAGCCGAGCCAATGCAGCACTCAGGGCGAGATTTACAACTGACTATGCAGCAATATCTTGAACCCCAAGCAATCAAATAGCCATTCATCGCCAAGGCGTTCACCGAGCAGCCTGCTCAGATCACTCCCGTCTCGACGGGAGCACGCTCCGCGTTATTTTGGATACTGTTTGTGTTCATCAGGATTTGCCTAGGACGGCCTGATTCCGGTTTCCGTCGAGCCCGATGGCAAGACGCGGGCCACGGTCCGGGTCAAGCCCGTCCAGGAATGGTTCGTGACGAACACACTCTCATTCTAAAGAGAGAGCATCGCGGGGCCCGGTTTCGCTTCTTAGGGGGAGCGGAGCCGGATTTCCCTTTTGCGCGCCGTGGCCTTCGCTGGTTGTCGGGCGGCTCCCGGGATTCGCGCGAGGGCAACGGGCCGTCGAATGTTGGTCGGCAGGCATGGTCGACCTGGTTCGAGGGCAACCCAAGATCGCATCGCCAGCCCCCCTTGGGTTGACTCCCGACAGACTTCCCCGCCGCCTCAATCTTGCAACTCACCACCAAGCCAGCCAATCCGTTCGTTTCCCGATGTTCGCCCTCACTCGCAATGCAGGTCGGATGATTTGGTTTGGCCTCGTGCTCGTCACGCTGGCCGGCTCGCGACTGTTCGCAGCGGAGATCCCCCTTGCCCATTGGGTCGGCTCCTGGGATACCGCGCTGCTGGCCGAGTCTGCCGCCACGGACCAGGCGCCGCTCGCCGGGGCCACCTTGCGCCAGGTCGTACACGTGTCGCTCGGAGGCAGTCAGTTCCGGGTGTGCTTATCCAACGCCTTCGGCAGCGGCCCGCTGTCGTTTTGCGGCGCGCACGTCGCTTTGGCCGCTCCCGACGGAGCCATCCAGCGTGGGACCGACCGTTCACTGCGCTTTGCCGGGCAGTCCGCGGTCACGATTCCGCCGGGGGCTTCCTTCCTGTCGGACCCCGTTGACCTCGGGCTCGCCCCGCAGGCCGACGTCGCCATCTCGATTAACTGCATCAGGTTCCAGCCGCGCTCACGGTGCATCCCGGGTCGCGCGCCACTTCATACTTGCAATCTGGCGACGCCCTCGCCGCGCCTGCGTTGACCAAGGCGACCAAACTCACCCACTGGTATTTCATCAATGGCATCGACGTTCTAACCAAGTCCGCGCGCGGCCGCAATCGCGATCCTGGGAGATTCGATCACGGACGGCCACGGTTGCACAACCGACAAGAACGACCGCTGGCCCGACGATCTTTTCCGCCGACTCGCGGCCCATAGGCCCACGGCGCAATGTTCTGTCCTCAACCTGGGGATCGGGGGCAACCGGCTGCTGCGGGATGGTCTGGGACCGAACGCGCTCGCCCGTTCGATCGCGACGTACTTGCCCCGCCGGGGGTTCGCTGGCTGGTCGTTTTCGAAGGGATCAACGACATCGGCACCCGCCTCAAAGCGCGCGAGCAAGCCGCCGCCTTCGCCTCGGCAGCCGACATCATCACCGCCTACAGACAGATCATGCGCGGGCGAAGGCCCACGGCATCCGCGTCATCGGCGCCACCCTCACGCCGTACGAGGGAGCGGGATTCTATTGGAGCGCCGACGGCGAGGCAGACCGCCAGACCGTCAACCAATGGATCCGGACCAGCGGATGCTTCGCTGCGGTCATCGATTTCGACGCCGCGATGCGCGACGCAAAGGATCCGACCCGGCTCGCCACGCCGTGGACTCTGGAGATCATCTCCATCCCTCCGTGGCAGGGTACAAAGTGATGGCGGATTCAGTGGATCTGGCGTTGTTTGAAGAGCCTGTGGCGCCCCCCGAAGCGGTCCCGTGATGGCGGTTCAGCTCTATGGCAGTCGGCTCATTTCGTCGCTTCAACCTCCACGGTCCATGTCATTCCTCCTCCGAATCCGTTGCGTCACTGCGATCGAGATCCTGGTTGCCCTGGGTTTGCCCATGGCCGCCGCCAACCCCGTGCTGCCCCACCTGCGCCAGCAGGGCAGCGCCACGCAGCTGATGAGTGGACGGCCAG
>CAVRNM010000175.1:0-27478 GCA_963722225.1 uncultured Verrucomicrobiae bacterium
GGCAGCCGTTTGGCCATTGGTGGTCGAGAAGACCCCGTTTTTCATTCTCTCGATCGCGGTCGGCGTGGTCACCGTCCTCGCACAGAAACAAATCGGAGCGCTCAAAACGATGGCGGACTATTCGTGGCCGGACCGGGTTTCCAACGCTGCGATGGCCTACTGCCGGTACCTGGGCAAATGCGTCTTCCCGACCAGGCTCGCGGTGTTCTATCCGAATCCCTCGGGTCAGCCCATTGGGTGGGCCGTGCTGGCCGGAGTGCCGCTGATGGGAGTCACCGTCGCCGCCTGCGCACTTTACCGTCGCCGCCCGTACCTGCTGATGGGGTGGCTTTGGTTTCTGGGCACGCTGGTCCCGGTGATCGGCCTGGTGCAGGTCGGCGAGCAATCCATGGCGGATCGCTACAGTTATATGCCGCTGGTCGGTGTGTTTGTCATGCTGGCCTGGGCCGCTGGAGATATTGCGGCACGCTGGCCGAAGCGGGCCGGACTGCTGGGTGCGACGGCCGGCGTGATGGTGGCCGGCTGCACGGTCCTGACGTCCTGGCAATTGGGTTTCTGGCAGAATAGCACAACGCTGTTCCGCCATGCCCTCGCGGTGACCGAGAACAATTGGGCCGCCCACACCTATCTCGGGTATGCCTTGTCCAAATCCCCCGCGAAACTGTCCGAGGCCATTGCCGAGTACCGGGAGGGCTTGCGGATCGCTCCCACGGTCTCGGAGGCCCACAACTATCTGGCAAACGCGCTGGCAAAAATCCCGGGCCGAGAATCCGAGGCGATCGCTGAATTCCAGGCGACCCTGCGTCTCAATCCGAAGATCGCGGATGCGCACAGCAATCTTGCCACCATCCTGTCGAAAACCCCCGGCCGGCTGCCGGAGGCGGTGGCCGAGTACCAAGCGGCGGTTCGCCTCCAGCCCGATTCGGCGGAGATCCACTACTATTTGGGGCTGGCGCTGGCGCGAACGCCCCGCCTGGCCGAGGCGATCGTGGAATTCCGGACCGCCTTACGCCTCCAGCCCGATTCGGCGGAGATGCATTATAACCTGGGGCTGGTGCTGGCGGCGACGCCCGCCTTGTCTGAGGCGATCACGGAATATCAGACGGCCCTGCGGCTCAGGTCCGACTATGCGGAAGCGCACTACGGCCTGGGGCTCGTGCTGGCGAGAATCGCGGGCCGCCTGCCCGAGGCCATCGTTGAATACCAGGAGGCTTTGCGGCTCCGACCCGATGATCCGGGGGTTCACAACGCGCTCGGAAATGCCTGGTCGGAGATTCCGGCCCGACTGCCTGATGCGATCGCGGAATTCCATGCGGCCCTGCGGCTTCAGCCTGATTTTGTCGAAGTGCACAATAATCTGGGCATTGCCCTGGCGCAGCTGCCGGGCCGCCTGCCCGAGGCCATCGCCGAGTACGAAACCGTCCTGCGCGCCAAGCCTGATTTTGCCGAGGCGCACTTCAACTTGGGAAATGCCCTAGCCGGGACTCCCGGCCGGACGGCCGAGGCGATCGCCGAATACGAAGCCGCCGTGCGCGCCCAGCCTGGTTTTGCCGAGGCGCACAACAATCTGGCGGATGCGCTGGCGCGCTCTCCCGGCCGGACGTCGGAGGCAATTGCCGAATACGAGGCCGCGATCCGGCTCAAGCCTGACTTCTTCCAAGCGCACTTCAACCTGGGGCTCGTTCTGGCGAACGTCCCCGGACGGCGGTCCGAGGCGATCGGGCAATTCACGTCAGCCTTGCAGATCAAACCCGATTTTGAACCTGCGCGAACGATGCTCGACCGTTTGCGCGCGGCTCCGCCTTAGCCCGGAATTAACGGTCAGCGGCAACACGAGCATTTGCCGGCCGGTCATCCTTTCGGAATCGAATTCGCGAAACACCGGCCCGCGCCGGCCGGGCGGCACGGGCCAATTGAATCCGCGCCGGCGTGGAATGTGCGGCTCGGTGGCGGGGGGGTCGGCAGCGCCGCCGCGCCGGCCGCAGGCGACAGTACCAGCCCCGCCGTCAAGGAGGCCGTCAGTCCGATGAATCCGCGCAGATTCATAGGGTATTATCGATGCCCAGTGAGACAATTACGTCCTGGGGTGAATCGCTATCGAAGGCGAGAGGGGTGGTCTTACCATCTGCCCGTGAGGTCCTTTGGAGGACGGTCATAGGGATTTTTTCCGGCATAGGATGCGATTTTCATCCCCTGTCGCGCTTGACGTATCACCCGGTTTTCAGTCAGGTGATAATCCCCGCCGGCCACACACTCCGGCAGAAGTTATGCTTTCTTTGTCGTCCGGCGAACATTCTGGCTGCCCTTCACGCAGGCGCAGCCTGGCGGCTTGGGTCGCGTTAATTCTGGCGATGGCTCCGGTGAGAGGGTTGCCCGAGGATGCGTCCACGCCCCGGCCGCCAGCCGGCCCGGTCGAGGCCATCACCGACCTGGTTCAACTTTGGTCGCTGTCGCCTGAGACGACGTCGGTGGCCCATCCTTTGCGGATCGAAGGACGCGTGAGTGTGTACGATCCCAGTTTTGGAAACTGCTGGATCGAACAGGGCGGCATCGGCACCTATGTGGCATTGTCGAAGTCACCCCCGGTGTTGCGGGCCGGCCAACACGTCTTGATTGAAGGAAGCGTGGTCCCATCGAAGGGGTTGGAAGCCGCTGCGGTTTCAGTGAAAGTCTTGCAGGAATTCGAGCCGGTTGTCCCGGTGGACACCAAGGACAGGATTGACGATATGGGTCCATTGGGCGGCCGGATTGTGTCGGTCGAAGGCTATGTCAACGGGCAGCAGTTGATCGATGACACGCATGTCCATCTGGTGCTGGTGGTCGGAGACCGGCGAGTGACCGCCTGGCTGAAGCCGGACGACGCTGCTTCAGCCCCTTCCTGGAGGGGCCGCTTCGTCCGCCTGACCGGCATGTATTCGGCTCGTTTCGACGCCACGGGAACCGGGTCTCTGATCGAGATCTATGTCAGCCGGCAGAGCGATCTGACCGTCACCGGTTCGCTAGCCGACTATCCCGGGTTCAATCTCGCGGTCACTCCGATCGACCGGATCCACGAGATCCCGGTCGACCATGAAGTTCACGTCCGCGGCCGGATCCAGACCGATGAGGCAGGCACGTCCATGGTCGTCCGCGATACGACCGGGCAGGTGGACGTCCATTCTGCCCAACGGGATCGGATTCCGCCTGGCGGAGAAGTGGATGTGGTGGGGCGGATATCGATTTCCGGCGCGCGATGGATCGTTCGATCAGCCCTGTACCGCCAGATTGCCCGGGCAGTTCCCGCTCCGACCCCGGCGGGAGGATACCCGACGCTGCAGAGCGTCGATCAAATCTTCAAGTTGACACTGGAAGAGGCGGCTCTGGGCCGGCCGGTGAAGGTTAGGGGAACGGTCGTCTGGGTCGATCCCGAGGACGGCTACTTCTTTTTGGAGGGTTTCAGCGGGGGCGTCCGCGTTCAATTTGATCGGAAGCAGATCGAGGCGCCTCGTTTGGTCCAGTATCTGTCCGTCGAAGGGGTGACCTACGATGACGGGAATGTGCCCGGGGTGAATCTGAAGCGCTACGCGAATCTTGGCTCGGTGGATCCGCCGCCGGCCAGGCCAGTTACCTTTGATCAAGCCATCACTGGCAACGAAGACAGCCAATGGGTCGAAATGCGCGGTTTCCTGAAGCGCACGGAGTCGATCGGCGACCTGCGTCGAATCTACGTCGCGACCGCCATGGGTGAATTCGTCGCCCTCGTGGATTCACCGGAGAACCTGCGGGCCACCCCGGGATCATTGATTCGCGTTGATGGTGTTTGCGACACGCTGACGGAGGGCGGGCAAATCACCGGCCTGAGGCTGCTGGTGCCGTTTCTCCACAACATCACGGTGGAAGAAGACGCGCCGGTGGATTTTTTTGACCTGCCATTGCGACCAGTCAAGAGCCTGGGAGAGCTCAATTTGCTGGGTGACCTGACGCGGGTCCGCGTTTCCGGCGTCGTGATCTACCGCATGCCCGGCCGTCTGGTCTACCTGGAGGACGGAGAGTCAGGGTTGCTGTTGTTAAGCAGTGCGACCGAGCCGCTTTCCATTGGGGATTCCATCGAAGCCGTGGGCATCCTGGGGCAGGAGGGTATGCGCACCGTGTTGCGGGAAGCCGTCTATCACAAGCTGGCCGCCCGGGTCTTGCCGACGCCCTTCCGTCTCGCCGATCCTGCCCGCTTCGACTCTGCGCTCGATGGACGCCTGGTGACGGCCGGCGGAATCTTGATCGACGTCTTGCGCCAACCGCAACATGCCCGATTGACACTCCAGAACGGGAATACGGTGTTCGAGGCGCTGGCCGACTATCCGAGCGATACCTCCGCGACCGCCGACCTCGCGGTCGGTGCCGTCCTCAAGCTCACGGGTGTTTACCGCGCCGATTTCGACGATGCGCGCCAAGTGCGGGGATTCCGCCTGTGGCTTCGATCCTGGGGGGATGTGGCGGTGGTGCAGGGTCCCCGTCGGTTGACGGTCCAGCGCGTCCTCTTCATCGCGACCGCGCTGGGCGTCGGTCTGCTGCTCGGTGTCGTATGGGTCACGGTATTGCGCCGCCGGGTTCGCCAGCAGACCGAGCAGATCCACGAGCAGATGGAGCGACAGGCGCGGCTGGAAGCCGAGGTGCAGCGCGCGGCGAGACTGGAATCGCTCGGGGTGCTTGCCGGCGGCATCGCGCACGACTTCAACAATCTTCTGACGGTGGTGATCGGCAATCTGTCGCTGGCGATGCTCGACGCCAAAGTCGCCGAAGCCGCCGGCGGGTTCCTGCGGGAAATCGAGCAGGCCGCCTTTCGCGCCCGCGACCTCACCCAGCAACTCCTCACCTTTGCGAAAGGCGGGAATCCCGTGCGCACGACGGTCGCGCTGCCGGAAATCGTCCGGGACGCCGCCGACTCCATGCTGCATGGATCCAGCGTGCGGTGCGACTTTGAGGTTGGCCCCGGCCTGTGGAGCGCCAATGTGGATAAGGACCAGATCACCCGGACCATCCAGAACCTCGCGCTCAACGCCGTCGAGGCGATGCCGGGGGGCGGGACCATCCGGATTTCGCTGGCCAATGAAAAGATCGCGGCGGGAGCGCGGGCCGCGCTGGCGGCCGGCCGCTATGTCCGGGTGGCGATTGCCGACTCGGGGGTGGGCATCAAACCCGAGATTCTGTCGCGGGTGTTTGATCCGTATTTTTCAACCAAGAAGGCGGGTGGCGGACTTGGCCTGGCCACCGTCTATTCGATCGTCAATCGGCACGGCGGTCGGATTGAGGTCGAGTCAACGCCCGGACACGGGGCGACCTTCACCCTGTGGCTGCCGGCCGGCGAGGCCGAGCCGCCTCCGCCTCCGTCGGTTCCCGCGGCGATTCCAGGGGATGTGCTGCCCCGGCCGGCCCGGGTGTTGTTGATGGACGACGAGGAGGGCGTGCGACGCCTTGGGGCGGCATTGCTGTTACGGATCGGCCTGAAAGCTGAAACCGTCTCTGACGGTGCGGCGGCAGTGGAGGAATTCAGCGAGGCCCAGAGAGCCGGGCAGCCATTTGATCTGGTCATTCTGGATCTGACCATTCCCGGTGGCATGGGTGGACGGGAGGCCATGGAGCATATCCGCCAACTGGATCCCCGGGTGCCGGCGATCGTCTCGAGCGGTTACTCGAATGATCCGGTGTTGGCCGACTTCGCCCGCTACGGCTTCCAGGCGATCGTGCCCAAGCCGTATGAGGTCAGCCAGCTGATGGACACGGTGAAGCGATTGCTGGCGCAGCGGCAATAGAGGCCTGGCCGGTTCATTCTCGGCGGAGGACGTCCGCTTTCCTCATGGAGGGGCGCCGGGGAGCAAGGGCTATGGGCCGTGTCTTTCCGCGATTTCATGAAAACGGTGTCGCCTCGCGCGGCCCCGGTCCTACATTGGGGGCCGATGAAGATCAAGAATGCCCCCCCGCTCAAAGTGGCCATCATCGGCTGTGGACGGCCGCGCGGCGCCGAGGGCGCCACGGGATTCGGCATGGGACACCGGCACATGGCCGGCTACGCGGCTTCCGGCCGGTGCCAACTGGCCGCCGTGGCCGATCTCAGCCAGGAGAACGCCGCGGCGTTTGTCGCCGCGCACAATCCCAAGGCGGCGGTCTTTGCCGACTACCGCCAGATGATGCGCACCGTCCGCCCCGACGTCGTGAGCGTCTGCCTGTGGCCCCACCTTCATGCCGAGGTCGTGTGCGCTGTGGCGCGCTTTGGCTCGCGGGTGATCCTGTGCGAGAAACCCATGGACATTCATTGGGACGCCTGTCTACGCATGGACCGGACCTGCCGGAAACACGGCGTCCTGCTGGCGATCAACCACCAGCGCCGGTTCAACCTGCCGCTGCTGAAGGCAAAGCAGATGATCGACGGCGGCTCCATCGGCCGGCTCCTCGCGATCGAGGGCGCGTGGCACAACCTGTCCGACGCCGGC
The DNA here is from genome assembly GCA_963722225.1 of uncultured Verrucomicrobiae bacterium. Classification (GTDB taxonomy): domain Bacteria; phylum Verrucomicrobiota; class Verrucomicrobiia; order Opitutales; family Opitutaceae; genus Fen-1467. The sequence goes on from CAVRNM010000175.1 coordinate 6,465, forward strand.
ACGCATGTGCTCGACATGATGTTTTACTTCAATGGCGACACCCCTGCCGATTGGGTGCTCGGCCAGGTCGATCTGCGCGGCGCGACGAGGTTCTTCGGCGCGATCAATGTGGGGCACGGCTTCTCCGAATTCCGGTTTCAGAACGGCGTGCGCGCGGTCTATCATTTCGGCCACCAGCACGCCGAACTCGGCTGCCTCCTGCGGCTTACGGGCGAGCAGGGGGTCATCGAGATTCTTTTTGACGCGCCGTGGCTGCGCTTCCGGCCCCATGGCCAGGCTGACTGGAAGGTGATCGACACGGGCGAGAACATTCACGACGACAAGGCGATCTACCGTGGGATCGCCGACATCCTCGCCTGCCTCGACGCGGGTACGGTCCCGCAGCTGGCGGCCGAACGCGCGCTGCGCGCCACCGAGATCATCTTCGCCACCTACGAGTCCTCTCGCCGTCGGGGCCGGGTTGATCTGCCGCTGCGGCCGGGCAAGTGTGCGCTGCTGTCGATGCTGGCCGCCGGCGAACTCAAGGCGAAGTTTTCCACCTGATTTCCTCCAATGTTTTCCTCCTTCAATCCCGGCCATGTGGGTATCAGCGTGTCGCTCCGCGAGGGGCTCGCGCTGGCGGAGCGCCACGGATTCGGCGGCTACGACGCCTCGCTGACGGCGCTGCACGACGAGGTCGCGGCGCACGGCGCGCCGGCGGTGCGCGAGCTTTTCCTTGACCACGGCCTGCGGATCGGGGCGTGGAACCTGCCCTTTGTGCCGTACCAGGTGACGGACGCCGAGTGGCGCGACTGGCTGGGGCGGCTCCCGCCCCTGCTGGCCACCGCCCGCGCCCTGGGCGCGCGGCGCGCCGGCATGTGGATTCTGCCCGGAAGCGACGCGCTCGCGTACGACGCCAATTTCAAGTTTCACGTCGAGCGCTTCCGGCCCGTGGCGGAGCTACTCGGGGAGCAGGGCGTCCGCCTCGGCCTTGAGTTCATCGGACCCGAGACCTCGCGGCGAAGGTTCCAGCACCCGTTCGTCCATTCCGTGGCGACGATCTCGGACCTGGCGCGGGCGATCGGCTCCAATTGCGGCCTGTTGCTCGATGCGTGGCACTGGCATTGCGCGGGGGGCGCGCGCGGGGAATTGCACGGCCTCGGGCGTGGATTCCTCGTGCATGTCCACGTCAATGACGCGCCGTCGGGAATCCCGCGGGCGGAACTCGTCGACAATCGCCGGAAGCTTCCGGGCGCGACGGGGGTGATCGATCTCGACGGCTTCATGCAGGCGCTGGCCGACGCGGGCTACGACGGGCCGGTGACGGCGGAGCCGTTTGACGCGGAGCTCAACGCGCTTTCGGCGGAGGCGGCGGCGGCGCGCACGGCGCGGGCGACGCGCGCCGCGGTGGCGCGGGCCGTCCGCTCCGACGAACGCACAACCTGATCGAACCCGATTCAACGACCCATGCCGCTGGTTCCGTCCGGTTCCCTTTCATGCGCTCCACTTGTCGAATCCTTCTCCTCGCCATTGCGGCGGCTCGGTGTTTCGGTCCGCCGCCCATGAGTGCCGCCGAATCGTCTGCCGCGCCCGCCTGGCTGGAGCGCGCGGTCTTTTACGAGATCTACCCCCAGTCCTACCTCGACACGAACGCGGATGGCATCGGCGACTTGCGCGGAATCATCGAGAAGCTGCCCTATTTGCACCGTCTCGGCGTGACGGCGCTCTGGATCAATCCGTGCTTTGAGTCGCCGTTCCGGGATGCCGGGTATGATATCTCGGATTTCTATCGCGTCGCGCCGCGTTACGGCACCAATGACGATCTGCGTACGCTGTTCGCGGAGGCGCGCAAGCTGGGCATGCGCGTCATGCTCGACCTGGTGGCGGGCCATACCTCCGACCAGCATCCGTGGTTCCGCGCGTCCCAGAGCTTCGAGCGCAACCGTTACTCGGACTGGTATATCTGGACGGACAGCGTGTGGACCTGGTCCGCGCCGAACCAGCAGGTCGTGGTGGGCGCCGCGGAACGCGATGCCAATTACATTCCCAACTTCTTCTATTTCCAGCCGGCGCTCAACTACGGCTATGCGCAGCCCGATCCCAAGGCGCCCTGGCAGCAGCCGGTCGACGCGCCCGGACCCCGGGCGGTGCGGGAGGAATTGAAGAAGATCATGCGGTTCTGGTTCGATCTCGGCGCGAGCGGGTTCCGCGTCGACATGGCCGGCTCGCTGGTGAAGAACGATTCCGACGGCCGCGCCACCGCCGCGCTCTGGCAGGAGTTCCGGGCATGGATGGACCGCGAGTATCCGGACTGTGCCCTGGTCTCGGAGTGGTCGGAGCCGCGGGTCGCAATTCCGGCGGGCTTTCACATGGATTTCCTCCTGCCGTTCAGCAAGCCCGGGTACAAATCCCTGTTCCGGCCGACGGCGCCGGAGGTGACGGCGTTCTTTGATTCGAGCGGCCGCGGCGACATCCGCCGGTTCCTGGACGAATTTGAGCCGCTCTACGCCGCGACCAGGGAGCACGGTTTCATCGCCATTCCCACGGGCAATCATGACACGGTTCCACGGCTGGGTGACGGCAAGGATCCCCGCGAACTCGCGGTGGCCTATGCCTTCCTGCTGACGATGCCCGGCGTGCCTTTCATCTACTACGGCGACGAGATCGGCATGCGGTCCGTGGCGGGCCTGCCGTCGAAGGAAGGCGGATTCGGGCGAACCGGCGCCCGCACGCCGATGCAGTGGGATGCGTCGCCCAACGCCGGATTCTCGGCGGCGCCGCCCGGCCAGCTTTACCTTCCAATCGATGCGGCGGCGGACCGTCCCACCGTGGCGGCGCAGGAAGGCGACCCGAATTCGACCTTGAACGTTGTGCGCAGCCTCATCGCGCTGCGGGAGGCCCATCCGGCGCTGCAGGCGAGCGGCGGATTTGCCGCCGTGGTGGCAGAGGCGGGCCGGCTGCCGTTTGTCTACCAGCGCACGAAGGGCGATGAGCGCATCCTCGTCGCGGTCAACCCGGCGGCACGACCGTGCGAAGTGCGTCTGCCGGCCACCGCCAGATTCGCAGAGGCGCGGAAGCTCGCCGGAGAAGCCGGGGCCCTTCAGAGCGATGCCCAAGGGTGGACCGTGAAGCTGCCCGCCGTCAGCTACGCCGTGGTCGAGATCCGGTAGGCCGTTTCCTGTTGCTGGAGGGCGCATCTCCCGATTGTCGGCGATTCCGAACGTAGCGCAGCCATCCCTGGCTGCATCGGTTGCCGGCTGGAAGCCTGCGCTACGCAACGCGAACGCTCGTTCTCACCGATGGCGCAGGCTTGCTGCCAGCCTTACCGTCACGCGGCAGATGCACCCGCTGCGGAAAACGGTCGCCGATGGGAATTGTCGCTGACGGCGGAACCGTTCATCGTGCGCGGTTCCGATGACACCGACGACCCAATCGACTGCGCGCCATCACCGCGGGCTGGCGGTGATGCTGGCCGCCCTGGCGGCGCTGGGTCCATTTTCAATCGACGCCTACCTGCCTTCCATGCCCCAGATCGGCCGCGTATTCTCGGCGTCTCCGTTGCTGGTGCAACAGACGTTGACGGCGTACCTGGCGCCGTTCGCGCTGCTGGCGCTCTGGCACGGAGCATTCTCGGACACATGGGGGCGCCGCCGGGTGACCCTGTGGGCGCTGGCCCTGTTCTTTGCCGCGTCGGTCGGGTGCGCCCTGGCCTGGAGCATCGAAAGCCTGCTGGTCTTCCGCATGCTGCAAGGCATGACGGCGGGGGCGGGCATGGTGGTGGGGCGCGCCATTGTCCGCGACGTGCTCGACGGTGCCGAGGCGCAGCGATTGATGTCGCAGATCACGCTGGTTTTTGCCGTGGCGCCGGCCGTGGCGCCGGTGATCGGTGGCTGGCTGCATGTCTGGTTCGGCTGGCGCGCCGTGTTTGCCTTTGTGGTGGTGTTCACCGGCGGGGTCTGGCTGGTGTGCTGGCGGTCGCTGCCGGAGACGCTGCCGCAGGAACGGCGCCAGCCGATGAATCCCAGGTTCCTCCTGCAGTCCTATTGGCGGGTGCTGCGGACGGCTCCGTTTGTCGCATTATCCATCGCCGTGACGTTCAATTTTGCCGCGGTGTTCATCTACATCGTGGCGGCCCCGGTCTTCCTGATCCAGCACCTGCACGTGAGCGAGACCGGCTTCCTCTGGTTGTTCGGCCCGTCGACGTCGGGCATCGTGACCGGCGCCTGGCTGTCCGGACGCCTCGCGGGGCGCCTCTCCCGACGACAGACCATCTGGTGGGCGTACGGGATCATGATCTTCGCCGCGGTGGGCAATGTCATCCTCAACGCCTTGGCTCCGCCCGGCCTGCCCTGGAGCGTGGCGCCGATCTTCGTCTATTTCGCCGGGTCGGCGCTGGCGATGCCCAGCCTGACGCTGCTGGCGCTGGATCTGTTTCCGCAGCAGCGCGGCCTGGCCGCCTCCTGCCAGAGTTTTGTGCAGACTTCCGGCAATGCCATTGCGACCGCCGTGGTCGCGCCGCTGGTTTGGGCGACCACGCGGACGCTCGCCGCCGGCATGGCCGTCATGCTGGCGGTGGGGCTCGGCGCATTCGTTGTTTACTTGGCTGCGGCGGGGTCAGCCAATGGTCACCTCGAGGGAGTCGGCGATAGCAGCGGCGTTTCTTGAGAGCCGGCGGTAGGGCGGGGTCGCCGAACCCCGCCATTCCTCCGAAGACGAGGCGGGGTTCAGCGACCCCGCCCTACAAATTCAACTGAATGCCCCTGGCAGATTACAACGAACCGCTCTAACGCGCCGCGGCTATTTCTCCGCGGCGAAGACGAGATAGCTGTGCGGCAGCACGTGCACGTGGAACACGGTGCGCTTCTCCTGATCCGGCCGACGCAGCCATGGGCTGGCCGGCGGCGGCTCCTGCCCTGAAAATACCTCGCCCGTGACCAGATTGCGCAGCTTGGTGAAGGCGCCGGCGACCGAGACTTTCACGTCGGATTCGTGATCGAGGAACGACTCGACGATGAAGGTGTTGTTGTCGTAGGCAAACAGCGCAACCTCGCTGGGTCCGTCGATCCGGACGAAAAAGCCTTTCATCAAGACGTCCTTGAAGGCGCTCGTGACGGCCGGTGGCAGTCGGTACAGGTGGTGGAAATTGTCAGGCATCGTCCAGACGTAGAGGACGCCCTTGCCGTAGCGGTCCATCAGCAGCAACGGGAAACCGACATTGTCGGACATGGCGCTGACCAGCGCCCAGGCGTCGTTGGTATAAAAGCGGATCTCCGGGAAAAGCACTCCGGCGGCGCGGGCGTCGTCGCCCAGGCCGCTCCGGTTGCCCGAGCCGAATCCGGTGGTGTAGCCATCGGCGATGATCCGGCGTTCCGTGTATTCGACCTCGACGATGTCCTCGATGCCCTTGCCCTGCAGGGCGTGCAGCAGGCCGGAGGTGATGACGACGGACTTGCCGGCGTTGAGCTGCGCCTTGATCTTGGCGACGATGTCGGGATCGAACTTGGCGGACTCGGTCAGCAGCACCAGGTCGGCCTCGGAGGGGAAAGCGGGGGACAGATCGATGGGCAGGCCGATCATGCCGAGGTAGTTGGGGAGAAAGTCCTCGCCGGAGGAGTGGTGGGGTTTGTAGCTCTTGATGCCGATCGGCTGTCCGAGCTGGCCGAGGAAGGTGTTGACCTGGGCGAGGGCGGCGCCGGCCACTCGGGCCATGGTGGGGGGCGGCGTGTCCATCGCCGCGCCGAATCCCCGGAACGGCGGCATGATCTTGAAGAAATCAAAGCTGGTGGGCAGGCCCTGCCAGGGCCGCTCGCCGGGCTGGATGGGCTGGAGGAGCGCGGCCCAGTTGAAAAGGGTGATCTCGCGCGGCTTGGCGAAGGCAGTGTCCCAGAGCTGCTCGGCGTAACGATCGACATAGCGGACACTGAACGTGTCGACCCAGCCGCCGCCGTTTCGGCCGGGCGCGATGTTCTCGAAATAGCGGAGGATCTGGTAGCTCTCGTACTGCTGGAGGAACTGGTCGGTGAGGCCCGGATCGCGGGTCTCCGTGCCGGTGTAGATGCCGTCGAACAGGCGCGACTCCTTGTCGAGGTCGAAGCCCAGTCCCTGGAAGTGCTCGTACCAGTTGGGAAACTTGATCGTGATCTTTACTTTCGGGTTCACCGCCCGGGCCGGCTTGAGCAGGAGGTTTTCCGCCACGTCGTCCATCAAATCGAGGCGGAACTGCGACCAGGTGCGGTTGCCCTTGGCCGCGATGTCGGAGGCGTTCTTCGTGGTCACGAAGAAAAAGTCATCGAGGATGATCTCGTCAAAGTGGCGGGCGGTGAGCTCGGCCACCCGCTGGACGAACGCGCGATCGTCGGGATTGGTGTAGCAGAACGAGTGAAACTGGCCGCCGTTGTTGTCGGAGTAGGTGATGCCGCCCGCGACGCGCACGCCGTGATCCGTGAAGAACTTTTTCAGGTCCTCCAGCGTCTGGTCGTCGGCCAGCATCCGGTCCCGCTCGGACTCGATGTAGACCTTGTCGACCTTGAGCTGGCGGCTGATGGTGTCCCATTCGCGCTGCCGGATCGCCGGGTCGGCCAGCCGGCGGACCATCATGACCGGGATGTAGATGGCGGTGTCGAAACTCTGGCTCTGGTCGGCGGCGAAAGCAGCGACCGGCAGCACGAGGCCAAGCAGCAACTTCGAGAGGAGCGAGCGAATGGAGTGGGTTGGGTTTTTCATGAAGGGGTTGCTGGCGCGGTACAGCGGCGGGCAACTGTCACCAGAGGGAGAACGACTCCAGACGGCGTTGATAGCGGCGGCCGATCGCCTTGGGTGAGAAATTCCTCCGGATGTCGGTGGCGGCCCGCCGCCCCAGACTCTCGCGGAAGCTCTGGTCGTCGACCAAGGACCGCATCCAGTGGGCGGCTTGATCAATGTCGGGATCGGCCCAGGTCTGCCCGCGCAGATAAGGACCGTGGTCGCGGTCGAGCGTCAGGAGGCGGTAGTTGACCGGACAACCGTTGGTAATATTCACGAACTCGGCGGTGCCCGACCAATCCGTCGTAATCACCGGTTTGCCGAGGTACATGGCCTCGGCGACGCTGAGGCCGAACCCTTCGGCCCGGTGCAGGGAGACGAAACAATCGCAGGCCTGCTGCAATTCGTAGACGGAGGCACGGGGCAGGGTTTCGCAGATCAGGTAGGCGTTCGGCAGTTCCTTCAGTTCCGCCTCGAGTTCGGCGAAGGCGGCCGAGTGCCGGTCCGGGTTGTGCGTCTTGACCACCAGACCGACCGAAATGCCGATGGGGAAGGCCTGGCGAAATGCGGCGATCACCGCCTTCGGATTCTTGCGCTCCTGGGTCGAATTCAGATCGTAGGCAAACAGGAAGAGAAACAGGCGGGAGGGCAGGCCGAATTTCTCGCGAAAGTCGCCCTGCGGCACGGGAAATTCGATGGCGTGCGGCATTGCCAGAACCGGCTTCGGCAGCTTGGCGGCGATGGCAGCGCGGGTGAATTCGGAGGGGCACCAGATCTCATCGAAGAAGCGATGCCGGTCCACCCAGCCGTCTGGAAACTCCGACAGCTCCCACGCCCAATAGCCGATGTTGTAACGATCGGCGCGGAAGGCCCGCCCGTGGTGGTGATCAATGTCCTGCGAAACCGGGGGATCCAGATGGAAGATGTTGACCGGATGCGGATTGGCTTCCTGCAATCGCGCGGCGTAGGTGGTGTCGCCGTCGCGATTCAGGCAGTTGAGCTTCAGTTCGACCAGCGCCGCTGCCAGGCCGGCGGCATCACAGGCTTTGGCCATGCAGCGCACCGACTCGCCAATGCCCAGTTCACCGCGAAACCAGCCGACCAGGTTCACTCCCTGGGGAGCAGCCAGCTTGCGCAGGCGGGGCGCCAGCGCCGGCTGGTACTTGAAATCGAAGATCACCTCGTCGTCCGCCACGACCTGCGCCAGGCGCAGCCGGTGGTTGATCCGCTGTTGCCGGTAGCAGCGAAAGATCCGACGCAGCGGACGTGGGAGCGGCCATGTCTCGACCATGCGTCCGACCCACGCGAGGAAGTTCGTCCACCCGACGCCGACCACGCTAACCTCGATGCGCGTCGGCCGGCCGGCGACTGAGGCCGGCGCATCCACCCCGACATTGAAGTTGTCCTCCGGCAGTGGGAAAAACACGGCGGTTTGCACGCCGTTGATCCGGAGACGCAGACCGAGCGGGCCCGCGGATTGCGCGCAGGCGGGGTCGGCTGGCGCGACGAAGCCGTTGAGAAACAGATTGGTGACGGGAAAATCGGGGGGCAGCTCGACAATGGCGCGGTCGCGAAGCCATGCGGTGTCGTTGTTGAAGTCGTCGAAGAAGATTCGGTCGCAACGATAGAGCTTGGGCGTGGGCGGTGCGCCCGGGGCGTCGTCCGCCTGCAGCAGCTTCTTCCAGCGGACATCTTCGCGCACCAAGGCGTGGGCCGCATGCTGCCGGGCAATCATTGGGGGTTGCCGCGCCAGGCCGGTCGCGGCGGGAAGGCAGGCCAAGCCGGCCCACAACGCTTCCGGTCCCGCGCTCCATTGCCGGAAGCGCACCGCGTCCCGAGACCACGCGAGCGCCGTCTCCTGGAGGATGACGTCGCGCCAACGGTTGTAGAGCCGGTGGCTGTTGCGCTCGTCCCGCAACGACAGCGGGCCACGCGACGCGCTGACGTGGTGGTGCACGACGCTGTCGAGACAGACCACGCTGCGCTGGCCGCGCGCGCGGACTTTGAGGGCAAAATCGAGATCCTCGCCTCCATTCTCGAATTCGGTGTCGAAGCCGCCCAGCCCGAGAAAGTCGGCGCGGCGGACGAGACAGCAGGCGGCGGTGACCGCGAAGACCACCCGGGTGCGCCGGACGCGCCAGGGCAGCGTGGGCACGTGCGCGATCTTGGCGGCGCGGTCGACGGCGATGCCGGCATGCTCGACGGCGCCGTCCGACACGCGGCGCTGCACGTTGCCCACGAGACCAACCCGGGGCCGGTTGAGTGCGGCCAGCATGGGGGGAAGCCATCCCGACGAAAGCACGAGGTCGTTGTTGAGCAGCGCGAGCACAACACCGCGGGCTTCCTGGGCGCCGTAATTGCAGCTGGCGGCAAAACCGCGGTTCTGCTCGTTCTGGAAAACCCGGAATGGAAGCGAAAGCGATTCGAGCCAGGCCCGCGTGCCGTCGGTCGAACCGTCGTCAATCAACAGGCATTCCCAGTCGAGGCCCGGCGGCAGGGAGCCTGGCAGCGCCGCCACGAACGCCCGGGTCAGGTCGACGCGATTGAACAGCGGCGTGATGATTGAAAGTTGCATGGGCGGCAGGAGGCCTCCCCGGGGTTCCGAATTCGCGGGCGCGTCCGCGGTGGGAGGCCCGAAATTCACGGGGGGCATAATCCCGAGGCGTCAGCCGGGCAGCAGGGTCTCAAGATAGCGGGCGTAGAGCGTCTTGCCCAGAAAGCGCACCCGGGCCCGCAATTGATCGGCCGTGATCCAGCCTTGGCGGAAAGCAATCTCCTCCAGGCAGGCGATCTTCAGGCCCTGGCGGCGTTCGATGACATTGACGAACTGGGCGGCGTCGATCAGGGCGTCGTGGGTGCCCGTGTCCAGCCAGGCCGTGCCGCGGCCAAGCAATTCAACATGAAGCTGGTTTCGCTCAAGATAGAGTCGATTGAGGTCCGTGATCTCCAGTTCGCCGCGGGCGGAAGGCCGAAGCGACAGCGCCAGGGGAACCACCTGTTCGTCATAAAAATAAAGACCCGGAACCGCGTAGAACGATTTCGGCTGCCTCGGCTTCTCCTCGATGGAAAGCACGCGGCCATCCGGCGCGAATTCGACGACTCCGTAAGCCTGGGGATCGGCAACGCGATAACCAAAGATGGTCGCACCGGCGGTGCGCGCATTGGCAGCCTCCAGCGACCGGGCGAAGTCGTGGCCGTAAAAAAGGTTGTCTCCGAGCACGAGGGCCGAAGGGTGGCCGGCCACGAAATCAGCGCCAATGTGAAACGCTTGCGCCAGCCCTTCCGGCCGCGGCTGGGCGGCGTAGGTCAGCTGAAGCCCCAGGTCAGAACCGTCGCCGAACAGGCGTTGGAACAGCGGCAGGTCCTGCGGCGTCGAGATGAGAAGGATCTCGCGGATTCCCGCCAGCATCAGCACCGACAGCGGATAGTAGATCATCGGCTTGTCGTAGACGGGCATCAACTGCTTCGACACCGCGATCGTCAGCGGATACAGCCGGGTGCCGGAGCCGCCAGCCAGAATCAGGCCCCGGCGGGAAAGGTCGGGTGAAGGGGGGTTGGCCATGGGCAGTGAGGGTCAGACCGCGACCATGCCCTCGTTGGGAATGATGGCAGGCATCCGTGCCAGCACATTCCGTTTTGGGCATTTGGTAAATAGTTTTCTCAATCGCACCGTGGGGAACACCTGGAAGATTGGGCGCTTCGGATTCAGTCAGTTGCCCGATGGCCGCAGGCTATGCAGGTCCGGCGCCACCACAGCGGAGCCAAAACGCCCAACGCGATCTTGACGGCGACAGAAGGAAACTCGAGGCCGGGGTCGGCGACCCCGGACTGCCCGGCCGCTTCCGCCCGAAACGCCCTCCCGGACGACCCGGCGCGCGCCCTCCCAACCCGATGCCGCCGGTTCCTTGGCCGCGCTGCGCGGCCATGAGCAGCCCGTCGAGGCCAGCGCCTGATTCGCCCGGAAAACCCTCTTGCACCATTGACCCCGTCAACCCCTGAGTCCGACGGGCTGCTAGCCGGTGCCCAACCGCTCGCGGGCGTATTTCCGGGCGGTGATGTCCGCCGTCCATTCGCGATGGGTGAGATACCAGTCGATCGTCTTGGCGATGCCCGTGTCAAAATTCTCGCGCGGCTCCCAGCCGAGTTCGCGGCGGAGTTTCGTGCTGTCGATCGCGTAGCGTCGGTCGTGGCCGGGGCGGTCCTGCACAAAGGAGATTTGTTCCGCATAGGACCGGCCGTCGGGCCGTGGCGCCTTCCGGTCCAGCAAGGCGCAGATGGTCTTCACCAGGTCCAGGTTGCGCCGTTCGTTCAGGCCGCCGACGTTGTAGGTGCTGCCCACGCGACCGCGCCGAAGGACCAGCCAGATGGCAGCGGTATGGTCCTCCACATAAAGCCAGTCACGAATCTGCTGCCCGTCGCCATAGACCGGCAGCGGTTTCCCTTCGAGGGCGTTGAGGATCATCAAAGGGATGACCTTTTCCGGGAAGAGATAGGGGCCGTAGTTGTTGGAGCAATTGGTCGTGAGGACCGGCAGCCCGTAGGTGTGGTGGTAGGCGCGGACGAGATGGTCGCTGGCCGCCTTCGACGCCGCATAGGGCGAATTGGGTTCGTAGGGACAATCCTCGTGCCAGGGTCGGTCGCCGGGCGCGAGCGTGCCATACACCTCGTCCGTCGACACGTGAAGAAAACGGAAGGCGCTTTTCCGCGGTTCCGACAGCTTCGACCAGTACAGGCGGGCGCAATTAAGCAGCCGCAGCGTGCCGACGACATTGGTTTGGATGAACGGCTCCGGCGAGTCGATCGAGCGGTCGACATGCGACTCGGCGGCGAAATTGACCACAGCGTCGATGGCGTGCTCCGCGAACAGACGGGTCACCACCGCGGGGTCGCCGATATCGCCCTGCACGAACACGTAGCGTGCGTCACCGGCGAGATCGGCCAGGTTGGACGGATTGCCGGCATACGTCAGCTTGTCGAGATTGACGAGCTTGGTCAGGAGCGGGTCCCGTTCAGTGAGACGCTGCCGGATGAAATTCGAACCAATGAAGCCGCAACCGCCGGTGACGAGTAAGTTCATGAGGAGAGAAAACCGCGAAGAGTGCGAAGGGACGCGAAGGTCAATGTTTTGTGAGGACAATCCGCACCCCTTCGAGCTTGGGATGCGAGCCGAAATTGATTCATCTTCGCGAGTCTTGGCGCACTTCGTGGTTCAATTCCTGCGCCAGCCGTGCGAGGAGTCATTTTTCCAATACTTGGCCGAGGCTTTCGCGCCAGTCGGGCAGCCGGAGACCGAAATCGCGCGCGAGCTTGTCGCACGACATCACGGAGTAGGGCGGCCGCTTTGTCGGCGTGGGATATTCGGACGAACCAATGGCTTCCACCTCGCGGCATTTCCTTCCCTCCGCCGGCATCAGCTCGACGATGGCGCTCGCAAACCCGTGCCAGCTGGTCTGGCCCGACGAGCACAGATGATAGATGCCCTGGCGGGGCCCGGTTCTGGCCGGCGGGACCGTCGCTTTGAGCGCCAGCGCGGTCGCCTCCGCGATCATCCGCGACCAGGTCGGGCAGCCAATCTGATCCTGCACTACCCGGAGCTTCTCGCGTTCGCGGGCCAGTCGCATCATGGTCAGGAGGAAATTGCTGCCCCGCGCGCCATAGACCCAACACAGCCGGAAGATCAGGTGCTCGCAGCCGACCTCCTGAATCGCCTGGTCGCCGGCGAGCTTGGTGCGACCGTAGGCGCCCAGCGGATTCGGCGCGTCCTCTTCGAGGTAAGGAGACGTTTTTGATCCGTCGAACACGTAGTCGGTTGAGTAATGGACCAGCAGGGCGCCGCGTTTTTTCGCCTCGACGGCCATGATCCCCGGCGCTTCGCCGTTGATCTTCATGGCCAGGGAGGGCTCGGTCTCGGCCTTGTCGACCGCAGTGTAGGCGGCGGCGTTGATGATGATCTCAGGCGAGCTGGACTGAATCCACTGTCGGATGGAGTCAGGACTGGTCAGGTCGACATCGGGAAAATCGACGCAAACCAGCTGACTCATGGCAGCGAGCGTCCGGCGGAGCTCCCAACCGACCTGCCCAACTTTGCCGAACAAGAGGATTCTGGGTAGATGCATGGGAATGGATTAAGACTGAAGTCAACTTCAGGTTTCAAGAACTGGGCTAGAACAGCTTCTCCCGCGGCAAATCTTTGAGGAACGGGGCCTTGGCATCGCGCTGCGACAGCGTCGGTGCGGCAACCGGCCATTTGATGCCGACATCAGGATCGTCCCAGCGGAACCCCAGCTCATTCTGTGGCGTGTAAACCTCGGTGCACTTGTAATGAAACAGCGCGGTTTCGCTGATGACCGCGAAACCGTGGGCGAAACCGGGTGGAAGATAGAACTGTCGCTTGTTGTCGGCCGTGAGCATCACGCCGTTCCACTGCCCGAAGGTCCGCGAGTCACGCCGGATGTCGACGGCGACGTCAAAGACCTCGCCCTGCCAGACCGAGACCAGTTTGCCCTGGGCCAACGGATTCTGGAAGTGCAGCCCGCGTAGCGTGCCGCGCTGGGAAAAGGAGAAATTGTCCTGCACAAACGCCGCGTCGATCCCCGCTTCGCGATAGCGCCGCTGGTTCCACGACTCCACGAAGAAACCCCGCTGGTCGCCGTAGACATCCGGTTCGACGATCAGAAGGCCTTCCAACTCACACGTCAGGACTTTCATGGGTTCGAGGGATGCTTAGCGGGAGCTTCTGCGCGGCGATGACTTCACCCGATAGTCGCCGCGGCTGAAGTATTTCTCAAGCCAGACGTAGGCGCAGATGAAAAAGTAACGGCTTCCCATCTCCTTGATCATCAGCTTGGCCTCGCCGTGCTGGCGGTTTTGCCAGGTGGTGGGCACGACCGTCCAGGAATAGCCCCGCACGATAGCTTTCAGCGGGATCTCGACGGTCAGGTTGAAATGCGGGGAAAGGAACGGACGGCAGCCGTTAATCACCGTGCGGCGGTAGGCCTTGAAGGCGTTGGTCGTGTCATTGAGCGGGATGTTAAAGATGACGCGGATGAAAAGATTTGCGAGCCGGTTGGCCAGAAGTTTCAAGCGCGGATAGTCGATCACCCCGCCTCCCTTCACAAACCGGCTCCCGAACACACAGTCCCAGCCCTCATTGAGCAAACGCCAATACTTGGCCGCGTCGGCCGGGGAATCGGAAGCGTCAGCCATCATGATCACACAGGCATCGCCCCGGCTGTGATCGAGACCGCACACGACCGCGCAACCGAAGCCGTGCGGCCCCGGGTTCTGCATCGGGGCAAGGGTGGGCACTTCCTGCCGCAGCGCCTGCAGGACCTGCCAGGTCGAATCCCGGCTGCCGTCATCGACCACGACAATTTCGTGCGGGATCTTCTCCTGCGCCAGGACCCGATAGAGTTCGCGCAGCATGGAAGGCAGCGAAGCCTCCTCGTCTCGGGCCGGGATAATGACTGAGAGAAGAGTCAGTTCGGGAACGTCGCCTGACATAGTCTGGGTCTCACAAGGGCGCCGAAAGGTCGAGCCATCCTGGGTGGGCGCGAGCGTGGGCCGCGATCTCGCCGAGCACGGCCGCGACTGGGGTGAGCGGCCGCCACTGCCAAAGCCGCGTGGCCTTGGCGTGGTCGAGCACGATCCACGGAATGTCGAACGGACGGGGCGTGCCGTCGGCGACCACCTCCTGTGCGCCGAATTCCCTGGCGCACCAATCGCTGAGTTGTCGCAAGGACATCGCCGAGGCCAGGCCGCCCGACACATTCACGATCCGGTCGGTCGCGGGCATCGTCGGGGCGGCGAATTGCTGCTCGACCAGCGGCACCAGGTCGCGGGGATGCAGGCAGTCACGCACCTGGTGACCGCTGCCTCCAAACCCCAGGTATTTCAGCGGCCGCCGCTGCAGCCACGAGTTGATCCAATAGGCGAAAATGCCCTGGTCCGGCCGCCCGAACTGGCCTGCCCCGGCGAGGACTCCGCACCGGTTGATGAAGACCGGGAATCCGAACGACTCGCCGTATTCGAGGGCCAGAGCCTCGGAGGCGAGCTTGGTGGCGCCATAGAGCGACACGGGGGCAACAGTGGAGAAAGTCTCATCGACGCCGGCGGCGGAAAGGCCCGGTGGCAGCGGCTGGTTGGGCGCGGGCTGGAAAGCGGCGCCTTCCACGACGACCGGCAGGGACGCCAGCGGGGAAATGGCGTAGACGCGGCTGGTGCTGAGCAGCACGAACCCGGCGCGGTGCTGCCGGCAGTATTCCAGGAGATTGGCCGTCCCAAGCAGATTGTGTTCGACGAGCTGGCGGCTGCTGGTGCGACCGTCGATTCCGGCCAGGACGCTGGAATTGGCGGCGGCGTCGATGACCCAGTCAGCGTCGGGAAGTCCCTCCAAATCGCTCGCGGCGCGCAGATCCGCGTGGAGCAGGCGCACGCCGAGCCGCTTGAGTTCCGCCCGGTTCGTTTCGCTTCCCGGCCGCACAAAATTGTCAAAGCCGGCCACCTGCCGATCGGGTCCGCGCTCCAGCAATGCCTTGGCGACGGTGCTGCCTGCGAAGCCGCAGATGCCGGAAATCAGGATCCTCATCACCAATTAGCAATACAGGAGGGCCGGCGCAGGGAAAGCGGGAAGTTGGCCATCTCTGGCGGAGAATCGAATTGGCGGATTTCAGCCGTGCGGCTCAACCTGTGTGGCTCGGTTTGAGAGCCAGCCCGAACTCAGGAGCTGCGCTGGCGCCAGGCGTCGACGATCTGCCGGATGGTCTCTTCCAGGCTCACGCTGATATCCCACTGCGGATAGTGAGCGCGCATCTTGCGCAGGTCGGAATAGTAGCAGATATGGTCACCGATGCGGTTCTGGTCCACATAAGCCGAGATTTGCTGCTTGCCCGTATACTTCTCGGTGAGGCGAAAGGCCTCGATGATCGAGCATGAATTCGCCTTCCCGCCGCCGAGATTGTAGACCTCGCCGGCGCGCGGCGCGGCCACAAAGGCGGCCATGAAACGGGCCACGTCCAGCGCGTGGATGTTATCCCGCACCTGCTTGCCCTTGTACCCGAAAACCCGGTACTCGCGGCCTTCCAGGTTGCATTTCACGAGGTAGCTGAGGAAACCGTGGAGCTCGACGCCCGAGTGATTCGGACCGGTGAGGCAGCCGCCGCGCAGGCAGCAGGTGGGCAGGCCGAAGTAGCGGCCGTACTCCTGCGCCATGACGTCCGCGGCGACTTTGGAGGCGCCGAACAGCGAGTGCTTCGACTGGTCGATCGTGAAAGTCTCCGGAATGCCGTGAACGTACGCCGGATCGCCGTAATCCCAGCGGGTGTCGAGTTCGACGAGCTTGATCAGATTCGGGGCGTCGCCGTAGACCTTGTTGGTCGACATGTTGACGAATGGCGACTCGGGGCAGGCCTGGCGCGCCGCCTCGAGGAGGTTAAGGGTGCCGCCCGCATTCGTGTCGAAATCGTCGAAGGGAATGGCCGCCGCCCGGTCGTGGCTGGGCTGCGCGGCCGTGTGAACGATGGCGGCGGGCTTGAGCTGGCGGACGAGCGCCAGCACGCCGGCCCGGTCGCGGATATCAAGC
This sequence comes from uncultured Verrucomicrobiae bacterium, assembly GCA_963722225.1. GTDB lineage: Bacteria > Verrucomicrobiota > Verrucomicrobiia > Opitutales > Opitutaceae > Fen-1467. The sequence continues at coordinate 22,765 of CAVRNM010000175.1, forward strand.
TCGTGGTGGACGAAACCCGGCAGGTTCTCCTGCAGCCGGCGCTGGTTCCATCGGGTGTCGCCCTGCGGCCCGAAGAACACCGCCCGCTGGTTGTTGTCGAGGCCGTGGACCTGAAAGCCCAGTTCGCGCGCGAAATAGGTGCAAACCTCGGAACCGATCAGCCCCGACGAGCCGGTGACGAGGATCGTTTTGGCCATGGGAGAACGACGAAAGACGCCAATTCAAACCAAGCCAAACAAATATTGGGCGTCTGACGGAGCTCGAGCGCATCTCCCGATTGTCGGTGATTCCGAACGTAGCGCAGCCATCCCTGGCTGCATCGGTTGCAGGCTGGAAGCCTGCGCTACGAAACGCGCCCGCACGTTCATCACCGCTGGCGCTGGCTTGCTGCCTGCTTTACCGTCAACCGGGAGATGCGCCCACTGAGCTCAATCCAGGCGGCCAAACCGGGCCTTGGCCCAGGCCACCAGCCAGGTGAGGGGATCGCGATACATCCGGACCTTCTTGCCCTGTTGAAAAGAGCGGGATCGGTAGGTGATTGGAATCTCGATCGGCCGATAGCCCTTGCGAACGAGCTTGATCAGCAGTTCCCAGTCAAAATCGAAGCGATTGCAGGTGAACGTGAGGCCCTTCAGGCAATCGCGGCGGAAGACCTTGTACATGGTGAACGGATCCCTCAGCCAGATGCCGAGCGAAACGTTGATCAGGAGGGTAAATGTCCAGTGCGCGACATTGAGCACGAAGGCCTGAACGGGCTGGTCGCTGAATTTCCGGATGGCCCAGCCACCCCGGCCATGCCGCGAGCCGAGCACGAAGGCCTGCCGTCCGGCAATGATCGGAGCCAACAAAGTCTCGTAGTCGGCCATGTCGTATTCCAGGTCCGCGTCCTGAATGAGCAGGATATCCCCGGTGGCGGCGGCAAATCCCGCGCGCACGGCATGACCCTTGCCGCTGGGCCGGTCCTCCAGGATGAGGTTCACCCGCGGGTGATCGCGGTAACCGAGCACAATCTCGCGCGAGCCGTCCGTGGAGTTGCTTTCGACGATCAGGATTTCGAGGCCGGCGCCGGGGATTTCCTTGGCCAGAAGCGCATCCAGGGTTTTCTGGACGGTGCCGGCCTCATTGTAGACCGGGACGATGACCGAGAGACGGCAGGGGGCAGGCAGCGGGTTCACTGGGTGGCGGAGGGCCTGGGAGGGAACATCACAGAGTGTAGCCGGCGGCGGCAGCGTCCTTGGCAAACGTCTTGACCGTGTCGAGCGAGAGGGCGGCGAGGTCGGTGCCCAGCATCTTGGCGGCCTTGCCCAGGATGTCATGGGGCACGGTGACAATGTGGCAGCCGCATTCCTCAGCCTGGAGGATGTTCAGCACTTCGCGCACGCTGGCCCAAAGCAGTTCGGCCTTCGGCAGGTCCTCGAGCAGCGCCCGGCCGGCGCGCATCAGTGGCATCGGATCGCGGCCGGAATCGGCGATGCGACCGGCGAAAACGGACACCACGGAGGGCACGGCGGGATTGAGCGCGGCGGCGACGTCCCGAATTTGGGCCAGGGTGAAAATGGCCGTGACATTGAGCTGCACCCGCTGCGCCGCCAGCTCGCGGATCAGGGGGATCGATGACTCACCGCGCGAATTGGTGATGGGGATCTTGACATAGACATTCGGGCCCCAGGCGGCGATCTTGAGCGCCTGCCGCTTCATCTCGGCAAACTCATCGGAGAAGACCTCGAGCGAGATGGGCTTGGCGGTGACGGTTCGGAGGATGCCCTTGGCGAAGGCCTCGTAATCCGTGACGCCGGCCTTCTTCATCAACGACGGATTGGTCGTCAAACCCTTGATGTACGACTTGGCATAGAGATCGAGGATGCCGGCCTTGTCGGCTCCATCGGCGTAAATCTGGATTTTGAGGTCATTCAGGGAGATCATGATGAGGCAAGTGAGTTCAGGGTTCAGCGATGCGCAAGGATGATGTCGATCGCGCCGGCGAAAGAGGCGACGATGAAATCGGGCGGTGCCCTCAGCTTCTCGGCGTACCCGCCGTCAATAAAGACGGTCCGGCAACCGGCATTCCTTCCGCAATCGACGTCGCGCCAGCGGTCGCCAACCATCCAGGAGTTCGGCAGGTCGAGCCCGAGTTCCTGCGCCGCCCGCAGCAGCATTCCGGGCGCTGGTTTGCGGAACGGAGACGGCGGTTCTTCGCGGCCGGAATCGTAGCTCACCTCGACGCGATCAATCGGGAGCAACTCGAACAGCCTGGCGTGGATCGCCTCAACCGCTGCCCGGGTTTGCGTGCCCCGGCCGACATCAGGCTGGTTGGTGGCGACGACCAGCACGTAACCGGCGGCCTTCAGCCGCGCACAGCCTTCGACAACTCCTGGCAGAAGATCGAGTTCCTCAGCGCAACCCGGAGGGCAAGGCTTTTCGTCGCGCATGACCGCGCGATTGAGCGTGCCGTCGCGATCAAGGAATACAGCGGGCCGGTGCGCATGCGGCGCCGGCCCGCTGTATTCCTCTGCTAAGGCTGGATTAGGGATCATCTCTGGCACAAAAGAAGAGAGAGAAAGACTTGAGGGGTTGATTGCGATCGATCCTCTGGGTCCCGCCGTGTCACGACGGGACCTTGTCCGTGCGTGTCAGCGCACGGATTCCCACTTGGTGGAATTCACCTTGAGATCGGGATGCGACACAAACAGGTGCCAGAGCACCGCCTGAAAAGCCTCCGTGTGCGGCGTGACATGATTTGGGTTCACCGTGGGCACGATGACGCGCGCATCAGCAGCCTTCGCGGTGTAACCGCCATCCCTGCCCAGCACTCCGATGACTCTCGCGCCGACCTGCTTGGCCAGTTGCACTGCAGCGACTAGATTCGCAGAGACATTCTTCTCGAGGCTGCCGCCACCCACTGAAAGGACGAGCAGCGCGTCTTTGGCGTTGAGGCGGCTGCCGCGCAGCCACTCGGCAAACACGCTGGCCCAACCCTCGTCGTTGGTCCTGGCCGTGAGTTCGGAGACGTTGTCGGTGGGAGCGTAGCATTCCAGACCGGCGATCTTGCGGAAGTCGTTCACTGCGTGAGAGGCATTGGCGGCGCTGCCGCCCACGCCCAGGATGAAGAGCCGGCCGCCCCGGTCGCGAACGCCCCGCAATTCGGCAACGCATTTCTCGCAGTCCGCCGGATCGATCTTGGCAACAATTTCCGCGGTTTCCTGCAGATGTTGGACAGAATAGGACATGGGGGAAGAAAGTGAAAGTGAGAGTGAGAGTGGGGCCGGAAGTGAGAGTGAGGGTGAGAGTGACGAAGGGGAGGGTGAAAGTGAGAGTGAAAGTGACGCCAAAAGTGAAAGTGAGAGTGAGAATGAAGATGGCGCAAGCGCTTAGTCTGCGTCAGATCTTACCGCCCCCACTTTCACTCTCACTCTCCCTTCACTTCCGACTCCCACTCTCACCTTCACTTTCCCTTTCACTGTTTGTCGCTCAGCAACGCATCGAGCTCCTGGAGTCCGGCGGGAGAGCCGATCTCATAAAACCGCTGGCGTGCCTCGTAACCGGCGAGCTGGCCGGCGGCGACCAACCGGCCGTAGACATCGGCGAGATCCACGACCGTATCCCGGGGCCACGCGCGAAGCACCTCGGCGCGGAGCAGGCCAAGGCCGTAGTCGATGTGGTGCATCTCCGGGATGCGGGTCTTCTTGTCGTAGACCTTGATCGCGCCATCCGCGAACCAGACATTGCTGGAGTCGTATTGTCCGCGGTTCTCATAAACGGTCATCAATCCCGGCTGCGCCGAGGCCAGAAAAGCGCGGCCGACGTCGAGATAGTCGATCGGCAGGTAGGAGTCGCCATACAGAACGTAGAAGGCGTCACCGAGCAGCGGGAGCGCGCGGATCAGCGCCCCGCCGGTCCCCAGGAGTTTCGGGCCGTCGAACGAATAATCGATCTGCATCCCCCAGGCCCGCCCGTCGCCATAGCGGTCCACGATCTGCTCACCCAGGTAGCCAGCGCAGAGGACAATCCTGGTGAAACCGGCCTTTTTGAGCAGCCGAAGCTGATGGGAGAAGAATGGCTCCCCGGCGACCTCGAGCAGCAGCTTCGGCACCTTTTCAGTCAGCGGCCGCAGCCGGGTGGCGAATCCGCCGGCAAGGATGGCTATCGGAAAGGATGAAGGCATCGGAAAAGCGGAAAAACGGGAATGCGAGGAAAAGCGAGAAACGGAGGCGGGCTAGCGGTGTTTAGCCTTGCGGTTGATTGTGGTGATGATCGCCAACAATTCGTTGGCCTCCGCCAAAAGAACCTGCGCGTCAGCATCTGGTCCGATCTTGCCCCTGACGCATATCTCCAGCCAATAGACAGTCTCGGCGGCCTCCTTCTCCACAATACCAGTCTTGTGAATGAAATCTTCTCTCGATTCGGCGCGATTGGCCTCACGATAGTTCGCGCCAATGGCCGTCGCTGATTTCAGAAACTGTCGTCCGATGACGTCGCCGACTGAAGAGCGGGGAAATCCAGCCACAAACCGAATCACGGCGAGTGAGAATCCAAGAGTGCGTGCTTCTAGCTCGGTTTTCACAGCTCGAGACTTCGGCACTTCCTCTGGCTTGCGAGTCGCGTTTCTCCACTTCTTCTCCATGGGGGGCTTTCCCGTTTGACCGCTTTGTCGCTTTCCTGAATCGCCTGCTTTTCGTTGTTGGGGTCGCCCAGTTTCGCGCTTTCCCGATCTTAC
>CAVRNM010000176.1:0-15501 GCA_963722225.1 uncultured Verrucomicrobiae bacterium
GGGTACGCTCGAAATGCTGATTCTAAAGGCGCTCCAACTCGAACCCATGCATGGCTTCGGGTTGTCTGTACGCCTGAAACAGATGTCACGGGACCTTTTCCAAGTGGAAATGGGCTCACTCTACCCGGCGCTCTGCCGACTGGAGGCTCAGGGCTGGGTCAACGCGAAATGGGGCGTCTCCGACAACAACAGGAAAGCGCGCTACTACGCGCTGACTCCTGCCGGCCGGAAGCAACTCCAAGCCGAAACCACCCAATGGGAACTCTTGTCGAGCACCATCAACGCCATGCTCCGCGCGACGTGAGTCGCCAGTAGCGGGCATCCAATCAGCTTATTCCGATACCATCCCACATCACGCTACTCACTAACCCCTGCTTCCATGAGCCGGCTCCGCCAGATCCTCTTTCGTCTGCAACCGTTCTTCCGTCGGCAGAAGATCGAGACGGGACTATCCGACGAGATCCGGACGCATCTGGAAATGCAGACCGAGGCCAACCTTGCTGCGGGCATGTCGCCTGTGGAAGCACGCAACGCTGCGCTGCGAGAGTTTGGCGGCGTCGACCAGGCCAGGGAACTTTACCGTGACGAGCGCAGCATTCTTTGGCTTGAGAATCTCCTCCGCGATCTGCGTTTCGCCGGTCGGGCACTGCTGAAGAACCGAGGCAGCACCGCGCTCGCGGTCATCTCAATCGCCCTGGGAATCGGGCTTACGACAGCAATCTTCGGAGTAACCGACGCACTCATCTTCCGGCCAGCCGCGTACACTCGCTCCGAAGAGGTTTTCGGTGTGAGTTCGCGGGGCGATGACCAGCGGATCATTGGTTACGGCTGGCGCGATTACGAGGATATGTCCCGCGTGGCCCGCAACGTTGTCGCCTACCAGCGCGTGGGTTCGGTCCTTGCCGGCCCCTTCAACGACGAAGTGGTCCTCACTTACATCGCCACGCCGAATTTCTTTTCAATGTTGGGCGTCCGAGCCGCGCTCGGCAACGCTTCGTTGGGGTCTGCAGGCGATGGCCGTCCCGAGGTTGTTCTGGGGCACGGTTTGTGGATGCGGCGGTTTGGCGGCGATCCAACGATCGTTGGAAAAACCATCCGGCTCAACTCCGAGCCGTTCACCGTTGCCGGCGTCATGCCCGCGGCATTCACTGGTTTAATCCGCGGGATTCCTTGCGACGTCTGGATCGGCACCGATCACTACCTTGACTCGCCCGGTGGGCGGTACGAGCGAAGCTCGCGCAGCAGTCAGTTCGAGATTATCATGCGGGTGCCACCCGCGACCGCGCTCGAAGGGCTCGCCGAGCGCCTCGACGCGGCAATACGCGGTATAGACGGGCACAAACCGGCTCCCTCCGGCAGCCCCGGAACCGTACTCGAACCCTTGGCCCTCACCTGGCGACAGAAATTGGTGGCAGGCGGTGGCTTGCTGCCGGTGTTTGCTCTGGTTCTGTTCGTCGCCTGTGCCAACGCCGCCCAATTGCGGCTCGCCCAAGCCGAGGCGCGCAAAAAGGAGATGGGCGTGCGGCTTGCGCTCGGTTCTAGCCCGTGGCGCCTTGCTCGCCTCCTTATTGTCGAAACGCTTCTGATCGCTGGCGCGGGCGCCGTAGGCGGACTCCTGATCGCAGCTGGTACGATCGCTCTCTTGAATTCTGCGGTTACGACGGTCTCAGGCATTGATCTGGGACTTAACGTAGACTGGCGCGGCGGCCTGTTTACGCTGGCCGCCACCCTATTAGCTTCGGCGCTGGCCGGCCTCGCGCCTGTTCGCCACGCGTTGCGGCTCAACGTGCTCGATATTCTGAAATCTGAGGGAGGAATGGGGCGCCTGAAGAACCGGATGCAACGCCTTCTGGTCGGAGGGCAAACCGCAGCCAGTGTGGTTTTCTTCGGCCTGGCGCTGCTATTCACGACGAGTTTCCACCATGCCTCCGCCGTATGGATGGGTTTTGATCCTAACAAGACGATGGTCGTGATCCCAGCAGCGCCGAGCCTGCCCATGGCGCGCAGCGCGTGGCTCGAACAGGTTTCCGAGCGCCTGCGCGCAGTGCCCGGCGTGCGCGACGTGACCTTCGCCCGTCGGCTGCCCCTCAGCCCATCCGGTGGCGGCATGAAGTTGCGCATCGAGGTCCCCGGTCAGGCTCCGATCGCCGCCGGCGTCAACATGGTTGGTTCGAACTATTTTGGCATGATGGGAACGCGCCTGCTGTCCGGTCGCGGCATCGACCCCGGTGATCGCGTTGGTGCGCCTCTAGTCGCGGTCGTATCGCAGTTGCTGGCTCGCCAAATCCTTGGCAACCAGAATCCCGTCGGCGAAACACTGACCATTGAAGGCGATCGCTATCAGGTTGTCGGACTAGTTGAGGATGCGCCGTCGAACGACCTTCACGAAGGATCTCAACCGTTTGTCTATCTCGCCGCCGCCCAAATGGCGCGCGGCGACCTCACGCTCATCGTCGAAACCGCCGGTGCTCCGGGTCCGCTCGTCCGTCCGCTCTTGCAGGAACTCAAACACTTCGATGCCGGCGTGGTTACCAATGGGGTAATGACACTGCGGCAGCATGTCGACCGCGCGTTGTTCCCCGACCGCGCCGCGGCAGTAATCACCACTAGCTTGGGCGTCCTGGGATTCGTCCTCACCGCAGCCGGACTGTTCGGCATGGTGCAATTCTCCGTCAACCGCCGTACTCGCGAAATCGGTGTCCGCATGGCCCTCGGTGCGGGACCGGAGATGATCCAGCGAGCGGTGCTACGCGAGGCATGGTTCATTGTCAGTCCAGGTGTAATCGTCGGGTTGTTCCTACTCGGCGGCGGCGCTTGGTGTTGTCAATCGTGGTTCATCAAGGTGAGTCCGCTCGATCCCACGGCTTACGCCGCCTGTGCGCTGGCTGCCACGGCAATCTCCCTGCTGGCCGCCTGGCTGCCCGCCCAGCGCGCTACTCGCGTGAATCCCGTGGACGCGCTCCGCGCTGCATGACTCAGCGGTAGCGAGCAAACAAGACCCAATCTCTGCAGATATGGGTACCCCTCTGACTGACAACCGACCAACACCAGAATCAGCCCCCTAACCCTCGGATTGGTCCTGAGCGGACTCAACTTCTTGAGCCACCTGTAGAGTCAGTGTGGGTTTTCAAGCCTCATCCGACGGCCGCGGGCTTCGCGGCCGGTCCACCCGGTCGCCTGCACCTCAACCACACCCTCAAGATCAGTGCGCAAACCACTCGTTCCAGAATTACGACAACGGCAAGGAACGCGACGAACATGCCAATTAGCGGCCACATTAGGTGAGACACAATCTGGCGATATATAGTCAATTCGTTAAACGCAGTCCATTCGTCCCTAATCTTCCCGTCGACAATGCGCCAGACGGTAATGCCGCGAAAAGCGATTTTGGCTCCCGTCGGTGGGAATCCTCCATATCCTGCCGCCGTATGTGTTCCCCGAAAGGTCCACATCACAGAGACCAGATTCCCTTCTGCGACCATCATCTCCACCGTCATTTTGAGATCGGGGAATGCCTTCTTTTCTGCATGCACCGCGTCTTGGTCCTCCTGAAGATAGGCAATCCTGTGTAACCCATGGTTCTCAAAGTCCCGGGCATAGATCTCATCCGCCACTTGGAATTTGCCCTGGTTGAAGTTTTCTTCGAACACCCGCATGGCGATCGCTTTGTTCCGCGCCTCTCGCGACGTTGTGTTAGAAACACTGGCGGAATCGATGGTGGGCGCAGGATGTGTCGAAGCGAGCAATGACTCACTATCAGAATTCGCAAAAGCGAGCCAACTCATCCCGATTACGCAGACTGTGAGCAAGGTGAGTTTTGTTTTCATTCGCTGGGGCGTTGGCGGGTGTCGGCTGTGGGAATTCGGATCGGCGATCTTCTCGCCGGGATATTGCACCTGTGGAACGGACGCGGTGGACGAAAATGCAAGCAAGCTCCCCGCGTCTATTGCTCCGCCGGTGGATCGTTTTCAGCCGCGAACCCACTCTTCCTCTTGATCTGTTTGCCGCGAATTCCGCCAAGCATCAAACCGAGGGCGAATCCTAGACCGACCCCGATCGGCAAATTATGAAGCGCAACACCGAGCCCGCATCCTATGCCAATGCCGAGACCAACATACCTGGGGTCAAAGGACTTCTTGGGCTCTTGTGGAAGTTCGGTTGATGACGTCATTTTGTTAGAGGGCCCTGAGCCAGGGGCTAGTAGATTGGAAACCGAGGAACAGCCCTGTGCATGACTTTCTATCGCCTCCAAAGTCGGAGATGCGATACCTGTTAAACGCCCGGACTAGATGGTGGATGAACGGACTGATCTCGGTGTTGGCCGGCTGTTTTGTATAGAAGCACCTAACATCACGGGGATTCGAACCGGGTAGACTGTTTTTCGACCACCACCCAAAAACGTCGGTAGTCACTCGCGGCCTTTGGCTTACGAGATTACTCGCTAGAAGCCCGCAATTGAGCAAAAGCAGCAAAATGTACCTGTTTGGTCAATATGCGGGCAATATTCCCTGATCGGTGACGTCACCGATCCGCTCGGAGCACTCCCGTCAGCGAAACTGACCAGCCACCACCCTGCTACCGGGACGCTGCAAAGTATACGCAGTAGTTCTCGTCTGCGATTTCGTAAAGCGGCTTGACCGCGATGGTGCCTTGCCTCGTGCGCACCAAAAAGTGGCCGGACTGCCAGTCTCTGCCGTCGACGTATTGGTGTTCGTATTGAGGCATGATCGGATCCTTTGCTGAAAGCTCCGGCTCTGTGTCGGCCAGCGCCGCGAGGACCACCGGACCATCTAGCAAGGCGAACCGCTGATCGTCGCCAGGCAGCGGCTCCTTTACGACGCGCTTTGAGAAAGAGACTTTCACCTGCGAGGACGTCCATTTGCGGTCAATCTCAAGATACCCATTCTGCGAAACGGACTCTGGTACGGTCTTTCCATCCACGTTGACCGTTCCAGGACCGATCGCCCAGCTGGGTTGCCGAATTCGGAGGGTCCACGGACCGGCTTCGTCAGAGGCGATCGTCAGTTCGATGACGAATTTGGTGCTCTCATCTGGGCTCGAAAAATTGGAATGGGCGCCACTCGGGTCGGTCTTTTGGGTGATCCGAATCTGATGGCCAGGGCTGCCCAACGCGGCTTGGGATGGTATGAATTGACTGACGGTCACGCCGTCGTGCGCCCGGTAATAGATTAGGTCCTCAAACATGGCTTGGGCCTGCACATACGTGCCATGGCAACACCAGAAATCATGCGTCTCGGAGCCCCACCGCTTCTTCGCACCCGGCTGCATGGGCAGGAAATAGCAGACCATGCCGGTTGTTGGATTCTGTTGGGCGAGGATACCGTTGTAAAGGGCTCGCTCGATGTAGTCCGCGTAGCGCGCTTCCCCGGTCCAGCGATAAAGGTATTGGGCTACACGGATCATGTTATATACCGTGCAATGCTCTTGGGTTCTGTTGCCAAGAAACCTGCCAAACTGCCTCGGAGGAATCCAAAACTCGCCCGCGTTGTTGCCAGTCGTCGCGAACATCCCGCGGCTCTCAACCCCCTGTTTCCAGAACGACTCGACGATCTCCCGGTAGCGCGTGTCTCCAGTCACCTCATAAAGCCGGGCTGCGCCATGGATCCACGGGATACTCGCATTGGCATGATCGTTGGTCAGCGGATCACTTCCGGCAAGCAGCTCCCGGAAAACGTCTGGCATCGCATACCTCGAAGCCAACTGGAGATATCGCTGGTCCTTGGTGGCCCCGTAGAGGTCAGACCAAAGCTCTAGCATGCCAGCGCATTCGCCGCTATAAACTACCTCGCCGTGCCCTGCTCGGACCAGATTCTCCGACCAAGAGGAAAACCAATCGGCCGAATGCTCTAGGACGGCCAGGGCATCTTTGTCCCCGGTGTAACGGTAGGCATCGAAGAGCCCCATCATCGTCTTGTGCAGCGTATACTGCGGCGACCAGATCGGTTCCTTCCCATTGGACAGGATCGTAAAGTATTTCTCGGGGATCGATCCCACCCATTGGCCGCCATTTAACTCCTGGCATCGCTTCAAGCCCTGCACCACGTCCTTGGCTCGCGCCGCCATCAGAGCATCGTGATCGATCGCCGCGAAATGGGACGCCGCCGAGAGCCAATGGCCGGCGAAGTGCCCGCGCAGCTGGCAGTATGGCGCCTCCCAGCCCTGGTCCATTTCCTCGTAGGGTTTGTCGATCCTAATCCCGGCTTCGAGCGAGAAGTTCTGAAGGACATTCTCAGTTTTCAGCCGGAGGAGGTAGGCTTTCGCCAGCTCCCGACGTTCGCGAAACAAACCCGGGAGCAAACCTACTTCACCGATCGAAACGGTCGAAAGGACTAGTTCGGGCAATTGTGGATTCAGCTGAAGGGTTTGCTCGGGAGGGGCTTTAAGAGCGCCCCGGCTTTGAATCGCCTGTGGCAACATCGGTGAGGCGGCGAGGAAAGAAATCATGGCGACGAGGAGGGCGCGGAATCGGAGAATCGTACGCATGGTGGCAGAGGAGGACGGTCCGCGATGGCTGTTGCCACGGGCGGAGGGCGCCTATTTAAGCAGAACAGAGCCACGATGCCAATGCGCGCACCCCCCGAGTATTTACGTGAAACCCACATCATTGGCCGCCGCTGCCGTGAGCATATGCTCGACAGTGAACACTACCCGGCCCTGCGAAACGCACCTTTCATTTGGGTCGGTTACAGCGTGCTTCTCCCTCCCTACTGTATGGTTCGATTGCGCTCAGTTCACAGCCACGTTGTCGCCTCAATTGCCGGTCGAGGGCGTGCGCTTATCGGAGGTGAAGTCGCGGAATGGCGGCCTGGTCAGGTATTGCTTGCCCCGGTCGGTGTTCATCATGCCTTCGAGATCGACGGTGCAGGACCCTGGACCCTTGCGTGGGTCTTCTTCGACGACCAGGAAACGGCACCGGCATTGCGGATCCGGCAGGCCGAGCTAGTCGACGCTGACTCAAAAGATTTTGTCTCGGTCCTGCGCATGCTCACTCACGAGGCGGCGGGCGCGGCACAGCCGGCCATGATGGAGGCCTTGGTCACGCTTCTTGACACCTGTGCGCGGAGACTGGCTGGAACCGACGCCGTGGATTTGCGCCTGTGGCGCCTTTGGGGACGGGTTGAATCAGATTTGGCATACGGCTGGACGGTCTCCGAGCTGGCGCGGCTAGCCTGCATGAGTGAGGAGCACCTTCGGCGCCTGTGCCACAAGCACTACCAGCGCAGTCCGATTGACCACCTCACTCATTTGCGATTGAGACGAGCGGGCACTATGCTGCGCTCCTCACCAGAAAAGATGGAGGAGATCGCCCATCAAGCGGGCTACGCATCGGTGTATTCCTTCTCAGCGGCTTTTCGACGCTGGAGCGGCATCCCGCCGGCGCGTTTCCGGCGCGGCGGGCACGTTTAGCGCAATAGTACGATGGTCCGAGCAATCTCCCGTTAGACGCGCGGGTCCCGCAGTGATAGACTCGCTGCGACAAACCACTCGATTGCCCATCAAGATGAACAAGATCACTCTTACGCGGAACGCGGTAGAAAACCACGAGGAGCTTTTCCCAGGCCATGAATCCAAGCTCCAAAAGACCGACCCAGAATTGATCGGGCTCTTTGACAATTGGGCTTTTGATGAAGTGATTCGGCAGAGCAAGTTGGAGACAAAGACCCGTGTGATGATGATCCTGGCCTCGACGATCGCCAGCCAGGCACTGGGCGAATATCAGGTGATGCTTGGAGCTGCGCTGAACGTCGGGATGACCCCGATCGAAATCAAAGAGATCCTCTACCAGTCGGTTCCCTACGTCGGGATGGCGAAGGTCTTCGACTTCTTGCACGCGACCAACGATGTGTTCCAGGAGAAAGGGATCAGCCTGCCCTTGGAAGGTCAGTCCACGACTACGCCCGAGACACGCCATGAAAAGGGCCTGGCGATACAAAAGGCGATCTTCGGAGAGTTTATCGAGCGGATGTACCAGCAGTCCCCCAAGGACCAGCTGCATATTCAGGAATTCCTGTCGTCGAATTGCTTCGGCGATTACTACACCCGGCGCGGCCTGGAGATTAAGACCAGGGAATTGGTGACCTTCGCCATGCTCATTTCACTCGGCGGATGCGAGCCGCAGGTCAAGGGCCATATCCAGGGCAACGTCAGCGTAGGCAACAACAAGGAAGTCCTCCTAGATGTGGTGACCCAGCTGCTCCCCTACATCGGCTACCCGCGGACTCTGAATGCCCTGCGCTGCCTCAATGAGGTGCTGGCGGAATAGGCTTTACGTCGTCGCACCCGCGCCGGTCTCCACCTTTCAGAAACCCAACGAAAAAAGCACTCACATGAACAAACGACTCCTCGGGAAGAGCGGTCTGCAGGTTTCGGCCATCGGCTTCGGCTGCATGGGCCTCGATTACGCCTACAGCAACAAGCTGACGAAGCAGGACAGCATTGCACTGCTGCGCGCAGCGTTCGACCGCGGGGTCACCTTTTTCGACACCGCAGAGATGTACGGCCCCTTCACCAACGAGGAGTTGGTCGGCGAAGCGTTCGCGCACTGCCGCGACAAGGTCGTGATCGCCACGAAATTCGGTATCAAGGTGGTTGACGGCAAGCAGGCGCAGGACAGCAAGCCAGAGAGCATCAGGCAGTCGATCGAGGGCTCCCTCAAGCGCCTCAAGACCGACTATATCGACCTCTATTACCAGCATCGGGTCGACACAAAGACGCCAATCGAGGAAGTGGCCGGAGCAATCCAGACCCTGACTAAAGAGGGCAAGATCCGTCATTGGGGCCTTTCCGAAGCGGGCGTGAAGACCATACGCCGGGCACACGCGGTGCAGCCTTTGACCGCAGTGGAAAGTGAGTACTCGCTTTGGTGGCGCCGCCCCGAGACAGAACTGATCCCGACCCTTGAGGAACTCGGCATCGGTTTCGTCCCTTTTAGTCCGCTAGGGAAAGGGTTTCTCACCGGGGCGCTCAGCAAGGATGCCAAGTTTGAGAAGAACGACTTCCGGAGCATCGTCCCCCGCTTTACGAGCGAAAACCTCCAGGCCAATCAGGTCTTGATCGATTTGCTGGGTCAAGTCGCCGACAAAAAGAACGCCACTCCGGCGCAGATCGCCCTAGCCTGGATCCTGGCCCAGAAAACCTGGATCGTACCGATCCCAGGCACAACCAAGCTGCACCGCCTGGAGGAGAACAACGGTGCGGCGGCGGTGGTTCTCACCGCTGCGGACTTGAATGAAATCAATTCCGCCCTGGAGAAGATCAAAATCGCGGGCGAACGTTATCCGGAGGAACTCGAAAAACGCACCGGCCTGTAAAGGGAGCCGGGCGCTGAACTGGCGCAAGCGTTGCGCTATCCGTCATATCAATAAAAAACAGGAGTCAGTCATGGATATCAAACGAGGCGGATCACAACCGTCCATTAGGGGCCCGGCCGACTGGTTTACGGGCACGGTGCGAATCGATCCTCTGTTTCCGGTAACGCCTCCCGCGCGCGCGGCCGGCAACACCGTGACGTTCGAACCGGGCGCGCGAACCGCCTGGCATACGCACCCTCTCGGTCAGACCTTGATCGTGGCCGGCGGGTGGTCACTCGCCGACGTCATCGCGTATATGGGACACTCAGGGTCGCCCTCGATGATTTACTCGCACTACCGGAACGTGGTGTCGGAGGAGGACGCGAAGCGGTGGTTTGGGATCGTGCCGTAGTAGTGCCAACCGAGTCATATCTCCTGCAAGATTGACGCGAAATCCGAGGGGAAATATAGCGTTTTCCGGCACAAACCGTGAACAAGACGGAATACTTCGAGATGCTGGATACCCACGCCGTCTTCCGGCCAGTGGGTGAGGTTTCGCTCGAGCGGTTGGTGCAGTTGGTGGCGTCAGCCATTACCTATGCACGAGAGCAACAGGTTCGGAAGCTCTTAGTGGTCACGACCGGTCTCACAGGCTTTCAGTCGCCGACCGTTAGTGAACGTTACCATATCGTTCACAGGTGGGGCTGGGCTGCTGGCTCGACGGTTCGCGTCTCCTTCGTGGTTATAGAGGAGATGATCGATCCTCTGAAGTTTGGGGTTCTGGTCGCCGCGAACATCGGTTTTGCCACTGACATTTTTTCATCTGAAAAAGAAGCTCTGGCTTGGCTTCTGAGTGACGACTGAGCTTCCCTTCCATAGTTCGATCCCATTAACGGTTGTTTCATCCTCGGTCTTGACGGGCATACGACGGATATCTTCAGGCAAGTCCAGGCATGCGCTGAAGCGTGGGCGCTCTTCGACGTGCAGATCACCCTGCTCACGCCGTTCCCCGGCACCCCGCTGTACGAGAGATTGCTTAAGGCGGGCCGGTTGATCGAGCCGAAGGAATGGCGCCTCTGTACGCTTTTCGACGTGAATTTTCAGCCCACAGGCATGACCTCGCAGGAACTGCGGGAAGGCATCTACTGGCTCAGCCAGCAGCTTTACGGGGACGAGGCCACACGTCGACGACGTAAGGCATTTTTCCAACTTTTCTCCAATGAGCCCGGCTATCCACGCATCTCGACAGCCACCGCCGAGCAATCATCCTCCTCATGAAAACCCTCGCCTCAATCCGCTTGTTGTTCTTCATCTCCGCGGCCTACGACGGCCTGCTCGGCCTCGCCTTTCTGGTTGCGGGTTCCCGGATCTACGCGTCGACCGGCATCACACCTCCGAACCATTGGGGTTATGTCGATTTTCCGGCCTGCATTCTGGTGCTCTTCGGCATCATGTTCCTGCAGATCGCCATGGATCCGATCAAGTTCCGGGCGCTGATCCCCTACGGTGTTCTGTTGAAGGTGTGCTACGTCGGCACTGTGAGCTGGTACTGGATTAGCCAGAGCCTGCCGGACCTTTGGAAGTATTTTGCCGCCGCCGACACCGTTCTTGCCGTCCTCTTCCTGATCAGCCTGCGGGCGCTTAAGTCCGCGGCGAATGAAGCGTGATCACAATGCCAGGAGCCGGCGAGACCGTGTCTTGGGCCGGGTGTCGCGTTTCCGTCCGGCGACGCAATGCGAACTTCCATTGAGACTCAAACACCGAATTCTGATCGCACAGGTCGCAAGAATCGGTGGACGAAATCGGGAGGAAGGATGATTGCGGCAAGCTACGATAGACCACTACGAGACGATCGGTATCCGGAAACAGCGGGGCCGCTAAGAGCAAATTGAGTAACTCGCAATATAAGCTCGTCGACGTGAGCCCACCGGGATTCGAACCCCGTGAGCTCCTGTCGTAGGCCCGGGAAACGGAAGATCCCCAGCCTGCCATTGCGCAATGCGACGGCTGATGCGCTCATAGTTCGGCTTGCGACACCTAATGGTAGAATTGTTCGGCTTGCGCCATCTTATGGGTTCAAACTAGACCTTTGGGCGTCGGCGATTCCGTCGTAAGCTGCGACAATTCATGGTCACAAAGGCCGACAACTTATGGTCTCCATGACCCCAACACGGGCCAATCCCTTTGAAAATCAGGCTTTAAGAGCGAAGGGGTGTTTTTCGCAACCGTGACAGGACGTGCCTGTTTTTGACCAGAAAGGTCTAAAGTTTGTGTCCGATTCTGTGTACCAATTTGTGTCCCGTCTTTTTCAGAGGGAATTGGCTGATTCCCTCCCTCACTCCCCAGCCATGGCAGAGCGTGGACGGCATTGAAGGTGGGAACCAGCAGACGTTATAGTTGGGAACGATCCGACGCAACCTCAGACCTTGCCAATGCCGAGGTAGTTGTAAAAATACAGGCGCAATTCGAGGATATAGATGCACCGGGATTGTTCACATTTCCAACGAGCATTTGAATTCCGGCGGCAAAGATGAGTGTAACACTGCCCCGGAGGGTTCCTCCTCCGGACACCATACTGGGTCATCGAACTCGTCAATCGGTGGAGCCCGGAATTTTGCCGGTCGCCAGCAATTCAGGGGAGAAATGCCACCGCACCCGCCAGCAAGACCGGCCGGATTTCTTGTGCCGCCCGCCGGTTCTTTCAAGCGCCAACACCGCAGTTTTCTTAAACTCAAAAACCACCGGCCTCGTCTTGCCGCGGACCAGCGTCGTCGCCAGCGCACTCAACTGAGGCTCGTGTCCGACAATCATCACCGGATCACCCGCGTTCTCCAACCGGTCGGCCACGGCGGCCGGATCGTCTCCCGGCAGCAGTCCGGGCGCTTCGATCAACAACACATCGAGCCCGAGCTCTTTGATCAGCAATTCTGCCGTTTCGCGCGCCCGCGCTAGCGGGCTGTGCCAGACGGCACGGACCGAGTTAAGTGCGCCGCTGAGCTTGAAGAAACCAGCGGCCTGCCGGGTGAGCTCTCTGCCTTGGGCACTCAGCAGTCTCCTGGAATCGTCGTTGTCGGCAAGCGCGTGGCTGTGGCGAACGAGAAAGACTTTCATGGGCGGTGACTAGGCGGTCTTCAGGATCTCCGAGCTTTTCTTGATAATGGCTCCAGCGTTTCTCATGCTCCGCATTCCAAAACGCCAGAAGAGGGCGCGGGTGGAAGCGACGGCGTCGGACACCACCGTCACGGCAAACCCTCGGTGAATCGCGCCAATTACGGAAGTGCGGACACACCCCTCCGCCATCACGCCAAGAACGACCACCCGCCGAATCGCGCCAGCATTCAGAGCCTCCGCCAGGGCGGGATTGGTAAACGCATCCGGCCTGGATTTCGTAAGCACCACCCCGGTCGACGGAACGGCAACCCGAGGATCCAGCTCAGCGCCAGCTGAACCCTCAATTGCCGCACCCTTTCGAAAGAGATTACCAAGCCGATCGGCCCTTGGATATTCGTTCTTGATGAAGATCAGATTCCAGCCGGCGCATTGCGCGTGCTGGATCAGATGATTTGCGAGCGAAACAACCTGGTTCGCCTCTGCGACTCCCACCGCCATCCGTCCATTTGCTTCGAGGAAATCGCGCTGCAAATCGAGCAGCAACAGTGCCGTGTTGTCCATGGTCGCCTCTCCGGTGGTCCGCGGTGACGCACTCCCATGCTGCTGATCCCCGTGATGAAGGCGACCTTTCATTGGGGGGCGGGCCGGATCAAGGTTTTCCATTGAAAATCTCAGCGCAAATCCAACAGATTGAACCCGCCGTTCGGCCGCCCCGTCAATTGGCGGGAGGTGACAGTTCGGTGACAATTCGGTCGTAGAGGCGCCTTTCTGGCCGGGGCAGATGTTTCCCTACCGTAACGCGAGCCACTTGACACGGTTTGATTGAAGCTAGGATCCTCACATTCTGCCGCAGGACTTCTCCGCGCGGTAGCCATTGTTGATGAAGAACTCCTCAGCCCCGCCGCCGAAACAGACTTGCCTGGCCAGGCGTTCATTAAGCATCCGTCGCCTGGCCATCCTGCTCCTCCTGCTGGCGGGGATATCCGATGAAAAGGAGATTACTCCGCTTGACGCAGTGGATGATGCCCGCGATTCGATTCGCTGGGTGCGCTCTCACGCTGACAATTTGAGAGTCGATCCCAACCGAATAGCCGCCTATGGCTGGTCGGCCGGTGCTCATCTGGCCGCCTGCACAGCAGTCTTCAATTCCCCAGCAAGTGCGCCGGTCAGTTGTGTGCCCAACGCGCTCGTACTGGTTTCCCCGGCTGTTGCTGCAAGTTCAGACGGCTGGTTCAAGCACCTTCTCGGCTCTAAAGCCGAGGCCCAAGATCTATCCCCGGATGATCATGTTCGCTCTGGTCTTCCTCCCACCGTCATCGTTGAGGGAAGGCAGGACACCGTCACCCCATTGGCGGGGGTTCAGCGATTCGTCGATCGCATGAAAGCGGCGAGCAATCACTGCGAGATCTATGTATTCGACGGCGCCGGCCACTTGTTCACACCCGTTGGGACGCCGGACGATGGATTCTTGAAGCCCGATCCCGCGATTGAGGCCGCTGCGTTTGCCAAGCTCGACGCTTTTTTGGTCGCACTGGGTTATATGAAATAACTGGCCAACACCGAGATCAGTCCGCTCATGATTTCCTCGTGCCACACTATTGCAGGCAAAGACTATGGCCGATGGCGCTTACTCGCGGTTTCCGCACTCCTTGTTTTTTTGCCGACGTTGGCAACGGCTGATTCAATCGACGACTCCATTGTGGCACTGATGGCATGGGAACGCATCCCCGGGCTTTCCCTCGCAGTCATCCGCAACGGGAGCTTGGTCAAGGCAAAGGGCTACGGCATGGCCAACCTTGAAACGTCGACTCCAGCGACACCAGAAACGGTTTACAAGATCGCCTCCGTGAGCAAGCAGTTCATCGCCGCGGCTGTCTTGGTTCTCGTGCAGGACGGAAAGCTCCAGCTGAATGACCCAATAAGAAGATACCTCGATGGAACCCCGGCGTCGTGGGAGGGCATCACTGTCGCGCAATTGCTCAGCCATACGTCAGGCATCGCAAGGGACCTTCCAGACTTCGATCCGTTCAAAGTTCAGCCTGACTCCGAATTCCTAAGGGCTTCGTTTGCCCTCCCACTTCGCTTCAAGCCGGGAGAGCATTGGGCCTATTCGAACATCAATTACTATTGTCTGGCGGAGATTATCCGTAAGGTGACCGGCAGGCCATGGGATCAATACGTTGCCGACCGCATATTCGCGCCTGCGGGGATGACCCGGACGCGGACAACTACCGTGGAGAATATCGTTCCCAACCGCGCGAACGGTTATTCCTCTGGAGATTCCGGATTCACCAACGCCGAAGTGTGGCTTGCCCTGCGTCCGAGTGGCGCATTTCTCTCAACGGTTCTGGATTTTGCCAAATGGGACGCGGCACTATATTCTGATTCGATCCTGAAGGAATCCAGCAAGGCCGCGATGTGGTCGCCCGTCACGTTGAACGATGGATCCACGCACCCCTATGGTTTTGGATGGTTTATAGATCAAAAGCCCGGTCATCGGCGATTGCATCATGGTGGAGGGGTCCCGGGATTCGTATGCGAGTTTGACCGCTTCATTGATGACCGAATCACGGTGGTCATCATGGCCAATATCGGCGGCCGCGTCCTCGAAGACACGGCCATCGCTGTCGCGGGAGATTTTGTGCCAGCATTGAAGGCATTGCCAATATCCGCAATTGACGACCCTGACCCGACATTGGCCGCGCAGATTAAGGACATCGTCGAGAACCTCGCTCAGCATCGGATCGGAAACGGCCCATTCACGGCTTCCTTGGAGACTGAGTTGAAAGGCGAAGTTGAAAAGGACGCATTCAAGATCCTTGCCAGTTTCGGGCCGATTCTCGATGTGAGGCTCATCGAGCGCAAAGCCGATGGCTCCGGGTGGGCGACTAGCTACAAAGTAGACTACCGAAACATTGAATTGTTCGTCGACTGCTCACGCGATCTCACTGGAAGGATTGGCAAATTCGGACTGCACGATTGAGTGCTATCTTTTAGGGCAAGGCCTCGTGCGATGTTGGCTGCACTGCCACGGAGCTGCCCTTGAAAATCAGAGGCGAACACAGATCCTTTCCGTCAA
>CAVRNM010000177.1:0-5430 GCA_963722225.1 uncultured Verrucomicrobiae bacterium
GACCGCCGGCTGCGGGCGCGTGCAGCGGTGGGGCGGGCCCATCGAGGTTATTCGGCCGGGAGACTTGATATGGTTTCCGCCGGGTGAGAAGCACTGGCATGGCGCTGCTCCCACAACCGCAATGACACACATTGCGATTCAGGAGCAGCTTGACGACAAGGCCGTCGAATGGATGGAGAAGGTCACAGACGAACAATATCAGGCGCCTGCGAGCGCCGGCCAAGAATCATGAGCAACAGTATTGCAGGAAAAGTCATCGTTATCACCGGCGCGAGCAGCGGTCTCGGCGAAGCGGCAGCGCGGCACCTGTCGACGCAGGGCGCAACTGTTGTGCTCGGTGCCCGGCGCGCAGATCGCATTCAGGCATTGGCGGACGGGTTGGTCGGCCGCGGGGGTAAGGCGCTAGCCATCGTGACCGACGTCACCAACCGTGACCAAGTAAGAAACCTCGTCGATACTGCCGTGCAAGAATTCGGACGGATTGACGTTCTGATCAACAACGCCGGTCTAATGCCGCATTCTCCGCTGGAACGCCTCAAGACTGACGAGTGGGACCAGATGATTGACGTAAACATCAAGGGCGTGCTGTACGGCATCGCCGCGGCGTTGCCGCATATGAAGCGGCAAAAGGCGGGACACATCATCAACGTCTCCTCGGTTGCCGGCCACAAGGTCACGCCCGCCGGCGCCGTCTATGCTGCCACCAAGCACGCCGTGCGCGCGCTGTCCGAAGGGCTCCGCCAGGAGGTAAAGCCCTACAACATCCGCACGACGATCATCTCGCCGGGCGCGGTCGCCACGGAACTGCCGGATAGCATCACCGAGCCGGATGTCTCGGAGCGCATCCACAAATTCTACGCAACGGTCGCAATTCCCGCTGAATCGTTCGCTCGGGTGGTCGCGTTTGCCATCAGCCAGCCGGACGAAGTCGACATCAACGAAATCTTGTTCCGACCTACGCGCCAGGAACTGTAAGCGTTCCGACTCGGGATTTCGCATTGTTAGCATCGGCGCTGGTTGCGTCGTCTGGAGTGCAGTCACGCCCAAATGAGGGTCTCGCGTCGATTTTCCCTTCCCGACGGACTCCTTCGGTTCAAGCGATGCCCGCTGGGACCGCGGACTTTCCGTTCTTTTTGGACGAGGGATCTGCAGAAGTTGTAATCTGCGAGCCAACGGCTCTACGCTCGCACGCATGACGACTCCGGACACGACGTCCGCTGAAGCTATCGACCACTATGTCGTGGGAAAGAGGATCGCCGCGAGCAAGGGCCCGGCGTGGCGAGATGTCCGGTTATCGGTCATCGCCCTTCCGCCTGTTGCCGACGTTTTCACCATGCCGACCGTGACTGAGCCCTTCATTGCCTGGACCACTTCCGGCGAGGCTGAGGCACAGGAACGAGAAGACAACGGACCCTGGGTCACGAGCCATCTGAAGAAAGGATCGTTGTTCGTCACCGCCGCGGGCGCGCCCTACGAGTTCCGCTGGAAAACCCTGACGCCCGAGCCATTCCAAGTGGTGCTCGTGCTGCTCAGTCTGCCCTTGTTCAACGAAGCATTGGAGGATGTTTTTGGCGCCGAGGCTGTGAACGCCCGCCTGCGTGACATTTCCGGTTTCGAAGATTCAGCGCTCACTTCGCTGCTGCAACAGTTAAGGGAGGAGGCGAATCGGCGTTCGGCGAGCGGCCTTTTTGTGAGGGGCATTGCGCAGGCGATTGCCGTCCATCTCGCGCGCAACTACACGGCACTGACGGAACAGGCGCGCACGGAAACAGCGCTGCCTGGATTCAAACTGCGGCGTGTCACCGATTGGATCGCCGAACACGTCGCTGAGGAATTCAGTCTCCCGCTACTCGCAGAACAGGCCGGCATGAGCGAATTCCACTTCAACCGGTTATTCAGGCGGGCCACGGGCATGCCGCCATCGCAGTACCAAATCAAACTGCGGATGGATGCCGCCCGACGTCTACTGCGTGAGACGAACAAGAGCGTGATTACGGTCGCGAACGAGGTTGGTTACTCGAATCCAAGCCACTTTGCCCAGGTCTTCCGGAGAGAGGCCGGCCTCTCTCCGTCCGATTACCGGCAGCAAAGGTAGAACGATGAACGCGTTCAAGAAGATGCTTGTCGCCTACTTCTCGCACAGTGGAAACACGCGCGAGATCGCCCGTCAGATCCGGGAAGCGACTGGAGCAGACGTCTTCGAGATCGTGCCGGTGGATCCTTATCCGGCCGACTACGATGCCGTCGTGAATCAGGCTAAACAGGAACTGCGGACGGAATACCGGCCGATCCTGAAATCGAATGGACCGGACCTAAAGGCTTTCGACGTGATCCTCGTTGGCTCGCCAAATTGGTGGAGCACGATCGCCCCTCCGGTAATGACCTGGCTTTCGGCCCACGACCTCTCCGGAAAGACCATTGTTCCTTTCATTACCCACGAGGGCAGCCGGCAGGCGAAAAGCGTGCAGGACGTGAAAAGGCTGAGTCCCGGGGCGACCGTCCTCGATGGCCGGGCCTTCTGGGGAAGCGACGTGAAAAACTCCGGTGAGGAAATCCAGAGGTGGTTGCGCGAAACCAAACTACTCAGTTAGCATCCCACCAGCCCGGCTTCCTTTCTCAACCACCACCGGTATTCGAACCCGGTGAGGTCTGCAGATCATCTGATCCTGTGGGCGAAAAAACCGCCATCCACAAGTCGGTGTCCCATATTGCTGCTGTTCTTGTTCGAGGTTTGCTGTGTGCGAAAAGGCATTGATGGAGTGAGCAATTCCCAAGCGCTTGCTGGAGCGTGGGGCCAGATTTCATCCAGATTGGCGACGTCCATTGATCTTCCTAATGCACAACTGGTTAGCGCGGGTACCAACGACAGTCTGAGAACTCAGTTTCCGACTTTATTATCTGGCCTCCCCTGCCCTGGCCTTCGAAACCGACCTCCAGTTTCCAACTTTATTTGTTCTGAGTCAAAATGGCTCTCGTTGGGAATCAACGCTTTAGCATCGGTTTCAGTTTCCAACTTTATTATCTGAGTACAGCTGGTGTATCCGCACAATAGAGTCGGCAACTGGATAATAAAGTCGGCGACTGGACAATAAAGATGGCAACTCAAAGGCCTCCGGAAGGCCGGCGGCAGACAATAAAGTTGGATCCTGACGGCACCTACTGATTTCGGATCACTACCGTCTAATAGCAGGGCGAGCGTCTGGGGAAGTCGCTGATGCGGCGCATGGGCATGGCGGATTCGATCGGAGGGCATTCATGATTTCGAGGATCAAGCCGGGAGGCAACGACGGATTGCACCGCGTGCTATCCCGTTACCGCCGGAGCCAACCCGGGGAGGAACCCCTGCTCGGGTTGGGCGCGACCGCGCCAGGGTCGCCGGCTGTCCCATTGAACTGCAGCAAGCCGGGCAGATCGAATCGGTCTCAGAAAACCCGCGGATCAGGGTGAACAAGCGCGTGAAGCCGTGGCGTCAGTCGTGCAGGAACGATTGGAAGCGCAGCACAACGTAGAGAAGCAGCGCCGTCTAGGGGCAATATGACTTTGCGCATAGAAAGTGAGTCCGAGTTCCCATTAAGGCAAGACTACCGGTTGCCGATCAGTCAGTCGGTTTCGCCATCGCAGTGCTGCGAAAATCAGGTCTTCGATTTCGTCCTCCGTTTACATAATCGTCCTGCCACAAGGAAGAGCAGCGCACTGCAAAACGACTCGCTGGGTGCACCACCGCCACTACCGCTGTTTGATCCAGCGCCTCCACCGCCCGCGGCATTGACCGTGAGCGTGCCACATTGCTGGTCACGCTGCCTATGACATTGGAGACAACGACGGTGTAATTGCCGGCATTGCCAGATTGAACGTCGGACAAGTTGTAAGTGCTGCTTTTGGCACCGCTGATCGCTGTTGTTCCAAGGTACCATTGATAACTCACAGCTGGCTGCCCGGTCGTGGTGACTGAGAACTGGGCACTTCCACCGGCTGTCACCGTCTGGCTTTGCGGCTGGGAGGTAATCATAGGAGTCGCTGCCAGAACACCTAGCCGTATCGTGTGATTATCGGTGTCGGCGATATAGAGATCACCATTGTTATCCGCTGCAATTCCAGCGGGTTGGAAGAATAGCGCAGCCGACCCGAGCCCATCGCTGCTTCCGCTGGTTCCCGCAACGCCCGCCAAAGTGCTTACGACACCGGTGGAAGGCACCACTACCCTGATTGTGAAGTTGCCCGTGTCAGCAACATACAGCTTCCCGGAGGAATCGATCGTCAAGGCCGAGGGGCTATCAAACGTTGCCGTGCCTCCAGTGCCGTCAGCGCCACCAGAGCTCCCCGCCAGGCCCGCAATGGTAGTCACCACTCCTGAAGAGGTGACCTTTCGGATCGTGTTATTATCGGCATCGGCCACGTAGACGTTCCCGCTGCTGTCAACGGCCACCCCAAAAGGACCGTTGAACAACGCACTGCTGCCCGTCCCGTCGGCGCTTCCAGAAGTTCCCGCCAAACCGGCGATCGTGCTGACTTCACCGCTTGAGAGGACCATCTTTCGCACTGTCTGGTTGTTCGTGTCGGCAATATAGAGAGCCTCTCCACTAGGGTCGATTGCCAGGCCCTGGGGCCCCTGGAATAATGCAGCTGTTCCCGTCCCGTCGGCGCTCCCGGCGACGCCCGCTTGGCCGGCGATCGTACTGACGACGCCGGCGGAGGTTACCTTGCGAATCATGTTGTTCAAGGTGTCGGCCACGTAAACGTTGCCAGAACCGTCCACTGCCACTCCAGAAGGCCGGGCAAACCCTTCCGAAATAGCGTCGGCCCCCAACGCCGTCTGGAGCCCACCAGCCAGCGTGCTCACCGCGCCGGTCGAGGCGACGATCTTCCGGATCGCGTTGTTGTCGGTATCGGCGACATAGACATTGCCGCTGCTGTCCACAGCAACACCCGAAGGATAGCAGAATCGCGCGGCGGTGCCCGTGCCGTCGACGAAGCCATAACTCAGCGCCTGGCCTGCAAGCGTGCTGACGGTCAGGGGGGCCTTGATGACAATAGCCGCCGGCGTCGTCACTGTGATCGTGCCGGAGTTGGTCC
The DNA here is from genome assembly GCA_963722225.1 of uncultured Verrucomicrobiae bacterium. Taxonomy (GTDB): domain Bacteria; phylum Verrucomicrobiota; class Verrucomicrobiia; order Opitutales; family Opitutaceae; genus Fen-1467. The sequence goes on from CAVRNM010000177.1 coordinate 5,074, forward strand.
CCGTGCTCACGCCGTCATAGGCCCGCACTCGGTAATAGTAGGTCGTGCCGGGATCCAAACCAACCAGGTCGATCTGGGTCACGTTTCCGACGTCGAGGTTTTCGTACCCCGCGACAAAGGAATCGAACGAACTGCCGGTCGAAACGTCTACGTAATAACCGGTCGCCCCAGTCACGGCAGCCCATGTAGCATCGAAACCGGATGCAATCACTGCGGCTGCCGGATCCGCCGTTGGAGCGACAGGATTGACCAGCAGCGTCTGCTTTGCAGTTGCCGTCGTGCAGTCGGTCGTGTCGTCCGGCGTAAACGTGACGCTGAGGATCTGGCTTCCCAATGCCGGCACCGTGCCGATGGCGG